>JAZNEM010000113.1:0-45858 GCA_045588595.1 Eubacteriales bacterium
AGCGCCGCCGATTCCGAGCGCGTATGCAAGTCCGATGTCAAGGGCATCGCCCGTTGCGTCCTGCTCGATAGCGATAAGGCAGGGAACACCCTTACCAACCTGATACTCGCTTCGAACGGTGTGACCGGGGCCCTTGGGCGCGATCATGATAACGTTTACGTTCTTGGGAGGCTTGATGCAACCGAAGTGAATGTTAAAGCCGTGTGCGAAAGCAAGGGTCTTGCCCTCGGTAAGATTGGGCTCAATGCTTTCCTTGTAAAGCTTAGCCTGCTTTTCGTCATTGATAAGGATCATGATAAGATCTGCGTTCTTTGCGGCATCTGCGGCGGTCATAACCTTAAGACCTGCAGCTTCTGCCTTTGCCCAGCTCTTGCTTCCCTCGTAAAGACCTACGATAACGTTAACACCCGAATCCTTGAGGTTGAGTGCATGTGCGTGACCCTGCGAACCGTAACCAATGATAGCAACGGTCTTGCCGCTGAGTTTATTGAGATCACAATCCTGCTGATAGTAAATGTTTGCCATGATTTTTTACTCCTTTTAATTGTTTTTTATGTTTTATTTTTTTAAATTTTTACTTTGACAAAAGCGTGGTAGTTCCGCGCTCAAGCGCTACGATACCCGTACGGCACATTTCAAGAACTCCATAAGGGATCATAAGCTTTACAAAAGCGTCTATCTTCGAGGGGTCGCCCGTTATCTCGATGCACATCTCGTCCATCGAATAATCTATTACCTTCGCGCGATAAACTTCAACAGCCGAAAGCACGTCGCCGCGTGTTTCCGAGGTGTTGCGTACCTTTATTAGCATAAGCTCGCGTTTTATGGAATCGTCCTCAAGGACTTCGACCTTTTTTACGTTGTAGAGCTTACGCAATTGATTGATAAGCTGTTCTCTTGCGTATCCGTCTCCGGACATTGAGATTGTGATACGCGAGTATTCGGGAGATTCGGTCTCTCCAACCGTCAAGGCATCTATATTGAAGCCGCGGCGGGTAAACATACTTGTAACACGGGTCAGAACGCCGAATTTGTTTTCAACGTAGACTGCGATAACGAATTTACTCATGACTCAAGTCTCCTTATTTCTGAACGTTGACGATGATATCATCTATTGAGCCGCCGGGAGGAAGCATGGGAAGAACGAATTCGTCTTTGTCGATCCTCGTGTCTATTATAACGGGACCTCCCAAATTGACAGCCTTTTTAAAGCATTCTTCGAACTCCTCGGGAGTCGATGCTACGAATCCGTTAGCGCCAAATGCCTCTGCAAGCTTTACGAAATCGGTCTTTCTCTCAAGAACGGTGTTAGAGTAGCGTCCACCGAAGAAGAGGGTCTGCCACTGACGAACCATTCCGAGAACACCGTTGTTCATAAGAACTATGACGATGGGAAGGTCGTAGGTAACTGCAGTTGCAAGCTCATTTAAGTTCATACCGAAGCTTCCGTCACCCGTAATAAGAACGGTCGGGTCATTAGTTGCAACGCGCGCTCCGATAGCCGCACCAAGTCCGAATCCCATAGTTCCAAGACCGCCGCTTGAAACAAAACGTCTCGTGGCATCAAACTCTGCATATTGAGCAGTCCACATCTGGTGCTGACCAACATCGGTCGCTATTATTGTGTGCTTCTGCTTATTTGCATTTATGATATCAAATACTTTTCGGGGAGTAAGCTTATCTCCCGCAACTTTTGCCGCTTCTTTATCAAATTTAAGCTCGTCTGCTTTGTATGCGTTTACGATATCATGCCAATCGGGATTTTTCTTTGCCTCTGCTCCCGTAGCTATTCTAGAGAACGCATCGCGAACGTCACCTATTATACCGAGGTCGACCTTAATGTTTTTATTTATCTCTGCAAAATCGGGGTCGAGCTGGATTATCTTTGAGTTCTTTGCATACTTTGCCACGTTACCCGTAGCTCTGTCGCTAAAGCGTACTCCGATACCGATAATGAGGTCAGCATCCTTTTGCGACATTGAGGACGCATAATGACCGTGCATGCCCTGCATGCCGAGGAATCTTTCGTGTCCGTCGGGAATAGCCGAAAGTCCCATAAAGGTACAACCGATGTATGCGTCTATCTTTTCTGCAAACGCGAGTATCTCATCACCCATGCCAAGACCTGCCGCGCCTCCGCCGATATATATGTAAGGACGCTTTGATTCGTTTACAAGCTTGATAGCTTCCTCAATATACTTATCCTTTACACAAGGGAGAGGTGTTTTTTCAACCACAGGCTTTGGTTCGTAGTCATAAAGTCCCATCTGAACGTCCTTTGGAACGTCGATAAGCACAGGTCCTGGTCTGCCCGATTTAGCTATCTGGAAAGCCTCGCGAATAGAATCCGCAAGGTCTTCTATATTGTTTACGAAATAGTTGTGCTTTGTAATGGGAAGTGTGATTCCCGTAATGTCTATTTCCTGAAAACTGTCCTTACCGATGAGAGAGCAGGGAACGTTTCCCGTGATAGCTACCATGGGGATAGAGTCGAGCATTGCGGTCGCGATACCCGTAACGAGATTCGTAGCACCGGGACCCGAGGTCGCGATACAAACTCCGACCTTTCCCGTGGCTCTTGAATAACCGTCAGCCGCGTGTGCCGCGCCTTGCTCGTGTGCCGTCAAAACGTGGTTTATTTTGTCTCTGTATTTATAAAGGGCATCGTAGACGTTTATTATCTGTCCGCCCGGATAACCGAAGACGTCGGTAACGCCCTGTTCGATGAGGGTGTTAACGATTATCTCCGCACCTGTCATTTTCATTTGAATATCTCCTTTGTTATTTTGTCGTTACGCCGGTTTTATCTATCATGATATTTACGGCACTGACGAGAGCCTTTACAGACGATACGATAATATCGCTGTCTATTCCGACTCCCCAATAGATATTGTCATCGTATTCAATGCTTACGTAAGACGCTGCCTTGGAGGTAGATCTACCCTCAAGCGCGTGCTGAGTGTAGCTTTCAAGCGTGTATTCTATTCCAAGGAGCTCCTTTAGAGCGTTAGCTACCGAGTCGAGACGTCCGTTACCGAAGGAGGTAAGGGTCTTATCCTCACCGTGATAACGTATTACGCTGTATGCGCGGATACCGTTGTTTTCATCGGTATAGACTGCGCGTGAGACATCAACATACTTGTTTATGTTCACAAAATCGCGCATGAGAATGTCGTATATTTCAAAAGGCTGAAGCTCGCGGTGTTCGTGGTCGGAAATGTTCTTGATATGATATCCAAATACCTCGCGCATCTTGGGCGGGAGATTGTGATTGAACTGCGTTTCGAGAATATATCCGATACCGCCCTTACCAGACTGCGAGTTGATACGGATAACGTCTGCCTCGTACTCGCGTCCGATATCGGTGGGGTCAATGGGAAGATAAGGAACGTTCCAAATTCCGCCTTTTGCCTCTCTCCACTTCATGCCCTTTGCGATAGCGTCTTGATGCGAGCCGCTGAATGCCGCAAAGACGAGCTGTCCGCTATACGGCTGACGCTGATAAACTCGCATACGTGTTACCTTTTCGTAGACCTCGGTGATTGCGGGAAGATTTGAAAAGTCAAGCTTCGGGTCAATTCCTTGAGAATACATATTAAGAGCGAGAGTGATTATATCAACGTTACCCGTGCGTTCTCCGTTTCCAAAGAGTGTACCTTCGATTCTGTCACCGCCCGCAAGGAGACCCATCTCACTGTCGGCAACAGCACAGCCTCTGTCATTGTGGGGGTGCAGGGAAATGATAAGATTTTCGCGGTCGATAAGATTTTTGCACATAAATTCGACCTGTGCCGCGTAAACGTGAGGCATCGAATGCGAAACTGTCGCGGGAAGATTTATGATGACTTTGTCATCGGGAGTAGGCTCCCAAATGGAGATGACCTCGTTACACACCTCTGCAGCGTATTCGGGCTCTGTTCCCGTAAAGCTTTCGGGAGAATACTCAAACGTGATCTTGCCTTCTGCCTCAGCCTTGTATTTTTTGCAAAGCTTTGCGCCGAAAACGGCTATGTCCTTTATTTCCTGTTTGTCTTTCTTAAAGACCTGCTCGCGCTGCGCGACCGAGGTCGAGTTATAAAGGTGAACTATTGCGTGCTTTGCGCCCTTTATTGCCTCAAAGGTCTTTGCGATTATATGCTCTCTCGACTGTGTAAGAACCTGAATGGTCACGTCGTCGGGGATAAGGTTTTGCTCTATGATAGCGCGGCAAAATTCATATTCTGTTTCGGAAGCGGCGGGGAATCCGACCTCTATCTCCTTGAAACCTATCTTACAAAGGAGCTTGAAAAACTCAAGCTTTTCCTCAAGGCTCATAGGAACGATAAGCGCCTGATTTCCGTCACGAAGGTCAACACTGCACCATGTGGGAGGATTGTCGATATAATCCTTACGCATCCATTCCATAGTAATGCCTCTGGGGGCAAAAAATTGTTTTGAATACTTTTCACAGTTTTTCATTATAAGAAAATCCCTTTCCTTTTTTCATTCGCTGTGTGCGCAAGAGTGAGGGGCAATTTGTATAAAAAAAGCTCCTTTACGCAACAGCAATAACTTTTGCATAAAAGAGACGAAGACAGTTATTCCCCGCGGTACCACTCTGCATTGATGATCCTTGATCACCCACTCATGTCCTGTCAGACAACAAGACTTCTCTTTAACGGGAGATGCCGTCCGAGTCTAATCACGATTTTTTGAAAAACGCTTTCGGTCGGAAACTCGGGGAGGAGACATATTTTACTCTGCATACTGCCTTACACCAACCGACAGCTCTCTGCGATGCTTCTGCAAAAATGATTTCCCTTCACAGTCGATATGAGTATTTTATATTATTTTTCTTTATTTGTCAAGAGAAAATAATATTTTTTCACAAATTTTTTTAAAAATTTTCATTTAATATAAATAATATAAAATATGCGGCTTTCTATATGTGCGTATTGCACAATAAAAAACCGCATGTTTTCATTAGATTATTATATATTTCAAAGCTTGAGTATCCAGTTATAAGTATCCTCTAACTTGCCCCACTGGATTCCCGTGAGTGTATCGTAAAGCTTTTGCGTTACTTCGCCTATCTTTCCGCCGTTTACGTCGTACTCAACGTCCTGATAGCAAAGTCTGCCGATAGGAGAAACGACAGCCGCTGTTCCACAGCCCCAAGCTTCCTCAAGCTTGCCCGATTTCATAGCACCTACAAGCTCGTCGACAGAAAGGAGTCTCTCACTTACGGTGTATCCCATATTTTTGAGGACCTCGATGCAAGACATACGAGTAATACCGGGGAGGATAGAGCCTGTAAGTGCGGGAGTTACTATCTCTCCGTCTATCTTGAACATAACGTTCATTGCTCCGACTTCTTCGATATACTTTCTTTCAACGCCATCAAGCCAAAGGACCTGCGAGTAGCCCTTTCTTGCGGCTCTTTCACCCGCACGCGTTGAAGCCGCATAGTTACCGCCGCATTTTGCAAAGCCCGTACCGCCGCGAACCGCGCGTACATCCTCGGACTCTATCATTATCTTGACGGGGTTGATGCCTTCCGCGTAGTAGCTTCCGCTGGGAGAGGCGATTATCATAAAGGTCGCGTTGTGTACCGCGTGAACTCCGAGAGCCTCGTCATTTCCGAACATAAAGGGACGGAGATAGAGTGATGTGCCGAATGAATTTGGGACCCACTTTTCCTCAAGCTTTACGAAAGTGGTGAGTATTTCGAGAGCATCGTTCTCATCTATCTCGGGCAGACACATACGCTCTGCCGAACGATTCATACGGCGAATGTTTTCCATGGGTCTGAAGAGCTGAACGCCGCCGTCTGCGCGTCTGTACGCCTTGAGCCCCTCAAATATCTCCGCACCGTAATGAAGAACGGTAGATGCGGGGTGAATAGAGAAATTACCGAATGGAACGATGCGGGCATCATGCCAGCCGTTTTCGGTATCGTAATCCATTATGAACATATGGTCGGAAAAAAACTTTCCGAATCCGAGAGATTCCTCGGGAGGCATAGTTTTTGGTGAATCTGTTAAAGATATCTTGATATCCATTATATAAAACCTTCCTTTCGCGCTGTGGTGACGTATTGCGTGCGCAGGCATTATTAAAAAATATAAAATAATTTTACTACACGTAAAGCGTTAAGTCAATAGATTTTTCGCAATTTTTTGTAAACTTATTGAAAATATCGAATTTTATTCATTTAAATATGAATTTTATTCATTCAAAAAACAGCTTCATTCAAGAGAGCATGATTGATAATTACAGTTTTTTCATGTGCCGTTGCCGCGCCTATAGGAGCAAAAATGTTCGTATGTATCGAGCGGTTACCGCTTTGGCTTTCAAGCTCTAAAATAATATCGTCTCGCTCAAGAGAGGGCTTTTGTATGCCATTTGACACCGTAAATAAAACGGTAGTAACGCTATCTGATATATTCGATATTGCCGAATCCAATATTTCTTTGCCGTTGCGCGTATCGAGAACTATAACGCGGTAATCAAAGCCATCACCTAGGTTTATATCGACAACCGAAAGGCTATCATCTGTTTTTAGTGAAATTATCTCGTTTTTGCTTGACAAAATGAAAAGCCCGTTTTCAACGTAGGTATATTCGTTAAGATTCTTTTTATATGCCTCAAGCTCCATGGTGGTCGGAAGGTCAAAGCATACAAGCATAGGCAAATTTTGTTTTATTTCCTTGCACACGTTTACTATACTTGCAAGGTCGTTTTCGCTTTCTATTTTGTTTGCGAACACCGATTTAAAGTCTATTATAGGAGTTTTTGACTCGATCAACGTATTTTCCCGAAGCGTAACGCTTTGGGATTTCTCGAATTTTTTCAAGAGAGTATTTGCAGCTTGCGCCAATGCGTTTTGAGAAGACGCGAAAAGCTTTAAGCTATTGCCCTCGTAAGCTATCTGCGACTCTGTACGAGCCTCTCCGAAGCAGTTACCAACGCATATAAGTCTGCCCGTTTCGTCGGCTTCTTTGTCGGATAGAATCTTTGGGTATGCACCGCACGTGTCGGCAAGCTTTTCACGCAGAAGATAGGCAAGCTCCATTTCTTTCATTGTGTTTTCGGACGGATAAACAAATGTGTAGTCGGAAAGAGAATAACCGTTTATGGTCAGATCTTTATGCGGATATTCCGCAAAAAATTCAAATGAGCTTGCCGCAGAGATACCGCTTTCACCGTCAAAATATGGAAGTACGTCTCTTGTGAAACGCTCTATTGCGAGAATTGATGCCGAGCTGCTCTTGCCGCCTATGACAACGTCCTTTTCAATGGATAGGCAGACGTAATCATCTCTGTTTAAATGAGAGATAGCTTTGTGCGACGAGGAATACGCAGTATCTCCAATAAGGATAAAGCGAGGATATTGGTATATCGGCAATTGCTCGTCGTCAAAGTAAACTTGCGCCTTTACGCCGTTTTCTGCACGAAAATTCTCGCACAGTTCTTTTGAGCTTTTTATGAGTTCCGGAGAAGCGTCCTTTGGAATTATGAAAAAGAAAAAATCGGTCTTGTCCGAAGCCTCTCCGTTCATAGATTCCGAAAGATAGAGCGAATGCTCGTTTGTTTTCGTCGAGGAATCTGCACATGAGGAAAGGAGCAGACAAAAGCAAAGAAGCAGTATCGGTAACGATCCGATGCTGCTTCTTTCAGATGTTTTTGCTTTATGAAATTTCATATGAGCATAGTATCCTTGTTTGTATTTTTATTCAGCATCGTAATTACATAAATTTATTATATAATCAATATCACATGCTTGTCAAGAGCTTTAGCGCAATTTCTGACAAAATTCGATAAAAATACAAACAAATTTACTTTTTGCAAACGTTTATTTATATAACTTCTTTATTTGCTTTCTTTTGCTTGTTTTTTTCGCGAAAGAAAAGTAAATGCGTCCCCAAAGTATTATCTTCCGACGAGTCGGCAATATTCTTCGTAGGAAATAAGAATTTTAAGGGCGGCGAGCAAAGCATTTGCGGTCATAGCAGGCGGGAGACCAAGCTTTTTAGCAAGTTCGTCACGGCGCATGGCACTATCGGGGCGTCCTGATAGCCCGTCGGCATAGAAATCGGCTTTCGATAGAGGATTTTGTGCGGCGGCAAAGACTCGTTCGGAGTCTTCGAAGGGAGAGAGCAGGTCGAAAAGAAGCTCTCGCTCCATTCCTTCAACACCGAGCGTTCCCTCGGCCGAGGGGGTATCCTTTCGCTTTTCAGTGCCTTTTATTCTCGGAATATAGAGCTGTATCAATCTGTCGTTTGGAATTGCCGAAGTAAGATGCGAGCGAATGACCTTTCCCGCGCCGTCGCTATCGGTAAGAACGATTATCGGGGTACGTGCGGAGAGCTGACGGATAAGCGAGAGCTTTTCGCTTTTTTTAAATATCCCAAAGCCGTCGGTCGTGAGGATATTCGCGTTGCAGACCGATAAAAGACGCAGGCGGTCGTATTTGCCTTCAACTATTATCGGATAAGGTATATTGAGCTTTTCTTTCATATATAGCTCCTTTTGTCATTAATTATCTTATCAAGAACCAACCGATGACAAGCACACCGAGGATAATGCGGTAAACTCCGAAAGGAGCAAAGCTGTGCTTTTTCACAAAATCCATAAGGAATTTTATAGCTACCATAGAAACTATAAAAGCCACAACTGCCGCGCAAAGCAAAATGGCGTATGCCGAAAAGGGAACGGATACGTTAGCTTCGCTTACGTAATCGAGAAATCCGTAGGTCTTTAAAAGACTTGCTCCCGCCATTGCGGGAATACCCATAAAAAATGAAAATTCAGCGGCAGCGGGACGTGAGATACCGATAAGGCGAGAGCCGAGTATCGTAGAGCCCGAGCGTGACGTTCCGGGGATTATCGCAAGAGCCTGAAAGCAGCCGATAATAGCCGCCTTTGAAAATGATATATCATCGACCGAGGCAACAGCGCTTTCCTTGTTCTTGTACGCGCGTTCGATGATTATAAAGAGTATACCGTAAACTATAAGCGCAATAGAAACGACCTGCCAGTTGTAGAGCCAACCGTCGATATCTTTTCCGCTTGCCTTTTCTATTATCTTGTCAATAACGATGCCGATAACGGCGGCGGGAACACTTCCAACGCAGACTTTTGCCCAAAGCACCCAAGTGCCTTTTTTTTCGGATCTGTTCTTTTTGTGTGAGAAAGGATTGAGTTTGCCGAAAAACATAACGACAACGGCAAGTATCGCGCCAAGCTGAATGACGACTTCAAACATATCCCAGTATTCTTTCGCAAATTCCTCGCCCAGATGAGAGGCTACGTTAAGCGAAAGAAATTCGTCAAGGAGTATAAGATGCCCTGTAGAGCTTACGGGAAGCCACTCGGTTATCCCCTCGACTATTCCAAAAAGTATAGCTTTCAGAAATTCTATTATTAGCATGATACCTCCGTTAAATATCGTCGTTGCCCGAACGCATTATGTCGCCTGCAGAGACTTCAAATGGAACTTTTACAAAAAATCTTTGTGCGGGGTGCGGAGCGGACTCAAGCGGATCACCATTTTCTGAGAAAAGCTCGGTGACCTCGAACGCACGTCCGAATTTATTAGGCGAGATAAGCTCGGATTTGTCACCGATACTTACCTTGTTTCTTTGGATAAAAGGGAAGAGGTCGCATCTGTCTGCAAGTGAGTCGGGAAGAGGAAGCTCATCTTTTGAGAGAGCTGTTGCAAAATACGCTTTTTCGCGAATATATCCGTTTATTGTTGAAAGCTGTGGGTTTTCCATGGGAGAATCGAGATAGAATCCCGTGCAGTATTCACGATGTGAAACGCTTTCAAGCTCGCGCATAAGACGGGGGTCGTAGGTATATCTTTCGGGGTCACGCATATACGAGTCGATAGCCATGCGATAGGCATTCGTTACGACGGCAGTATAGTACGCGCTTTTCATTCTGCCCTCTATCTTGAACGACGATATTCCGGCCTCAATAAGCTTTGGAATTATCTCAATAGTGCACATATCCTTTGAAGACATGATGAAAGTGCCAAGCTCGTTTTGCTCAACGGGATAGGGCATTTCGGGTCGCTTTTCCTCGGTAACGGTATACACCCAACGGCAAGGCTGGGTACACGCGCCGCGGTTCGCGTCTCTACCCGTCAGATTGTGTGAGAGCATACATCTTCCGCTATAAGACACACACATAGAGCCGTGGATAAAGGCTTCAAGCTCAACGCTATCGGGGAGAGAGTCTCGTATCGCTTTTATTTCATCAAGCGTAAGCTCGCGCGCGAGAACAAGACGTGTAGCTCCTAGTGCCGCATAGGCGTTTGCCGCCTTGGGACTTACGATGCTCGCTTGTGTTGAGATATGTATATCTACGTCGGGTAAAAGTTCCTTCGCGAGAGCCATAACACCGAGATCAGCGACTATAAGAGCATCTATTCCGGCACCCTTTATGCTCGTCAGAAATTCACGGAGTGCGGGATATTCGTAGCCGTGAGGCATGGTGTTTAGCGTGAGATATATTTTCTTGCCGTGCGAATGAACGTATTCTGCGGCTGAGAAAAGCTCCTCGTCGGTAAAGTTGTCAGCGGCGGAGCGCATGCCAAAGCGTTTTCCCGCAAGATATACCGCGTCTGCACCGTAAAGAACGGCGGCTTTAAGTTTTTCAAAATTTCCCGCGGGGGATAGAAGTTCGGGTCTCATTTTTTATCTTCCTTTACGTTATATGCATTAAAATAAGTAAACATTATAATAATTATACGATATTTTGAGAGTTCTGTCAAGAGGTTGCTATTTGACGAGAATTTACAGTTTTTTATTCTTGTTTAAAACAGCTTTTTTTATATTCTGTTGGGGTCATACCCACAAGCTCCTTGAACTTTCTGCTGAAATAATTTATATCTCCAAATCCGACGAGCAGAGCTATGCTTCCGATAGACGTATCATCCTTTTCAAGAAAGGACTTCGCGTGGGTGATACGAACCTCATTTATGTATTCTATCACGCTCTTTCCCGATTTTTTCTTGAACAGGTGAGCGAAATACGACGGGCTTATGAAAAAACGATTCGCAAGAGCCGTCACGTTGAGATCCTCACTGTAATGCTTGTTTATAAATTCTACTATCGAGTTGAATGTGTCAAGCCTTTTGAATTGTTTTTTGTAATCCTCTTCGTTCAGAACAGAGCTGACGTGGCGTTCGGTTATCAAAGAGAAAAACTCGTAAAGCTCTTTTTTTAGTGAGACGGTGTCTTTGAAGCTTTCGCTCGAACGTTTGTTTATAATGTGCTCAAGCAGCGCGGAGCATTCTTCGTCACGGATAAGATTTTCGAAGATAACGTATTCGTTTCCGATAAGATTGTGAAAGAAATCGGTGTTTACATGGATACAGTAATACGACGAGCCGTAGCCGCGTATCGTTCCCGAATGAAGCTCTTTTCCGTTTACGAAAACGATGTCTCCTTTTCTGACATTCAATTCCTTAAGATCGCAGAAAACAGAGGATTCTCCTCTTGTAAAATACAGTATTTCTATTTCCTCGTGCCAATTAACGTGATCGCGAGATACATGATCCTCAAAGCGCCTTATTAGGATCGGTAAGTCTGACATCGGGAGGGATTCATAGATGCTTTTCATATATATTTCCTCAAATTTTAATAAATAAGAGCAGTTTTGTGCTATAAATCGCTCTTTATATATGATATAATAAAATCACTCAAATGTCAATAAATAAAGGAGAAATAATATGGAAAAACAAATCACAGTCGTTCTTTTGGGCGCAGGAAACAGAGCAGATAAATACGCATCTCTCTGCTTTGAGTTTCCCGAGAAGTTAAAAGTAGTGGGAATAGTTGATCCCGACCCTGTTAGAACAAAGCTTATGAGAGAAAAGTACGAAGTACCGCTTGAGAATTGCTTTGCCGACGTTTCCGAGTTCGTAAAGAGAGAAAAATTTGCGGATGCGGTTATAAATGGAACGATGGATCAGCTCCACGTTGAGACTTCTATTCCCGTTCTTGAAATGGGCTACGATCTTTTACTTGAAAAGCCCTTTGCTGTAAACGAGGAGGAAATGAACGAGCTTTGCGAGGTCGCTAAAAAGTACGGAAGCCGAGTCGTTATCGGTCACGTTCTTCGATACACCGATTTTTATCGTGCCGTAAAGGAGCGCGTTTTGTCGGGTGAGATAGGAAAGATAATTTCCATTGAGATGTGCGAGCACGTAAGCTATCACCACATGGCAGTATCTTACGTTCGTGGAAAATGGCGTTCCGAGAAGCTCTGCTTTGCGCCTATGCTTTTAGCTAAATCTTGTCACGATATGGATATCATGCTTTGGATGATGAACGATACACAGCCCGTATCCGTTGCAAGCTTCGGTGACGACTTCCAGTTCGGTCTTGAGAGAAAACCCGAGGGCGCAGGCTCTCGCTGTATGGCAGACTGTCCGTACGTTGACGAGTGCATATTCTCTGCAAAGTCAAATTATCTTGATGCGACAAGATGGGTACATTACGTATGGAGAAGCCTTGAGGGAGAGGGCGAGCTCAGTGCCGAGAGAAAGGCAGAATCGCTCAGTACCGATAATAACTACGGCAGATGCGTATGGGATTTCGAACGTGACGGAAACGTGGATCACCAGACTGTTATCGTTAATTTCGCAAACGGAGCTACGGGTAGCTTCAGCATGGTAGGCGGAAGCGCTAAACCCGAAAGAAATATACATATCGTCGGTACGAGAGGCGAGATAAAGGGAACGTTTGAGGATTCCAAGTTCGTTGTTCGAAAAATGACACCGAGTGTTAAGATCGGTTATGAGGAAAAGTTCTACGACCTCAAGGAAGGCGGAGATAAGATAGGTATGTCGGGAGGACACGGAGGCGGAGACAGAGGTCTTACGATCGACTTTGTTGATTATCTCAATACGGGTAATATTTCGGTGTCCTGTGCAACGCTTGAGGATTCCAAGATAAGTCATCACGCGGTATTCTGTGCGGAGAAAGCAAGAAAGAGCGGAAATATCGTTAAGCTTTAAAAATATCAAGAGGTTAAGCTGTTAAAATCGGCTTAACCTCTGTTTTTTTGTGTAGTAAAAGCTGATATTCAAACAAATTGCGGTTTGTCGGGGAGTTTTATAAACATGGTATAGCGCAACAAGTCGGGTTTTGCGTAGCAAATTCGCGGGACGCAACCGCGAACCGACTTGTTGACCGAGTTGTGAAACAACTCGCAAAATCAAAATTTGAAATTCTTAAATGTATTTTTCTTTCATAGATTTTTATAAATTTAGCTCTTGTAAATTTTTGAAAAGTATGTTAAAATATAATATGTATAATTATATTTAGTAATATTTATAAAGGAGCATATAATGGGTAAGATAAAAATCACTTGTGATTCGACCTGTGACCTTACTGCAGAGCTTTATGAGAAATACAACGTTGAGGTTATTCCTCTTGGTATAACGCTTGGCGAAGAGCTTTACCATGACGGTGTTGATATAACATCGGCAGACGTTTTCAAATACGTCAGCGAAACGGGTGAGTTGCCGATGACCTCTGCTATTTCGGTAGGAGAATACGAGGATATTTTCAAAAAGTACGTTGACGACGGATATTCGGTAATACATATCAACATTTCGGGCGAATTTTCGTCCTGCTACCGTAACGCGTGTATCGCGGCAGAGGATATAGGCGGAGTTTATCCGATCGATAGCCGAAACCTTTCAAGCGGCTCGGGTCACCTCGTTATAGAGGCGGCAAGGATGGCAGAAGCGGGAATGGATGCCGAAGAGATAGTTTCAAAGCTTCATGAGCTTATAGAAAAGCTTGACGTAAGCTTTGTACTTCAGACTCTTGAATATTTAAGAAAGGGCGGAAGATGCTCGGGAATAGTCGCTCTCGGTGCAAATCTGCTCCAATTAAAGCCCGAGATAGAGGTAGGAGAGGGCAAGATGCATGTCGGCAGAAAATACCGCGGAAAGATCGACAGATCGGTTTCCGATTACATTCGCGGCAGACTTGAGGGCAGAGATGATATCGTTTACGACCGCATCTTCGTAACTCACTCGCATGCGCCGCGTGAGATAGTTGACGAGGCGATAAAGCTCGTAGGAGAGCTTCACCCCTTTACAGAAGTAATAGAAACGGTCGCGGGCTGTACCATATCAAGCCATTGCGGACCTGCTTGCCTCGGGGTTCTGTTCTTTAAGAAGTAAGCAAAAAGAGGGATATCATGTCTGTAGAAAAGGTAAGAGAATATTTGTCCGAATACGGACTTGCGGAACGTATCCGCGAATTTGACGTATCGAGCGCGACAGTAGAGCTTGCCGCCGAGGCTCTCGGCACGGAGGGGGCAAGAATAGCCAAAAGCATTACCTTGCACGACGGTGCGGACGGTTGTATAATGATAATCTGCGCGGGTGACTATAAAATAGATAATTCGCTTTTTAAAGGGAGATTCGGCTTCAAGGCGCGTATGCTTACGCCCGATGAGGCATTGGCTCTCACGGGTCACGCGGTAGGCGGTATATGTCCGTTTGCTCTTCCTGACGGAGTGCAGGTCTATCTTGATGAATCGCTCCGACGCTTTGATATAATTTATCCCGCGGCAGGTTCTTCGGCAAGCGCTGTTGAACTCAGTTGCGATGAGCTTTTAAAGGCTTCGCGAGCTATCTCGTGGGAGACTCTTTGCAAACCGAGGAGTTAAGGACGCGCGTTACTTTTTCTTTTGAAAAAGAAAAAGTAACCAAAAAGAAAACATAACCCAAAAGAAAACATAACCGAAAAGAAAACTATTGAAAAAACGATCAGAGTATTTATCAAAATAAATTTATTTTCAGAGGTAATTAATGGCAAATAACAAAGAAACGCCAAAACAATATAACGATCAAAGTATAAAATCCTTAAAGGGTGCAGACCGAGTAAGAAAAAGACCTGCGGTCATTTTCGGTTCGGACGGTCTTGAGGGCTGTGAGCACTCATTTTTCGAGATACTCTCAAACTCCGTCGACGAAGCGAAAGAGGGACACGGTTCTGTAATAAGAGTAACGGCATTTCTTGATAACTCTATTCAGGTCGATGACCACGGACGCGGAGTTCCGCTCGGATACAACGAGGCTGAGGGCAGATGGAACTGGGATCTTATTTACTGTGAGCTTTACGCGGGCGGTAAGTACGATAACAATAATGGCGACTCTGCATATGAATATTCATTGGGACTCAACGGTCTTGGTGCTTGTGCTACACAGTACAGTTCGGAGTATATGGACGTATATTCCTACGACGGCATCAATGAATACAGTATAAAGTTCCGCAAGGGAGAACCCGTGAGCGAGCTTATGACTCGCCCTCTTGAGAAAAATGAAAGAAGAACGGGAACGGTTGTCCGTTGGAAGCCTGACCTTGACGTTTTTACAGACATAAGCATTCCGAGTGAATTCTTTATTGAGACTATGAAGCGTCAGTCGGTCGTGAATCCCAAGATATCTTTTGTGCTTGCAATAGAGACAGAGAAGGGAAAATTCAGTGAGCAGACCTTTGTTTACGAGAACGGAATTATCGATTACGTTTCGGAGACAGTTGGAGAAAACAGTCTTACTGCTCCTGTGCTCTGGCATATGGAGACTCGCGGACGCGACCGTGCGGACAAGGACGAGTATAAAGTAAAGGCGGATTTTTCTTTCTGCGTTTCAAACACGGTTCACGGTCTTGAATATTATCATAACTCAAGCTTCCTTGAGCATGGCGGCTCACCCGATAAGGCGGTCAAGGTCGCATTCGTTTACGCTCTTGATAAATACCTGAAGAATATGGGTAAATATAACAAGAGCGAATCAAAGATAACTTTCCCCGACGTTGCCGATTGTCTGATGCTTGTTATAAACAGTGTTTCTACGCTGACGTCTTATGAAAACCAGACGAAAAAGGCTATAAACAATACCTTTATATACGAAGCAATGGCAGAATTTCTCAAGAACAATCTGGAGATATACTTCGTTGAAAATCCCACTGCAGCCGAGATATTTGCAAATCAGGTGCTTATCAACAAGCGAAGCCGTGAGAATGCTGAGGCAACGCGACTCAATATCAAGAAAAAGCTGACACAGACCATCGACATGGCGAACAGTGTTGAAAAGTTCGTCAACTGCCGTTCAAAAGACCCCGACAAGCGCGAGCTTTATATCGTTGAGGGAGACTCTGCTCTTACGTCTTGTAAGCTCGGACGAGATGCCGAGTTTCAGGCGATAATACCCGTTCGCGGAAAGACACTCAACTGTATGAAGAGCACTTACGAAAAGATATTCAAGAGCGACATCATTACCGACCTTCTTCGAGTTATAGGCTGTGGAGTTGAGATAACGGGCAAGGTCAAGACCGACCTTGCGGCTTTCAATATCAATTCGTTGCGTTGGTCAAAGATAATCATTTGTACCGATGCCGACGAGGACGGATTCCAGATACGTACGCTTTTGCTCACACTCTTCTACCGTCTGCTTCCCACTCTTCTTAAAGAGGGAAAGGTGTTTATCGCGGAATCGCCCCTCTTTGAGATAAGCGTCAAGGACGATACCTATTTTGCCTACAACGAATTTGAAAAAGCCGATATTTTGAAGAAGCTTGAGGGGCAGAAATACAGTATCCAGCGTTCAAAGGGACTTGGTGAAAACCAGCCCGACATGATGTGGCAGACGACGATGAATCCCGCAACGCGACGTCTTATTTCGGTAACGCCTACCGATGCGCAAAAGACAGAGGAGATGTTCGACACTCTGCTTGGTGACAACCTGCCTGCGCGTAAGGAATTTATCGCTCTTCACGGAAGCGAATATATGAAGGACGCGGATATTTAACGGTAATAGCTTTTAACATCCGTGAAAGGAGGATTTTTCTCATGTTTAATAAAAATGAAAAGATAAGAGAAAGACTCGAGAAAATAGAAGAAGCGGTAAATGACGATACTGCCATGCACGAGCTTACAGAACGTTATCGTCCGCTTATTTTGAGAACGGCTTGTTCCGTATGCGGACGCTTTATAACCGTGCATGACGACGAGTACGCCATAGCTCTTGAAGCCTTTTGCGACGCTATGCGGCGGTATAACGGTCAAGCATCTCCCGAGACTTACGCAAAGGTCGTTATACGCAATCGCTTGATAGACCATATGAGAGCAAGCAAGCCATCGACCGTTTCGCTTGATGCCGAGATGGAGTCGGGATTTGAGCCGTCGGACGAGATTGACTCGGAGAGACAGGCTCTCGCGGAGGCTACTCGCGCCGAGATAGCGGAGCTATCGGATATTTTGCAGGAATACGGTATATCCTTTACCGAACTTCCGTCGGTGTCACCGAAACATGAAAAGACTCGTCACGAGTGCGGAAGAGTCGTTCGTTTTCTGTGTGATTCTCCAAAGCTATGCGCGGAAATGAGAAGAAAAAAGGCTCTTCCTATAAAAGAGATATGTCAAAATTGCATTATACCCCGAAAAACAGTTGAGAGACATCGTAAATATATTGTGACGGCTACGGAAGTGTGTATTGGTTGTTTTCCGATAATTTCGGAGTATTTAAAGAAATACCTTCCGCCTAAATCGGTATTATGTGCCGATGCGCCAATATAAAGACGAAAGGAGACATTTGACATGATGAATGCAGTTGTTTTGGAGCTTCGTGACGATAAGCGTGCCGTGGCTCTTGATGCAAACGGCAGATTTAGACTTATCGCTAACGATAATTATCGAATCGGTCAGACTGTTCAGGTCAGAAAAATATCTCGTTTCGTGCGCCCCAGCGATTATAAAAAAATGACCCTCGCCCTCCTCTGTGTTGGCGCGGTCACTATTTCCGCAAGCATAGCCGCTATTATCCGTTCCTCTGACAAACATTAAGGGGACGCGTTCGAGAACAATCTTTTCAAGAAAGTTCTCGAGCTCTCAAAGAACTTCACCCAAAAAGTCTTATACGTAGCCGATTTGTTTTGCTTTAATTTAATGAAACGGACAGTCGAGGTGATATGCACCCCAAAAGGGTCTAACTTTTGGGGTGCATATCACTTCGACTGTCCTAAAATTATTAAGTCCCTCAAACGGTTATTTATAATAACCACTGTTTTGCTTACTTTTTCTTTCGCGAAAGAAAAAGTAAGCGCGTCCCCCGCGTCCTTATCTACCTACACTAAATCGATTTTTACAGCGAGGGCAGATAACATTATGCTTGCCTTTAGCTTTAGGGAGTCGCAGGACTGCTTTACAATGGGGGCATTTTCTGTAAATGTGAGTTTTTCTGTCGCGGAACTTATTACGGCGGAGCTTAAAGAATCCGCAGAATTTCTCATTTTCGCGTCTGCGTTTTTGTATGTTTCTTGATAGCATACGGAAGAAAATAATGTATATAAGCGTAACAGAGAAAGCAAAATAGAAAAAGCTGAACCAAACGGAGTCTACAAACAGAGAAAGCACACTATAAACGACAACCGCGACGGTGTAGGTGATAATTAGCGTTTTATTTAGCGTATCCGAGCCGTATCGACCATACATAAAGCGATACAATTTATTTTTTAATTTACCCATTTATACCTTTTTCTATGGGGCTATCGTATTTTGCACGACAGCCCCAATTTTTTTATTCTGTTCTGAGAGCTTCAACGGGGTCTTTCCTTGATGCCTTCTTTGAAGGAATGAGACCGGCGATGATCGTGAGTCCCATGCTTATGAGAACGAGGATCAAAGCCGCAACAGGAGGAAGGACAGCGTTGATATTTTCAAATCCCGTAAGTGCTTGGATTATAGCGTTGACGGGGAGGCAGAGCACAACGGTGGTGAGTATTCCCAGAATACCCGCCGCAAGACCGATAATAAAGGTCTCTGCATTGAATACACGGGATATATCCTTCTTCGACGCACCGATAGCGCGGAGGATACCTATCTCCTTTGTACGCTCAAGCACCGAGATGTTTGTGATGATTCCTATCATTATAGATGAAACTACGAGGGAGATAGAAACGAATGCTATAAGAACGTAAGAGATAACGTCGATAATGATAGAAACAGAGGACATCATGATGCCGATAAGATCGGTGTATTCGATCTTGTCATCATCGGCAGCGGTGTCATTGTAGTCGGAAATGAACTGTTCTATATTTTCTTTGGAAGCGAAGTCCTTGGCATAGAAGTTTATCGATGCGGGAGAAGCTTCCTGTGCATCACCAAGCTTTTTGAGAGTGGATTTAAGTGTTGCATCGGTTTCGGGTGCCATCATGGTCAAAAGTTCGATTATTTCCTCTGTGGTCATATCGATTTCGGAAGCCTTGTCGTTAGCCTCCTCCTGACCTGCCAAGGATCTTATCCACATTACACAGAAATCTTTGGAAAGCGAGATGTTTCCGAGCGTAGCTTCAAGTGTGGGATAAAATTCGGATACGTTTGTCGAATACTGTGCAAGAATACCTATCAGTGTACCGTATTGCTGCTGATCCTGAGCTATACTGGGCAGACAGAATTCAAAATCCTCTCTTGAATCTATTGCGAGAACCCCACCCTGTGAAAGCGTCTGATGAACTATCATTTTTGCGGTCATAGGGATCGGAACACCGGGGATCGTTATTGGGGTATCGCCTAATTTGTCATACATCGCAAGCGCAAGGGCTTTTTTATCTGTGTCGTTGAGCAGTGTAGCGTAGGTGATAAACTTTTCGAGCTTCTGGCTCATCTGCTTGCCTTCTTCAAGCTCATTGCTTGCTGTCTTAAAATCTTCTATAAGCATACCGCCCATCATGGACGATATTTGACTCATGGTATTTGCATCGAACGCCGCAAACAGCTCGTGTACGGTATCAACGGTGTATTTCTTGTTTTCAAGCTCGTGGGGAAGACCCGTTGTGATGTTTATAGTGGGATTGGCCTTTTGCTGCTTGAGTATCTCGCTGTTGGCGTTCATTTCGAGTACAGTGTCCGTAAGCATTTTTGAATAAGCAATGGGGCTTGCTATGGATGTTGCCGTAGCGTCAACGCGAGGACGGATAATTCCCGATATCTTAAGCTTCATACCGTGTTTGGTTATAAATCCTTCTTCATCGTAATTAGCTTCCTCGCGTACGTCTTTCCAGACGTGGTACTTGTTTCCGTCATCACCCGTATACTGTTCTTGGTCGTAATCTTTTACAAAGAAATCAGAGGTGTTTACAAGATATAACTCGGAATTGAGGAAGTAATCGAAATCGAACGGATCGATAGGTTCGTCCTTGTATTCCTTATCGGTCATAAGGGTCTTCATTATATCCTCGAGCTCGCCTTGGTCGAGTATACCGAGCATATAAAGGGTCATACGGCTTATTTGGTTGTTCTTGTTTACAACGAGTACTATCTCATTTGCTTCCTTCGGCCAAGCACCCGCAACGACGTCGTACTGCTGGTCAAGAAGCTCCTGATTGTCTATCATTTCGGTCATGACGTCCATCATTCCCGAAGTGCCTGCAAGCTCGCTGAGTCCTGCGAAGCTGTCGCCCATGTTGTCAAGCATCGTACCAAGACCGAGCTTTGTTACTCTGTTGTAATCCTTGCCGTCCTTGTCCTTGTCGGGAACGATATTATAGACCTGAAGATTTAAGTCATAGGTGTATTGAATATCATTTACGTAGGGCTTTAATTTATCAAAATTCGTATCCAGATGAGTTTTGAATTTTTCAAGATTGTTAGTGGTCGTAGAGAGCATGGCATTTACCATTTTGCCCATCGAATCGTCAACGTAGATCTTGTTAGGGTCTCTTTCCGCGTTTGCGTCTTCTTCGACCTCTGTCATGGCGCTCATCATTGCGTTAAGGTCGCTCGTTTCTTTCATGATAGAGAGCGGATAGGTCGAAAGCGTATCCTCCTGAACTTGATCGATAAAGAGCTGTATGCCGTTTGAAAGTGCGAGAATAAGCGCGATACCGATAATACCTATGCTTCCCGCAAAGGAGGTCATTATAGTTCTTCCTTTTTTGGTCAGCAGGTTTTTGAAGGATAGAGAGACAGCGGTCTTAAAGGACATCGATGACTTTTTAGCCTCAGCCTTTTTCGCTTTTTTGTCTTTCTTGTTTTGAATTATCGCTTGCGTATCCTTTTTTATGAGTTGTTCGTATTCCTCGTCGAGAACAGGGTCGGAGTCACCTATTACCAAGCCGTCCTGAAGCTTTACTATTCGCGTGGAATACTGCTCGGCAAGCTCGGGGTTATGTGTTACCATGATGACGAGACGGTCCTCTGCGACCTCTTTGAGAAGGTCCATTATCTGCACGCTCGTCTGCGTATCAAGTGCTCCCGTAGGCTCGTCGGCAAGAAGTATATCGGGGTCGTTAACGAGAGCTCTCGCGATAGCGACTCTCTGCATCTGACCGCCCGACATCTGATTTGGCTTTTTGTGAAGCTGGTCGCCAAGACCTACCTTTTCAAGTGCCTTTATCGCCTTTGCGCGTCTTTCTGCTTTTGAAACGCCCGAGAGAGTGAGCGCAAGCTCAACGTTTGAAAGAACGGTCTGGTGAGGAATCAAGTTGTAGCTTTGGAAAACGAAACCTATTGAGTGGTTTCTGTAGGTGTCCCAATCTCTGTCGCGGAAAAGCTTGGTAGATCTTCCGTTGATGATCAGATCTCCCTCGGAATATCTGTCAAGACCTCCTATGATGTTGAGCATCGTGGTCTTTCCGCAACCCGACGCGCCGAGGATAGACACGAACTCATTTTCCCTGAAGCGCAGGTCGACTCCGCCAAGAGCCTTGACTTCCATGTCGCCCGTGACATAGGTTTTTACGATGTTTTTTAATTCGAGCATTGTTATCCCTTTCAAAAAAAAATCAAAAATTATGCAGTTTATATTATAAATTATAACATCGTTTTTTTAACATAAAATATATATAAAAGCAAAATTGTGTGAATTTTTGTGACGGCTTTATGAAAATATTCACTTTTGGAAGAAAATACACGTAATAAAAAAACTTGACGTGTAAAAAATAATCTTGAACGGTACAAACGTTCAAGGAGGAAAGACACAATGATCATGGATAGGATAGCCCTTATAATCACTATCATAGGCGCATTGAACTGGGGAAGCATAGGTCTTTTCAAGTTCGATATCGTCGCATGGTTGTGCGGTGGGCAGACGGCACTTGTAAGCCGTATCATATACACGGTGGTCGCTTTGGCGGGCATTTGGTGCGTCTCTCTTCTTTTTCGTGCCCGTGAGCGTTTTGAGGCGCTTGACGAGTAAGAAAAAGAGAAGATGCGCGGAGTAGCGCCTCGGCAACCCGAAGGCGTAGGACTCCTAATCGTTATTTTTGAGAACAAGAAGGGGCTGTCACATTTGGCAAGACCGAAAAAAGTCCAAGAGATAAATAAAAAACTCATTATACGCTCAAAAAACGTAAATGAGAGAATAACATGTTGAATTTCTTCGAAATCCTTCATTTTTATGGACTTTTTTCTACCGTTGTTTTCGGGACTCGACGTACCTTTGTACGCATCACGCCCCGAAGAACGACGCTTCTTGCTCAAATCTGACTATCCCCTAAATTAGGGCTGTCTCAAATCCAATTTGAGACAGCCCTTCGCTTTTATTTTTGAAGCTTTTGTATCTTTTCGTATAAAACGTCGGACAAAGCGGTAAATTCCTCCACCGAGAGCTTTTCTCCGCGTATATTCGGGTCGTGTCCGCAGTCTGTGATCGCAGAGGTTATCTCCTCCTTTGAGAGTTCGGAGAAAACAGCGGAGAGGGCGTTCGGCAGAGTTTTTCTTCTTTGCTCAAAAGCGGCACGTACCGTTCTGAAAAAGGTCTTTTCGTCGGAGGGGTTGCAAGGCTTTTCCTTGAATAGCTTTATGCGTACGACCGAGGAATCGACCTTGGGCGCGGGAATGAAGTTGCCCGCAGATACCTTAAATAGCTTTTCGGGAGAGCCGTAGTAATTGAGCACTGCCGTTATAGCTCCGCAGTCCTTTCCGCCGGGGGCAGAGCAGAGACGGTCGGCTACCTCGGATTGAATCATTATTGTGATATAGTCAAAGGGAAGTCCCGATTCAAGAAGCATCATGAGTATCGGCGTGGTGATATAATAGGGTAGATTTGCGCAGACCGATACCTTGCCCTTTTCAAAATAGGGCGAAAGGAGAGTCTTGAGGTCGGCTTTCATAACGTCCTCGTTGATAACAGTGACGTTGTTATATTCACCGAGAGTGTATTTGAGCACAGGAATAAGACCGCGGTCTATCTCAACGGCAACGACATGGCGGTATCGTTGCGCAAGCTCGCTCGTCAAAGAGCCGATACCCGGACCTATCTCAAGGATAGTGCTGTTTTCGTCGTCACAGCAATTATCGGCTATATCCTCGACTACCATGTTGTTTGTCAGAAAGTTCTGTCCGAATTCCTTGCGGAAATTTATGCCGAACATAGCCATCGTTTGTTTTATGTTGCGAATATCGCAAAGATTCATAGGCATGTTTATAATTCCTTTTTTATACAGAGTTATATCAATACGATTAATTGTAACATAAAAAGCGTTTAAAATCAATAGATAAAGAGGATTTTTGTGTTTTTTCGGAAAAAGTATTGACAAAACCGAGATTTTAGATTATAATATCAATGTTGCGCTGGTGTAGCACAGTCGGTAGTGCAGCTGATTCGTAATCAGCAGGTCGTGTGTTCGAGTCACATCACCAGCTCCAGAAAAAGCACTTGCGAAAGCAAGTGCTTTTTCTTATAATCTAACAGGAGAAGCTTGTAATGACCGATAAATATTTCAGAATAAAGGCGGCGTGTTACGTGTCGAATATCGGCGGAGCGGTTATCGGAACGCTTCCACCTATATTGTTTATCACGTTTCGCGAGCTTTACGGTATATCCTATACCTTGCTCGGAACGCTTGTGGTGATAAATTTCTTTACGCAGCTTATAATTGACCTTATCTTTTCCTTCTTTTCGCATAAATTCAATATACCCTTTGCGGTAAGATTAATGCCTGTGTTTTCGGTATTGGGAATGGTCCTATACGCACTCTCTCCAATAATTTTTCGGGGTAACGTGTACTTGGGACTTGCACTGGGAACGGTTCTCTTTTCGATCTCTGGAGGCTTTGGCGAAGTGCTGATAAGCCCTATTATAGCGGCGATACCCTCGGAAAATCCCGATAGGGAAATGAGCAAGCTTCATTCGATCTTCGCGTGGGGCTGTGTCGGAGTGGCAATATTCTGCACGGTGTTTTTGCTTCTTGTAGGCGGAAAATATTGGCAGATACTCACGGCTATTCTTACCCTTATGCCGTTTTTATCATTCATACTATATTCCCGCGCGGAATTTCCCGAGCTTGAAAAGCCCGAACGCGCTTCGGGTATTATTGGGCTTTTCAAGCAAAAGGCTCTTTGGCTATGTGTGCTTTCGATATTCCTCGGCGGTGCGGCGGAGTGTACTATGTCACAGTGGTGCTCAAGCTATATTGAAAAGGCTCTCGGAATTCCCAAGATATTCGGAGATATTTTCGGTGTAGCTCTGTTTGCCTTTGCTCTCGGACTTGGACGTTCTCTTTACGCTAAATACGGAAAAAATATCGAAAAGATGCTTTTCCTTGGCTCAATAGGAGCAACCTTGTGTTACGGAATAGCCGTGTTTTCAAACAGTGCCATTGTAGGACTTATTGCTTGCGCGTTTACGGGATTTTGTGTGTCTATGCTTTGGCCGGGAAGCCTTATTGCCGTTGCGGATAGGATACCTCACGGAAGTGTAGTTATGTATGCCATGATGGCGGCGGGCGGAGACCTTGGCGCATCTGTTGCTCCGCAGCTTGTAGGAATAGCATCTGATGCCGTTGGAATAAGATTCGGACTTCTGGCAGGAATGTTTTTTCCGCTTTTCGGAATAGTCGTGAATTTTATTCTTTTAAGACAAAGGAAAAAGCAACTTGAAAAATAAAAGCGTCACAAAAAAGGCGGAATTTTCCGCCTTTTTGCGCGAATTAAAGAAATTAAAATTTGAAATTTTAACTATATTTTTTGAATAAAATTGTAAATATTATAAATTTATCAAAAAACTTTGCAAATGCTATTGACTTTAGCACTTTAATGTGCTAAAATATAGTGCAAATAAAGTAAAGGAGTGCTTAATTTATGGAAAAGCATTATTCCGAGGCAGAGATCAAACTTTTTGAGGCAGTAACTAGTTTAAATACGGTAGAAGAATGTGCCGCGTTTTTTGAGGATATATGTACTATAAAGGAGCTTCAAGATATCTCACAGAGACTTGAGGTAGCCGAAATGCTTAATAACGGCAAAAATTATCAGGAGATATCAAAGGAAACGGGTGCAAGCACGGCGACCATCTGCCGAGTAAATAAATGTCTTGTATACGGAAGCGGGGGATATCGCTCGGTTCTTGGCAATACACAAAAGGAGGAAACAAAATGAAGATAGGGGATTCCGTCCTTACTAATGACGAAAAAGCTGTGTTCCGTCTTCGTGACCTTTACGGTAAATACGGATATTCGCAATATAAGATGAGCAAGTTCGAGGAGTATGACCTTTATGTCAGAAACAAAAACTTTCTCATTTCCGATCATATAATCACATTTAATGATCGAAGCGGAAAGCTTATGGCGCTAAAGCCCGATGTGACTTTGTCTATCGTTAAGAATACAAAGGACGTTTCGGGATACGTCAATAAGGTCTACTATAACGAGAACGTTTACAGAGTACAAAAGGGAAGCGATTCTTTTAAGGAAATAATGCAAGTCGGACTTGAGTGCGTAGGCGAGATAGACAGATATTGTTTATCCGAGGTGCTTTCTCTTGCGCTTGCGAGCTTGAGAGAAATATCCGATGACTTCGTGCTTGACGTATCTCACCTTGGCGTATTATCGGCAGTTCTTGATACAATGAACGTATCCGAAGAAGCAAGAGGAAAGCTTTTGCATTGCGTAGGTGAAAAGAATACGCATGGGATAGATGCTATATGCGCATCGGAGGCAGTTCCCGCCGATGCTTGTGACGAGCTTAAAGCACTTGTTGCAACCTACGGAGAGCCCGTAAGCGTTATTGCAAAGCTCAAAGAGATAATTACGAATGAGAACGGCAAAAAGGCTCTCTCGGAGCTTGAAGAAGTACTTCTTTCGGTTGGTGCTGACACTAAAAAGGGAAGCGTACGCATAGATTTCTCTGTAATAAACGATATGAGCTATTATAACGGTATCGTTTTTCGCGGGTTTATAAACGGAGTACCAACAGGTATTCTTTCGGGGGGGCAGTACGACCTTTTGATGAAGAAGATGGGCAAAAAGGCAGGAGCTATCGGCTTTGCGGTATATCCCGATCTGCTTAATGACAGAGAGACGAGTGAGGATTATGACGTTGACACTCTTATCCTTTATGATGAGGACGCGGATATCGGAGCTTTGAGAGCGTCGATCCGTATGCTTACCGATAGTGGAAAGAGCGTTATGGCGCAGAGAAGTGTGCCCGAGAAATTGAGATACAGACAATTGCTCAGATTTAAAGAAAGAGGGGTGGAGATCCTTGAAACAAATGCTTAACGTTGCGCTTCCCAAGGGAAGACTTGGCGAAAAGGTATATTCCATGTTCGAGAAAGCAGGATTTGAATGTCCCTCGATACGCGAGAATAACAGAAAACTTATATTTGAAAACGAAGAATGCGGAGTAAGATACTTTTGGGTAAAGCCGTCCGACGTTGCGATATACGTTGAGCGCGGAGCGGCAGATATAGGTGTTGCGGGTAAGGATATCCTGCTCGAATACGAACCCGATGTCTACGAGCTTCTCGATTTGAATACGGGTAAGTGCCGTATGGCAGTCGCGGCTAAAAATGGCTTTCGTGACAATGCGGCAAGAACTCTTCGCGTAGCTACGAAATTTTCCAATATCGCGGGAGATTATTATGCGTCTATCGGCAGAGATATCGATATAATCCATCTGAACGGTTCTATCGAGATAGCACCGATACTCGACCTTTCGGACGTTATCGTCGATATCGTTGAAACGGGAACGACCTTAAAGGAAAACGACCTTGAGGTCATAGAGACCATAGTTGATATAAGCGCGAGACTTATCGCGAACAAATCAAGCTTTAAATTTAAGAACGAGCCGATAGAGAGACTTGTAAAGAGCCTTGCTATGCAGGTAGAGGAGAAGAAATGATAAACATACTTAAATATGGAGAAGTATCTAACAGTGAGATATTTTCACGCGCCGTGCCTACTGTAAACGTAGAAGCAACAGTTGCGGATATTATCGCAAACGTTCGAAAGAACGGTGATGAAGCATTGCTTTATTATTGCAAAAAGTTTGACGGTGCGGAGCTTTCCACGCTCGTGGTAAGCGAGGAGGAGATAAACGAGGCTTTTTCATCGGTTGAGCCTAAATTTATTGAGATACTTGAAAAGGCGGCAAAAAATATCAGAGCTTTTCATGAAAAGCAGGTACGCAACAGCTTTATTATAAACAATGAAAACGGAATCGTCATAGGACAAAAGGTTATCCCCGTAGACAAGGCTGGACTTTATGTTCCGGGCGGTACGGCTGCATATCCGTCAACTGTTCTTATGGACGCTATCCCTGCAAAAATTGCCGGTTGTCGTGAGGTCGTAATGGTAACTCCTCCTAACAAAGAGGGAAAGGTGAATCCCGTAATTCTGGCGGCGGCAAAGATAGCTGGTATCGACCGCATCTTCAAGGTTGGCGGAGCACAGGCGGTAGCCGCTCTTGCGTACGGTACGGAAAGCGTACCGAAGGTCGATAAGATAGTAGGACCTGGTAACGCTTTCGTTGCCGAGGCTAAAAAACAGGTGTTTGGTGTTGTTTCTATCGATATGATAGCAGGACCGAGCGAAATACTTATAGTTGCCGACGGTAAAAGCAACCCTCGTCACGTGGCGGCAGACCTTCTTTCACAGGCAGAGCACGATAGAATGGCTAGTGCCGTCCTCGTTACCGATTCGTACGAGCTTGCGACAGACGTAAGCGCGGAGCTTGAGAGACAGATACCTTTGCTTGAACGTGCCGAGATAGCAAGAGAATCCATAGATAAAAACGGAAAGATAATAGTTGCCGATACACTTTATGCGGCTATCGAGATCGCAAACGAGATCGCTCTTGAGCACCTTGAACTTTGCGTTGATAATCCTTTCGATTATCTTGATGCTATCCGTCACGCAGGCTCGATATTTATGGGCAGAAATTGCCCCGAAGCACTTGGAGATTATTTCGCAGGTCCTAACCACACGCTTCCCACAAGCGGAACGGCAAAATTCTCAAGCCCTCTTTCAGTTGATGACTTCGTTAAGAAAACGCAGTATACTTATTATACAAAAGACGCCCTTGAAAAAGTCGCGCGCGACGTTGCTTTCTTTGCTGAAAAGGAAGGTCTTACCGCCCACGCCAAGAGCGCGGTAGTCAGATTAGAGGATTGAGAGGACGAGTTCGAGAACTTTCTTAAAAGAAAGTTCTCGAACTCTCAAAGAATTTTTTGCAAGTTGTTTTTTGTGTTTGTTTCGCTGTAATTGTTTGTAACGGACAGTCGAGGACGCCTGTCCCTACATGGTTAAGGAAAAAATTCGTTAAATTATCTCTCGCCGTAGGCGACGGTGTAACAACACAATTTTAATTTTTACATTGTAGGGACAGGCGTCCTCGACTGTCCGTTTACGAAAGAAAAAAGGAACTATAAACCATGAGCAGATTTTTTAGCAACAAATACGCATCTTTAGTGCCGTACACACCTGGTGAGCAACCAAAAGAGATGCAATACATAAAGCTCAATACGAACGAGTCACCGTTTCCGCCGTCGAAAAAGGCGATGGAAAAAGCTGCAGAGGCGGCAGAGAGGCTTCAGCTTTATTCCGATCCCGAGTGCCGTGCGCTTAACGCGGCTATGGCGAATCGTTTCGGTGTGAACACGGACGAGATACTTATGACAAACGGCTCGGACGAGATACTCAATTTTGCCTTTATGGCGTTCTGTGATGAGAAAACTCCCGCGGCATTCGCTGATATAACCTACGGCTTTTACAGTGTATTTGCCGAGATAAATCGTTTGCCTTACCGTATAATTCCGCTCAACAAGGATTTTACCATTAACGTCGAGGATTATATGGGGATAGGCTGTACCGTGTTTATCGCGAATCCGAATGCTCCGACGGGTATTGCGCTTCCCGTTTCGGAAATAGAAAAAATAGTCAAGAGCAACCCCGATAATATCGTTGTAATTGATGAAGCGTACGTTGATTTCGGAGCAGAGAGTTGTGTTCCGCTTATAAAGAAGTACGACAATCTTCTCGTTACGCAGACTTTTTCAAAATCGCGTTCGATGGCAGGCGCGCGCCTTGGCTTCGGCATAGGAAATCGCGAAATCATTGCCGACCTCAATACCATAAAATATTCGACAAATCCCTACAACATAAACTCAATGACTATGGCGGCAGGTATTGGTGCTATAAGCGATGATGATTATAACATGAATAACTGCAAGACTATCGTTGAAAACAGAGAATACACGGTAAAAGAGCTTAAAAAATTAGGCTTTACAATGACAGATTCTTCGACGAATTTCATATTTGCGCAGAGCGACAGGATAGAGGGCGGCGAGCTTTATCGCAAGCTTAAAGAGAGAGGAATACTCGTACGCCACTTTGACAAGGCGGCAATAAGCAATTACAACCGCATTACGATAGGAACGCGAGAGCAGATGCAGACCTTTATTAATACGGTAGTAAGTATTCTGGAGGAAAAACAATGAGACAGGCTGAAATAAAAAGAAATACTAATGAAACTAATATAGAGCTTACGCTTAATATTGACGGTGTTGGAAAGAGCACTGTAGCAACGGGCTGTGGATTCCTTGACCATATGCTTGTTCTTTTTGCGCGTCACGGCAGATTTGACCTTGACGTTAGTTGCAAGGGAGACGTTGAAGTCGATTATCATCACACCGCAGAGGACGTGGGGATCTGTCTTGGTAAAGCCTTTGCCGAGGCTCTCGGAGAAAAGAGAGGCATCGTTCGATATGGCTCTATGACACTTCCGATGGACGAAACGCTCGTAATCGCGGCGGCAGACCTCTCGGGTAGAGCATATCTCGGATACGCACTTGATATTCCCACAGAAAAGGTTGGGGATTTCGACACCGAGCTTGTAAAGGAATTCTTCTTTGCTTTTGTAAGAACTGCGGAATGTACGCTCCATATAAGACAACTTGCGGGTGAAAATTCGCACCACATAATAGAGGGAGCGTTCAAGGCGTTCGGAAGAGCGATGAAGCAAGCTGTAGCTATTGACGAAGCTTTTGCAGACGAGATCCCCTCGACTAAGGGGGCTCTTTGATGATTGCGATAGTTGATTACGGAGTCGGAAATCTTTTTTCGCTCAAAAGCTCGCTTATATGCGTAGGTGCTGACACGGTAGTTACCGCGGACAAGCAGGTCTTGCGAGATGCGGATAAAATACTTCTCCCGGGTGTCGGCGCGTTTGGAGACGCGGCAAGAAAGCTTCGCGACTGCGGACTTGCGGAGGTAGTCATTGACGAAGCAAAAAAAGGGAAAAGAATACTCGGTATCTGTCTTGGTATGCAGATGCTTCTTGAAAAAAGCTTTGAGTATGGAGAGCATGATGGACTCGGACTTATAAAGGGCGAGATAAGACCTATTTCGGACGTTATACCAAAAGGTCTTAAAATTCCGCACATTGGTTGGAACGCTCTTAATTTCGGAGAGAAAAAGAACGAGCTTTTTAAATACGTAAATGAGGGAGAGCACGTTTATTTCGTACATTCCTATTACGGTGCGAAGTGTGATGAGGCGGTTATAGCTACGGCAGATTACGGAGCAGCTCTTACAGCGGCAGTCGCTATGGACAACGTATACGGCTGTCAGTTTCACCCCGAAAAGAGTGGCAGAGTAGGGCTTTCTATCCTACGCGCGTTTAACGAAATGAAAGATTGAAATAAAAGAGGCATTTACACATGAATATATTTCCTGCAATAGACCTTTTCGGAGGAAAGGCGGTACGTCTTTACAAAGGCGATTACGCACAGATGACGGTCTATAATGACCGTCCGCTTGAAGTTGCAAAGGATTTTGAGCGCGAGGGCGCAAAATTTTTACACCTCGTTGACCTTGAGGGCGCAAAAAGCGGACTTACTCCGAATCTCGAAACGATAAAAGAGATAGTTGAAAATACCGACCTGTTTTGTGAGGTCGGTGGTGGTATAAGAAGTATGGAGACTGTCAAGACCTATCTTGATGCGGGTGTTGACCGCGTGATACTCGGTACAGCGGCGGTTACCGACCCCGATTTTGTCGCACGCGCGACATCCGAATACGGAGAGCGTATAGCTGTCGGTGCTGACATCAAGGACGGAAAGGTTGCTATCAAGGGCTGGACCGAGACGAGTGACCTTACAGCAGAAGAATTTTTTGCGAAAATGCAGAGTCTCCACGTGCGTACTGTAATTTGCACCGACGTATCAAAGGACGGTGCGATGATGGGTACAAATCACGAGCTTTATCGCGAGCTGTCCGAAAAATTTGACATGCAGATAGTCGCTTCGGGTGGTGTATCAACTATTGAGGACGTGAAGAAACTTGCTGAGCGAGGACTTTACGGTGCGATAATAGGTAAGGCGTATTATACGGGAGCGATATCGCTTTGCGAGGCTATCGAGGTGGCAAAATGATAACTAAACGTATTATTCCTTGTCTTGACGTTAAAAACGGACGAGTTGTCAAGGGTGTGAATTTTCTTGGGCTCAACGACGTGTCCTCGCCTGTCGAACTTGCGAAATATTATAGCGACAACGGTGCGGACGAGCTTGTTTTTTACGACATCACAGCATCTGCCGAGGGGCGTGCTCTCTTTACCGACATTCTTTGCGAGGTGGCAAGTCAGATATTTATTCCGCTCACAGTAGGCGGAGGTATAAATACGCTTGACGATTTTGACAGAGTTCTCAAATGCGGTGCGGACAAGGTTAGTGTTAATTCCGGAGCTATCCGTAATCCTGAGCTTGTACGCGAGGCGGCAAAACGTTACGGAGATCAATGTGTCGTGCTTTCTGCCGACGTAAAACGTGTTGACGGTGTTTTTCGCGTGTTTGCCAAGGGCGGTCGCGAGAACACGGGCATGGAAGCTATTTCTTGGATAAAGCGTTGCGTCGATATGGGTGCGGGCGAGGTTGTTCTCAATTCAATTGACACTGATGGAGTAAAGCAGGGCTTTGATATAGAAATGCTTGATGCGGTCTGCAACGCTGTATCCGTTCCCGTTATCGCTTCGGGAGGGGCTGGTTGTATCGACCACTTTACAAAGCTTTTTAAAGCTTTGCCCAAGGTGGACGCGGGACTTGCCGCATCTATCTTCCATTTCCACGAGGTCGATATCGGAGACCTCAAACGTGAGCTTTCAGCTAACGGAATTCCAATGAGAATATAAAAGGAGACTTATCATGATAAACATAAATGAACTAAAATTTGACGAAAAGGGTCTTATTCCCGCGATCGTAGTCGATTCTATCACAAAGCGTGTGTTGACCCTTGCATATATGAATCGCGAAAGCCTTGAGATTTCTATGGAAAAGGGTCTTACTTGTTTTTGGAGTCGTTCAAGACAGGAGCTTTGGCTCAAAGGTGAGACGAGCGGAAATTATCAGCATATCGTCAGCATTACCGCCGATTGCGATAAGGATGCGCTTGTAGTCGTGGTTGAACCCGATGGTCCAGCTTGCCACCTTGGTACAGAATCTTGCTTTGAAAATCCCGTCTGGCAGAGTGATGATAAGCACGAGTTTTCATTGCAGAGCCTTATGTCTCTTATCGAAGGCAGAAAAACAGAAAAAAAGGAAGGCTCTTACACGACCTACTTATTTGAAAAGGGAATCGATAAAATTCTTAAAAAGGTCGGTGAGGAGTCTACCGAGGTAATTATCGCGGGTAAAGCCGATGATAAAGCTGAAACTATCTATGAAATCGCAGACCTTACCTATCACCTCATGGTACTTATGATCGAAATGGGTATCTCCCTTGAGGATATACACAAAGAACTGGCCTCTCGCCATGTTATCGATCACAAGGTCAAGCAGGAAAAGATGACTAAGTAAGGACGCGAGGGATGCGGGGATGCGTTCGACCCTTTCTTGAAATAAAGGGTCGAACCCCAAAGAACTTCACTAAAACGACTTTATATGTAGTCAATTTGTTTTGATTGAATGAAACGGACAGTCGAGGATGATATGCCCCCAAAAAGTGTCTAACTTTTGGGGGGCATATCATCCTCGACTGTCCTAAAAACAAACAAATATAAATTTTACAAACGGTTATTATAAATAACCTCTTGATTAGTTTTCTTTTTTGGTTACTTTTTTCTTTTTTAAAAGAAAAAAGTAACATAATCGCGTCCTTTACTTACTAACTACCTCAATACTGTCGATAATAACGGGAGTTTTAGGAACGTCCTGCATATACCAGCCGAAGTTACCCGTTTTAACGGACGCGATAGCATCAAGGACATCGAGACCGTCGGTGACCTTACCGAAGCCTGCATACTGTGCATCAAGGTGAGGAGCGTCCATATGCATAACGAAGAACTGAGAAGAAGCTGAATCGGGGTCTTGTGTACGAGCCATAGAGAGAACTCCGCGGGTATGCTTAAGGTCATTCTGCATAAAACCGTTAGCCTTAAACTCTCCCTTAATGGATTCAGCGTCCTTGTGGTCCATATTCTCGTCATATCCGCCGCCTTGGATCATAAATCCTTTAATGATACGGTGGAAGATAAGACCCGAGAAAAAGCCGCTTTCAGCGAGCTTAACGAAATTCGCAACTGTTTTAGGAGCTTTTTCGGGATAGAGCTCTGCGGTCATAGTACCGAAGTCGCGTACGTTGATCTTAATAATAGGATTGTTCATTTTGTTATTCCTTTCAATGTATAAAATTTAATTGATTTCTTTGTTGATTTGAGGATAAGCGAGAACAAAAAGCTCGTTTATTCTCTCTTGTTTTTTTGCCAGATAGAGATATCCGAAAAGCGCTTCCATGCCCGTTGCGGCTCTATACTCTGCAACCGTTGCGGCTTTGGGAGTGTTCGAGTGTCCAAGATTTCTTCCGCGTTTAAATACTGATTCCTCTTCCTCTGTAAGATGCGGCAATATCCGCTTCATAGCCTCTGCTTGCATAGGAGCGCGAACAAAATCGAGAGCTGTTTTATTGAGCTTAGCGGACGACGATATACCTGATTTTACAAGATGCTCGCGAACGCATATTTCTATTACGCTGTCTCCAAGATAGGCAAGCGCGTGCGTAGAGTAGGTGTTAAGTAATTGCTCCATAGTAAAATAAAGCCTTTCTTGTCAAAAAGTTACTCGTTCTACGTGTACGACCTTCATAGAGTCGGTGTCAATGGTAAAGATAGCGCCTTGAGCGCGCACTTCACCGCTCGCAACGGTGAATCTAACGGGCATTTTTGTGCGCATCTTTTCAATTACCGCGGATATATCCGTTCCGATCACGCTATCGATAGGTCCTGTCATACCGATATCGGTTATGTACCCGCTTCCTTGAGGAAGTATCTGTTCGTCGGCAGTGGGAACGTGCGTATGTGTGCCGAAAATAATGTGTATGCGACCGTCAAAATATCTGCCGAGAGCAATCTTTTCGCTCGTCGCTTCGGCGTGAATATCAAGGAGGGCTATATCGTAGCTTCCTTTTTCGCGTTCAAGTATGCGGTCAACGGTTGCAAAAGGACACGCCATAGACTCCATAAGAGCCGTTCCCAGAACATTTATTCCGAGTATGCGCCAACCGCATACATTGATAATAGTGTAACCGCTACCCGGTGAAAGAGGGGGATAGTTTGCAGGTCTTATAATGTTTTGCGAGTCGGAGAGTAAGGTACAGATATCACGTCTGCCGTAAGTATGGTTTCCGAGCGTTATGAGATCAACGCCCGCATCAAACAGATCTTGCGCATTTACTGCCGATATGCCGTGTATTTCAGTAGCGTTTTCTCCGTTTGCAACGACGAGATCAGCTCCTATTGAGCTGCGGAATTTCCAAAGATTATTTTTTAAATATTCGACGGCACAAGAGCCGACGACATCGCCAAGGGTAAGAATTTTTATCATGGGTTAATTTCTTTCTATAAGATTGTTACATTTGATTTTTTATTAAAGCGAGTATATTATCTCCGCGATAGCACCACCGACCTTTTCGGTCGTTATGCGGTCGGCAACCTTCTTCAAAGGTTCACAGGCATTTGCGACCGCGTAGCCGATATCTGCTTCCTTTATCATAGAAATATCGTTTTCGTAATCTCCCACGCAAATAAGAGTTTTTCTTCCGAGCATATTTGCGACCTTTCGGGCGGACGAGCCTTTGGATGAGGTCGCTTGTTGTATCTCAACGCCCGTTTTCCAGCTGCGAGATATCGCAAATTTCTCGGGGGTAAGAGCACATATGCGTTCAAGAATATCGTCGCAACGGTCAGGATCGATATGAAAGACTACTTTATATATTCCGTGTTGTGTAAAGCTTTTTATCTTGTCTGTCTCATGAGGCAAACAATATCTGATATCACCGATATTATCATGAGTAGGCAAAAATATTTTTTCTATATCCTCGTGCTTTTCACATATTTTTAGAATGGTTTCGATAATGTCGGCACTCATAATTTCTTCAAACAGCTTTTTTTTACTTTCAGCATCGTATATGAGTGCTCCATTCATAGATATTATAGGCGCGTTAAGGTTTATGTTAGTAACGTTTTTATCTTTTAAAACGGTGGGAAATCGCCCCGTGGAAAGAGTGAATGCTCCGCCATGCTCTTGAAAATAACGTATTGCCTTGGCATCCATGTCCGATACCACATTTCTGAAAAGCGTTCCATCAAAATCCGAACACATGAGAATATCTGAGAAATCCTTCATTGGTTGACAGTCCTTTCATTTTAACCGAAGCGGCGGCTCTTTTGCGCGAATTCGGTGGGGGTTATGCCAACTACCGCTTTGAATACCTTGCAGAAATAAGATGCGTTGGCAAATCCCGTAGAAACGGCTATATCTTCAATAGAACCGCCCGAGGAAACGAGAAGCTCCTTTGCTTTGTCTATTCTGATCTTTTGTATATAGCGCGCAGGCGGCATATGGAATACAGCAAGGAAGATGCTGCGGTAATATGTCTCGCCGATACCGGACATTTTTGCAAGTGCGGGAGTATAGAGGTCTATTTTGTGATAGTTCTTTTCTATGTATTTTACCGAGCGGTGAATAAGCGGATATTTTCCGACTAAAGAATCTGCGCTTGACATGATGTTTGAAAGCTGAGTTATAAGGTCATAAAGTTCTGAGAGACATTTTGAACGGTATGCAGGTCCTTGAAGCTTCCAATAGAGCAACAGATTCTTTGACGAAGTGGCAATATCTCCCTCGCTATCTGAGTAAAATTCGCAAGGATAAAGAGTTTCTTCGTCTATAACGTCAAATTCAATTACCGTGCATTCGCCCTCTTCTTCAATCTGCATTTCATATTCGCAATTCGCAGGGAGAAAAAGAACGTGCTCCGCATCAGCGGTAAATACCTTGTTTCCGACATTATATTGGGTAGCTCCGCGATGCTTTAGAATAAGCACGCAGTGTTCGCAGACCGCCTTCATTACCGTTTCTTCCTCTAAAGTATAGCTATATGCATCGCAGATCTGTGTGATGATAAGATTGGATATGTCAAATTTTTTCATGCTTTTAAAAGCCTCCGATATGTATTTTATTTTTCAACACATAGATATTTAGAAAAAATCCTTATTTAACAAGGATATTGTATCATATATGTCGATATTTGTCAATCGGAAAAGCAAATTTTAGAGTGTTGATTTTTGTAGAGAAACTTATTCCTTCAAAATGTGAAAATTGATTTACAATAACACAGAGGACAGTTCTGTGTGTAAAGCACACACAAAACCGTCCCGCTGCGGTGGTGAAGTTTTCAAAAGTCATATCGGTCTATAGCTAAAACCCTTTTTTTGTTTTCTTTTGCATACTTTTCTTTTTCAAAAGAAAAGTATGTTAAATTCCCATATATTCCTCAAGCTCGCTCTTAATTACCGAGACTCTCGGACCGTAGATTACCTGAACGCCGCTTCCGCTCTTGATAACTCCCGCAGCACCGCTTGATTTTAGCGTTGCATCGGAGATTTTTTCGATATCCTTTACAGTCACACGCAATCGTGTTGCGCAGCAGTCAATGCTAACGACGTTTTCCTTGCCGCCTAAACCTTCGAGTATAAGCGCGCTCGTTTGTTCACCGCTTGATGCTTCCGAAGCTTTCTTTTCGTTATAGTCGGCGCGTGTATAGAGTTTCGTTTCCTCAAGGTCGTCCTCACGTCCAGGCGTGACGTAATCGAGCTTTCTTATCATAAATCTGAAAAGGAAGAAATAGATGATAAAGTAAGCTACACCTACAAGAGGTATCATTATCCAGTTGGTTTTTTCGTTGCCTTGAAGTACACCGAAGAGGAAGAAGTCTATAAGACCGCCCGAAAATGTCATTCCGACGCCAACGTTCAAGGCGTGCATGAGCATATAGGAAAGACCTGCAAGTATCGAGTGGATAACGTAAAGCACGGGCGCAACGAAAAGAAAAGTGAATTCGATAGGCTCGGTGATACCTGTGAGCATTGCGGTAAGAGCCGCGGAGAGAAGCAGACCCCCCGCTACTTTTTTCTTTGAATCCTTTGCACAGCTATACATTGCAAGAGCCGCTGCGGGCAGACCAAATATCATAAACGGGAATTTTCCGCTCATAAATCTCGTTGCGGATACCGAGAACTGCGTTGTAGTGCTTGACGCAAGCTCGGCAAAGAAGATGTTTTGTGCTCCGAATATACGAACTCCCTCGATTATCGCAGAGCCTCCGACTCCCGTTTGCCAGAAAGGAAGATAGAACACGTGATGAAGTCCAAAGGGAATGAGAATACGCTCGATAAAACCGTAGATAAGAGTTCCCGCGTAGCCCGATCTCAAAACGAGGTCACCAAGCGCGTAGATACCATTTTGCACCAAGGGCCAGACAAAGAACATGAGAACACCGACGAGGATATATACGGTTGTAGAAATGATAGGGACAAAACGCGTTCCACCGAAAAATGAGATGACGGTGGGAAGCTTTATCTTGTAAGTTCTGTTATGCAAGAACGCAACGCCGAGCCCGACTATGATACCGCCGAAAACGCCCATCTGTAAGGATTCGATGCCTACGACGTTTGCGACAGTACCTTCCTGCATAACGCCCTCTTCAAGCTTGCCGCTTATTGAGAGAAGCGCGTTTATTGTTTTGTGCATAACGAAAAAGGCAATAGCGGCAGAAAGAGTTGCCGTACCCTTTTCCGCTTGCGCCATACCGAGCGCGACACCCAGTGCAAAAAGAAGGGGAAGATTGTCGAAAATAACGCTTCCGACAGAAGAAAGAACGGTAAAGATGGAATAAAGCAGAGTACCCTCGCCCATTATGCCCGTAAGCCCGTAGGCTTCAAGCATGGACGCATTGGTAAGCGACGCGCCTACCCCGAGTAAAAGTCCCGCTATGGGTAAGAGCGCGATAGGAAGCATAAAGGCACGTCCAACGCGTTGAAGTACGCCAAAGGAATTGCCTTTGCGTTCCTTTTTTTGTTTTTTGTTTTTAACAGCTTCTGACATAAAGTTCTCCTTTTGAGGATATTTCTTCATACAAATATTGTGGCGGATATAGGAAAACTTATTCAAAAATTTTATTGTCACGCAAAATTCATTTTTATATTGACAAAATAAAAAATATGTTGTATAGTATTTTTAATAAAAATAGGGAGATTTTATAACTATGAAAGATATAATGAATGAAAACAACGTATCAGCTGAAAATCAGCTTCCGCGCCATGAAAGCGCATTTTATATGGGAAAAGCCAACGCAAAAAAACATTTGCTTATAGTGGGTAATTCTATAACTCTTCACTTTCCAAAAGCAGATATCGGCTGGTATGGTAAATGGGGAATGGCGGCATCGGCACAGGACAAGGATTATGTACATCTCTTGCAGAAAAAGCTCGATGATAGCGGTAAAGACGTGCTTACAATGGTTCGTCAGATAGCTACGTGGGAGTGCGGATTTGCGGAGGACGGAGCACTTAACGATTACAGTATAGAGCATGAGTTCGGTGCGGACGTTGTAATATTCCGTGCGGGAGAGAACGTGCCAAAGGAATCGGATATGGCGTTATTTGAAGATAGGCTTCGTGATTTTATCTCACATATCGCGCCAAAAAAAGTTATCTTTACTTCGACCGTATGGGAATCCGAGCTAAAAAACACACCTATTAGAAATATAGCCGCCGAGAGAGGAGAGCCGTTTATCGATCTTACCGAGATAGGCAGACACGACGAGTATATGGCGATAGGACTTTTTGAGCATAAAGGAGTGGCTATTCATCCCGGGGATAAGGGAATGGAATATATTGCTGATAGAATATTTGAAGTATTGAAGGATATTATATGATACAGACGAAAACAATGATAGATTTCAAGAGAATAGAGCTTTCGGACAAGCCGCTTTACGATAGCTATCTTGAAAAAGAGACGGAGCGCGGCTGTGAGTTCTCTTTTGCTAATCTTTATTTATGGGGAAGACAGAGCTTTGCACAGGTACACGGACATATCGTGATATTCTCGCAGTTCAACAGAAGAAGCGTTTATCCGTATCCTTTGGGAAGCGGAGACAAAAAAGCCGTTCTTGATGCTATTATAGAGGACTCAAGAGCGAGAGGGATACCGTGTCGCATAACGGGAGTTAACGCGGAGGGTAGACGTACAATAGAGGAACTGTATCCCGACAGATTCCGCTTTCACTGTGACGAGGGAAGCTTTGATTACGTCTATTCGATAGACGACCTTGCAGAGCTTGCGGGAAAGAAATATCACTCCAAAAGGAATCACCTTAACCGCTTTTATGAAAGCTTCCCGAACTATTCCGTTGAACCTCTTTGCGATAAAAATATTGAAAAAGTCAAAGAAATGGTTAATGAATGGTACGAGGACAAGCTTGCGCAAGACCCTAACGGAGACTATCACATGGAAAGAGCGGCAATAGAGAGGGCGTTCAGGGATCATAAGACACTCGAAATGGACGGACTTGTTTTGCTTGACGGAGAAAACGTTCTTGCGATAACGCTTGGCGGTAAGCTTTCATCGGATACCTTTGACGTAAATTTTGAAAAGGCGCGTGCGGGTGTGAACGGCGCGTACGCCGCGATAAACAACGAGTTCGCAAAATATATAAGAGAAAAATATCCGAATATAAAATACCTAGACCGCGAGGAAGATATGGGTCTTGAGGGGTTGCGCAAGGCAAAAAAGAGCTATTATCCTCACCACATGATAGAAAAATGCTGGGCGTGTCTTTTGGAGGACGGATATGATTATTGATGCGCCGAATCACGAGCAGATATCGGAATTGCGAGAACTTTGGAAAGAAAATTTCGGAGATACGGATGAATTTTTAGATGGCTTTTTTGGTTTAGCGTTTTCCAAAAGCCGTTGCCGTTGCGCAAGCGTTGATGGCAAAGTCGTCGCATCACTTTATTGGTTTGATTGTGAGTATGACGGCAAGCGTGTGGCGTATTTGTATGCTATCTCGACATCTGTTTCCCAAAGAGGAAAGGGAATATGCTCCGAACTTATGAGAGATACACACGCTCATCTTGAAAGTCAAGGATACGCCTTGTCGATTCTCGTTCCCGCAACGAAACCGCTGTTTTCATTTTATGAAAGGCTCGGATACGTTACTTTTTCATCGGTGTCGGAAGAGCTTGTTTGCGCTTCTTCTGAAAAGATAGACCTTGAGCGTATAGACTCAAAGGAATACGGAACATTAAGAAAAAAGATGCTTCCCGAGCACAGCGTTATTCAAGAGGGTGAAAATCTTGCATTTTTGAATATTTTAGCGGATCTTTATAAATGCAACGGAGCTATGTTTGCAGTTCAAAAGGGAAATGATACTGAGACTTTACGTGTAGTCGAGCTTTTTGGAGATGTATCCCTTGTGCCGAGAATTGTTTCTACACTTGGTTATAAAAACGGAAGTATCAGAACGATTGGAAAAGAAAGAGATTTTGCTATGTGCTTAACATTTGGAGAGTACAAAGCGAATCTGCCTAAATATTTCGGAATAGCGTTTGACTGATTTTTTATGAATCAAAAAGACGAGTTGATTTTATCAACTCGTCTTTGGTTTTAAAGCTCGTTTATTATATTTCTCGCGACGTGGACACCGCTTGCCGAAGCGTGCGAGAGCGAGTGTGTGATACCGCTTCCGTCACCGATTATATAAAGTCCCTTATGGCAGGATTCAAGTTTATCGTTAACGTCTACTTCCATGTTATAGAACTTGACTTCAACGCCGTAAAGAAGCGTGTCGTCGTTTGCCGTACCCGGAGCGACTTTGTCAAGTGCATATATCATTTCGATTATGCCGTCGAGTATTCTTTTGGGAAGTACGAGGCTAAGATCTCCCGCAGTCGCCTTTAAGGTAGGCGTCATGAAAGCCTCGTCTATACGGCTCTGAGTTGAGCGTTGACCTCTGATGAGGTCGCCGAAGCGCTGAACGATAACTCCACCGCCAAGCATATTGCTGAGTCGTGCGATAGATTCGCCGTAGCCGTTCGAATCCTTAAAGGGCTCGGAAAAATGCTTTGCAACGAGAAGCGCGAAGTTAGTATTTTCGGTCTGCTTTGAGGGGTCTTCGTAGCTATGACCGTTTACCGTAATGATACCATTGGTGTTTTCATTTACGACAGCACCCTTGGGGTTCATACAGAACGTACGCACTCTGTCACCGTATTTCTGTGTGCGATAAACTATCTTGCTCTCGTAGAGCTCATCGGTAATATGAGAAAATACCTCGTAAGGAAGCTCGACACGAACACCTATATCGACTCGATTTGAGCGAGTGGGGATAGAAAGTTCGTTGCATATCTTTTCCATCCACTTACTTCCTATTCTTCCAACCGAAATGACACATTTTTGGCAGGTGTAGGAATCATCCTTGCAGTTGATACGATAACCGCCGTCGATAATTTCCACAGAATCAACGGGAGTATCAAAGAAGAAATCAACTTTGTTTTTCAAGTCGTTGTAGAGGTTTTCAAGTACAATGTAGTTTATGTCCGTTCCAAGATGACGGACAGATGCATTCAAAAGGTGAAGGTCGTGAGTGATGCACTCTTTTTTAAAAGAAGAACCTGTCGTAGAGTATAGCTTTGTGCCCTCACCACCATATGCCATATTTATATCGTCAACGTACTTCATAAGCTCAATGGCTTGTGCCTTACCTATATATTCGTGTAACGTGCCGCCAAAGTCATTAGTGATGTTGTATTTACCATCGGAAAAAGCTCCCGCACCGCCAAAGCCGCTCATAATAGAACAGTTTTTGCAGGTTATACAGCTTTTTACCTTATTTCCGTCGATAGGACAGCGGCGCTTGTCAAGTGCGTGACCTGCTTCAAAAACGCCTACCTTTATATTTGAATTTACCTTTGTTAATTCATATGCCGAGAAAATACCGCCGGGACCAGCTCCGATAATTATAACGTCGTAGTTCATATTGATATCCTCCGAAAGAAAAGAATTTACTCCTTTATTATAACATAATTTTTTTGAGTTTACAATCGTTTGAAAAAAGAAATTTCAATTTTATTAAAAAATAAAGGTCATCAGAAGTATTTTTTTAGAGGCAATTTGTCGTTAAACACCCATATTTTTTCGAGTATTTTTGCAAACATTCGAATGAGTGTGCCGTTTAACAGAGCGCAAGCGACAGTGCCTACGTTGATACCCTCAAAATGCCACAATCCGAAAAACGCAAAGGAAAGAATAATTGCTATAAGACAGCTTGAGCAATCGTATATCGTTTTGAATTTATGTATGTTGATGTTGTATTTTGCTGAAATTTCCTTTACAAAAAGCTCGTATGCCTCGGGGGAAATATAGGTGTGGAAGAGCAGAGCAACACCGCAAGAGCATAAAAGCATACCAAAAATATAAAAAACTATCCTTACGATCATCGTATTAAAGGGAATAAACGAAATAAGAGTGATCGAGCCATCTAACATAAGACCGTATATTACAGCCGTTACAAGTGAGAAAAGATAAGATAGCTTCGCCTTGCGCAAGAATATCACCATGCACAGAAGAATGACCGCTTGAAGTGTGTATTCAGCCATACCGAAGCTGAAAAACGGCAGAAATTCAGATATTTTCAAATGAAGAATATAGGCAGGCGCAACTACCATGGAAACACCGAGATCCGCGCGCTCCATAAAAGCTGTTCCTATGGCCAAGATCAATATTCCAAAAACGTATGAAAGCTCGGTGTAAAATACTCTTTTTTTCATAGGCTCTCCTTAAAATGAAAACAACAACCTACCGTGTTTGATATAGAAACACGAAAAGTTGTACGAGAGTATTATATACTATATTGCAAAATTTGTCAAGATATATCTTGTTTTTATGTGCAAAATATGATATACTAACAATTGATATTTGCATACCGTTTTTCGAAAGGAGGAGCTATAACATGGTGTTTGCGAAGAAGCTGTGTGAGCGCAGCAGGATAATGCGGGGCTTTGACCGTGTTCAAAATTCCGTATTATATCCGATAGTTTTTGCTGTTCTTTGCATATTTGCGGGACTTAACGGTAAAACGGTATATCTTCCTATTATGTGGACAATGTGCGCTTTGGTTATACTTGCGGCATTGTTTTCTACCGATAACAAGGTCTTTCTTGCTCCCATGCTTATGGCGTATTACTCCTTGGGATATGATACGGAGAAGCTTGAATTTGACGATGTCAACGGAATATATTTACAATCCTTTGATCCTGATGCGTTTAAAAAGATAATATTGTGCGGCGTTGTTATGTTGTTTGCCGTCATTATAAGACTGATTTTTGACGGCTCAATAGCAAGAGCTTTTAAGAAGAGAGGCGCGTTTACTCTCGGAATTATTTTGCTTGATGCAGTGTTTCTTATAAACGGTATATTCAGCCCGAATTACGATATAAAGAATCTCGGTTACGGTGCTTTGTTTGCTTTGGCATTTACCGTGGTTTATTTTATAGTTATCGCAATGCTTGACCGATCCGAAAACGCTGTGTCATATGCGTGCAAATGCCTTGTGTGTACATCATACGTGGCTCTTGTTCAGCTTTTTGTATCAGCGTTTAAGATGTACCGTGAAGGATCTTTGTTTTTGTATAATAACTCGCATGAGATAATAGGCATAAGCCGCCAAACTCTTGCGTGGGGTGTTGCAACTATCATCGGTGCGGTTATTGTTATTGGAATACCCGCGGCTATGTATCTGACAAAAAATTGCAAATTTTCATTTGTTTCTTATGTCTCTGCTGTACTGTTTTTGGTAGGAGCGGTGCTTGTTGATACGCGTTCCGCAATGATAGTCGGAGCTTTGTTTTTCGTCGTTTGCGTTGTGATCTGTTGCGTTAATGGAAAAAACAGATGGTTTAACCGTGCTTATACTCTTATTCTGGCAGCTACTATCTGCGGAGCTTTGATATACATAGATACAAAAGTGATACCGATAAATGAGTTTTTTGATAAGATAGGAAATATACTTCGGTTGGATGATATTGGAAGCGACTCGAGAATTTCGCTTTTTAAGAACGGAGTAGAAGATTTCAAATCGTCAAAGCTGTTTGGAATAGGTTTTAGTGACGGAGCATATGCGGAGGACGTTATAAAGAACAACATTTACAGCCAAATGTATCACAATATCATTATACAGTTTCTCGGTTCTATAGGCATATTCGGAGTCGTGGCGCTGTTTGTTCATATAAAGCAATTGGGCGAGATCACGGCGCGCCGCTTTTCCCTTGATAAGCTTTTGCTTGTGTTTGTTCCCATTATGATACTTGCTATGTCTATGTTCGATAACTTCTTCTTTTACGCGAATTTTCAGATAATTTACAGCGTATTTTTGGCTATCGCTGAAATCTCTCTTGAACAGTCGCGTACAAAAAAACTTTCGGAGCATAGAGTTGTGGAAGCGGGGAAAAAGCCAAGAGTTGCATTTACTTACGTTGAGGCGGGAAAGGGACATATCGTTCCCGAAGAAGCTGTTCATAAGTGCTTTGAGAAAAAATATGGAAACGAAGTCGAGATAATAGGATCGAGCTTTTATAATGAGACTTGTGACCCTAAGCTGAAAAAAACAGAGACGCTTTTTATAAAGACGGTTAAAAACCAAAATAAGAGCTTTGTTGCTGGCATGATGTGCCGCATAGGCACTTGGTTTTGCGGAGATGCACTTTCTTTGAGCTGGGTAATGGCTTGTACTCCAAGCGGAATAAGTTCGTATAGGCGCGCAAAAAGGCATCTGCGTGAGCTTGACTGCGACGTTTTGTTTACGACGCATTGGTCGGTAGCCTACTATACGGCACATATGAAAAATGCGCCGTATAGCATTCTTCTTTGCCCCGACCCCTATTCAAACGGAATGTTTAACGTTGACGTTAATAATTTCTTGATAACGTCAGAGGCTGGAAAAAAGCAGGCAGACCGCAGAAGAATGTATGCGGGGGGTAACGTAAACGCGGTTCCTCCTCCAATACGCAGTGAGGCAAAAAAAAACCTTGGAAAGCGTGACGAGCTTCGTATCAAGCATGGGATCTCAAAGGATTCGTTTACGGTCGTGCTTCTTGACGGTGGATACGGTATGGCAAGACTTGAAAGGACGATAAAATGTCTTTTGAAATCCAAATCTGATATAACGCTTATCGCTTTATGCGGTACTAACGACAAGCTTAAGGAGGATCTGGATAGCCTTGAAACTACCGAGAATA
>JAZNEM010000114.1:0-4351 GCA_045588595.1 Eubacteriales bacterium
GCAACCGTACCGTTCTTAACGCCAGAAGCCTCAACTATTTCGAGGATCTCTTTTCTGATGTCGTGGAAGGTGGGGATCCAGGCTCTTGACTGAAGATCGATTTCTTTCTGAAAAACTTTGAATTCCATAATAAAATTCTCCTTTTAATTTAATATAATTTTTTATTTTTTAATTGTTATTTTTTTATTTTTACACTAACTATACGGGATTAAAATTGATCCACTTGTAACGTTTTCTTTTTGCTTACTTTTTCTTTTTTAAAAGAAAAAGTAAGTCCTTATTTGTTAAGGCGCTCGCCGACAGCTCCGCCCGGATGGATAAGAGCGAACTGTTCGTTTTTGTAGTCGGTCTCCTCAATAAGCGCGGTCTGTAAAGCATGGAATATCATACAAAGGGCGGTAGAGGATGTCGTACCCTGTGAATTGTACTTATCTGTCTCTCGGTTTACGTACTGCTTGAGGACTACATCAGCTCCCGTTGCAAGAGGGGAGTCGAGATTTTCAGTAACGGTAATGACCTTTACACCTTTTCTTTTACAGATATCGAGAATAGGTAAAAGCTCTTTTGTTTTGCCACCTCTGGAGGCAAATACCATTACGTCGCCTTCCTGTAAAAAGCCCATGCCACCGTGAATCGCTTCCGCGGGGGAAACAAATCTTGCGGGTTGCTCAATACAGCACATAAGGTGCGCAAAATGTTGACAGATAATGCCCGAATGTCCGCAGCCCGAAGCACCGATACGAGGGGAGTTCTTTAAAAGCTCTACAGCTTTGCCAAACGCCTCGTCATCAAAATACTCAAGCATACCTTTGATACATTCGTATTCGATCTCATACGCCGCGCGTGCGGCTATAAGGCTCTCTTTTTTCATGTCACACCTCAAACGTGAAGCTCGTCCCACGCTTTGCGAAGGTTATAGAGCATTTCCTCAACCATTGCGTAAGGGTCAGCCGCTTTTAAAATACCGCTAGTAGAGCCCGTAGCCTGCGCGCCGAGCTTGATAGTGTTGTAAACGTCTTGACCGTTGGATATGCCGGCACCTTGAAGTACCATGATGTCGGGGTTTATCTCGTTTACGGTCTTGATGGTCTCGATTACGTAGTTCGAGTCACTTGTCGTGCCCGTGCCGATAAGCTCTGTCGGCTCGGCAACGATAAGATTAGGCGCCATGTGCGCAATTCTCTTTACGTCTTCTACAGTGTCTGCGCAAACGATAGTCGCAAGACCGACTTCATCAGCGCGGCGGATAGTTTTTTCCAAGGTCTCCATGTCGAGAGGCTTTTCCGCATGGTTGAGCATAACGCCCTTTGCTCCCGCAGCCTTAACTGCCTCAGGCAGTACGCTTCCGAGTCCGCGGCCGGGAACTAAAGCGTCCATATGCTGTGCAAACACGAGTATTCTTTCTGTATTGTCCGCAAGCAGCTTGATGTCGGTGTACTGGGGGGTGACAATGACGTCAACATCATACTTCATTGCGGTCTTGTCGATAACCTTGGCAAGCGCAAGCATAGCCTCGCCCCAGATTATCGCCTTAGGTCCAACCTCAAAGAAAGGCGGTTTGATGTCAAAATTTTTTACCATTGTTTAACTCCTAACTTAAAACAAATTTATACAATTACATTATACAATGAGGGTATTCTGTTGTCAAGAAAAATTTCTTTATACTTTCGTTTTTTTAAAATACACAACAAAATCGAAACTTTCTTGACAAAAACGAAAGTTGGTGTTATAATAGTGGTGACAGATGCAAGGAGAAGAAACAATGAACACAGAGCAGAGAAAACAAAAAATTCTTGAATTGTTAAAGGAAAACGATTCGGTACGCGTCAGCAGCCTTTCACGGTTTTTCGGTGTCAGCGAGGTAACTATCCGAATATATCTTGAGGACCTTGAAAAGAAAGGACTTCTTTCGCGTATCCACGGCGGTGCGGTGAGTACGTATAAGCCTTATTACAGTATGAATCTCAATCAGAGACTCGAGACTAACCAGCAGGCAAAGGTAGCGATAGCCGAGCGTGTAGCCGAGCTTATCCAGCCAAACGATACTATCATGTTGAATTCGGGAACGACAACTCTTTTGGTCTTTCGCCGTTTTCCCGCGGAATATAATCTCAGTATCGTAACAAATTCCATTTCTATCGCGCTTGAGGCATCGGGAAACCCCAATTATAACGTAATTCTCGTAGGCGGGGCGGTAAATACGAAGTATCAGTTCACGTACGGAAGCGATGTTATCGAGCAGCTTGAAAAATACAAAGCCGATAAGCTTATTCTTTCGGTAGACGGTATCGATATACAACAAGGCTTGTCTACTTATTATAATAAAGAGGCAGCGGTTGCCGCTACAATGATAAAGCAATCTAACTGCTGTATCGTAGCTGCCGACCATTCGAAATTCGGACATAGCGCGTTTGCGAAAATAAGCGACCTTTCGGTAGCGGACTATATAGTTACTAACGGTCAGTTGAATCAAGAGTTTGCGGAAAAGCTCAACTCTAAAGGAGTAACGCTTTTGCAGTAAAAGAATAAAAATCACAGAGGGCGGTTCAAATCGAACCGCCCTCTGTAGCTTTTATACAGTTATACTTTGTCCGCAGGAAAGATAATGAAGCGACGGCAAATACCGACGCATAAATTCAAATTGCTCACAGCCTGTACAATGACAGGTGTAAAATTCGGTTTTATAGGACGCAAGCTCCTTGACGGCATTTTCAAGATGGCTGTCAAGCGCAAGCTTTGAATAATGGAATCCGCCAATGATAACATCGGGGCAGACCCAATGCGTAATATCGAGAATGCCCTTGTGAGAGCAACCGCTTATCAAAATTCGCTTTCCGTTTTCTTTTATCAGAAGATATTGCTCGTGCCGAAAATCGTCGGGGATAAAGGAATCACCGACCTTTTCTGTAAGTCCCGACTCAAGCATCTCGTGCTTTCTTTCTCTATCGTTGCAGGAAAACAGAGAAAGGGAAGCGTTGATGCTGTATTCGTCATGGGTGAATATGATTCGGGAATTATTCGCGAGACTCGTATCAAGTCCGATATATTTATCCTTTCCGTTGTAATGCGGAATAAAAGCATCTTTGTTGATATAGATAGGCGCGCGATCGTTTATCTCCAAAAACTTTCGAAGACCTCCGCCGTGGTCATAATGTCCGTGTGAGAGGATAGCAATATCAACATTCGCAAGATCAATGCCGAGCGTTTTGGCGTTTTCATAAAAATAGTCTGTCTGCCCCATATCAAACAGAATTTTGTATCCATCGATCTCTATATAAAGAGACAATCCGTGCTCGACTTTTATATCCTCTCGCTCGGTAGTATTTTCAAGTAGGGAAGTAATTTTCATACATAAGCTCCGTCTTTTTGTTTTATTACCGTCCTTTTAAGGAAGAATTACGAATAAAGTTTATCACAAAAGTTTTTGTTTGTCAATAAAAGTAATTATAAACCTATAGAGCGGCACTCTTAAGGACAGTTTTGATAATTCATTACCTACCGACAAGCGATATTAGCTTTTTCTATTGCTAAAAACTCTAAAATGCAAAAACCGCAGATTGATTTTCTGCGGCTTTTGTGCTATAATAAGGTATAACCGTGTGAATGATAAATAAAAATTTGACGGAGGCGGTGTGATATGATTCTATTAAGGAATTTTGCAGATGATGATGCTATTGAATTTCAACAAAAGCATAATGCAAAGATGTCCATTGACGAAGTTAAAATATTGATTACAAAATGGCAAGAAAAAGAGTTTGCAAACAAATATTTTGAAATGTTTGCAATAGTGAATGACACTGAAATGGTTGGAATGATATCACTGTATCAACACTCCCCAAACGTCATTTCGTGCGGTCCTGAAATATTTGAATGTTATCGCAAACGCGGATTTGCAGGAAATGCTATGATGCTTGCAATGAAAACAGCAAAAAGCAAGGGCTACAAATTGGTGTTACAGCAAATCAGAGTTGATAATATTGCGAGCATTGCGTTACACAAGAAGTTGGGATTCGAAACAGATGGATATGTTTATAGAAACAAAAAAGGCAACGATGTACAAATTTTCATAAAGTTACTGTAAGATAAAATCCAATTTATCAAAAAATATTGATATACTCTTTTGTTCAACCACGATGTATTATTTACTTGACAACAACTGATTTAATAAAAAGTACTAAAATTTTGCCCAAAGCAACGCAAAGTCACTTTTGACATTACAATCAAAAGCCTATGCGACTACCTTACGGGAGGTAAAAAAGAGCCTCCCTTGTGTAAAGGGAGGTGGCACGCGAAGCGTGACGGAGGGATTGTAATGCAGAGAAAGCATAATAAAGATATTGTTCCAACTGCC
>JAZNEM010000115.1:0-7830 GCA_045588595.1 Eubacteriales bacterium
CGGCAAAAGCCGAGTGCAAACGATATCTTGCGGCACTCAACAGCCGAGAGCAGACCTTCGTTTATCCGCAGGAATAAGGACGGGGACGCGAAGGGACGCGCTTACTTTTCTTTTGAAAAAGAAAAGTAAGCAAAAGAAAACTATACATGGGGTTGTTTAGAATAACCGCTTATGAAAATTAAACTTGTTTTTTAGGACAGTCGAGGACGCCTGCCCCTACAAGATATGGAAAAATCGCTTATATATACATCGCCGTACGCGACGGAAAAACGATTAAATTTCATCTGACTTTGTAGGGACAGGCGTCCTCGACTGTCCGTTTAATTATATCTCCAAAACTATATTGTCTTTCACTTCCACTATCTCGCCGCCCGAAATATAAAATTTCGGAACGCGCATACCGACGTCACAAAGTATCTCGTACGTTATCGTACCGTTGATTTTAGCTATTGTATCCGCGCCTATATGTTCGTCTCCGTCTCTGCCAATGATAGTGACAATGTCACCCGTACAGACTCCGTCTATATCGCTAACGTCGAGCATCAGCTGATCCATACATACTCGACCGACGATATTCGCGCGCTTGCCGCGAACAAGCATATATCCGCCATTTTTACCGTTCGCACGCAGATATCCGTCAGCATAGCCTACAGGAACAGTCGCTATTCTCATTTTTTTATCCGCAACAAAGGTACAGCCATAACTTATAGAATCTCCAGCCTCGATATCCTTAACGTGTGACACCACCGTTTTCAAAGACATAACGGGCTTGAGCGGCAAATCCTTATGCATATCGTTTGACGGCGCGTATCCATAAAGAATTATTCCCGCGCGTGCGCCGTCAAGCGCGTATTCGGGAAAATCAATAATTCCCGCACTATTTGAGCAGTGCTTTAGCTTAAAGGTTATTCCCTTTTTCTCAAGCGCATCTACAAAGCCAGTGAATTTAGCGTACTGCTCTTTTGTATATTCTTCACCCTCATCGCCACCGTCGGCAATGGCAAAGTGCGTAAATATACCATCAAGAACAAAACTCTCCATTTTTGCAACTGCCATGACCTCGTTAAGTCCTGCTACGTCCTTGCAGGAAAATCCGATCCTTCCCATACCCGAATCAAGCTTTATATGTATGGAAAGCCTTGTGTCATTGCCAAGCGCAAGAAGATTTTCATTAAGGCTCTTTGCATATTCGTAAGAATAAACCGCCTGCATAATGTCATATTCGACAAGATATTTTGCGCATTCCGCGGGCGTATATCCGAGAATAAGTATCGGCAAGGTTATCCCGCCTTTGCGGAGTTGTATAGCTTCTTCTATATTAGAAACAGCCAAAAGATCCGTGCCAAGTTCCTCATAGATCCTTGAAAGCCAGATAGCTCCGTGTCCGTACGCATTAGCCTTGACTACGCAGCATAGCTTCTTTTCTTTATCTATGCATGAGCGGATACACCAAAAATTGTGCTTTACAGCGTCCAGATCTATCTCCGCCCAACAGCGTTTTCTTAAATTAAGCTCAAGCATTTCAATCCTCTTTTTAATTTGATTTACAGAAAAACGGTGTCGCTTTTTTGAAAAAAGCTCCGCAGAAACTTTCTTGTAATTTATTTATTGTATATCCGTATAACTATATAAATAACCCTATATTTTGCTTTTCTTTGACAGAGTTGTTTGCAACTCCACTTTCTTCTTCGCGAAAAGAAAGTAACCGTGTTTTTATTTCAATTCTACCACGGTCACGCCGCCGTCACCCTCACCGAATTGTCCGATACGGAATTTTGATACACGTCTATCAGTCTTTAAATATGCCCACAGTGCGTTACGCAAAGCACCCGTCCCCTTACCGTGAATAAGGCGAACTGTATGGAATCCCGCTATCGATGCCTCGTCAAAATATTTATCTACCTTGCTCCACGCCTCGTCTCCCGTCATTCCGCGCAGATCTATTTCATCTCGAAAATCTCTGCAAATGCTCATACGGTAACCGTCAGCGCGCTTTTTCTTTTCCTCTGCCGATATTCCGATGTTTTCATCAATAAGCTGAAGATCGGACTTGTCTATCTTGGTCTTTATTATACCTGCCTGAACGCTTACCTTTTCGTTACCCTTGGGTGTTTCAAGTACGACCGCCTTTTTACCAAGCGATACTATAATTACCTCGTCACCCTTTTTTAAGGCTCTTGGTAAAACGTAATTTTCAGCTCGCTTCTTGACCTCGACAGGATCGAATTTGTTACTATTGTTGCGCAAATGCTCGCGAACTTCTTTGCGTGCTGCCGCAAGCTCCTCGGAAAGTCTTTCACTATCCTTGGCTTTCCTGAGCTTATCCATCTGCTCCATTATAAATTCGCTCGAGGCTCTCGCACTTTCAACCATACTTTGTGCCTTTGCTCTGGCCTTTTCGACCTCTTTTTCGGAAGCCGCAAGCTGCTCGCGCAGCGTTTTTTCGGACTCGGCTTTAAAGCGTTCGTATTCCTCTCGCATGCGCTTTGCTTCCTCAAGCTCTCGCTCCGCCTTAAAGCGCGCTTCCTCGAGCTCACCGAGTATCCTTTCCATCTGCTTATTCTCGGTGTTTACGAGCACGTTTGCTCTCTTTACTATCTCCGCAGGAAGTCCGAGACGCTCCGAAATAGCAAAAGCGTTTGATTTACCCGGCATACCTATCATAAGTCTATAAGTGGGACGCAGAGTCTCTACGTCAAACTCGCAAGACGCGTTGCAAACGCCCTCTGTATCAAGCGCATAAGTCTTTAATTCCGCATAGTGCGTGGTAGCCGCACAAAGTGCCCCCGCGCCTCTGATATCCTCGATAACAGCCACCGCAAGAGCCGCTCCCTCTACTGGGTCTGTTCCCGCGCCAAGCTCATCAAAAAGAACAAGCGAACGGTCTGTCCGCTCCTCAACTATCGAAACGATAGCTACCATTTGCGAGGAGAAAGTCGAGAGCGACTGCTCTATACTCTGTTCGTCACCAAGAGAGACGAGTATCTTTTCAAAAACGCAAACGCGGCTTCCGTCGTCCGCAGGAATATGCAAGCCCGACTGTGCCATAGCGGCAAACAGACCGAGTGTTTTCAATGTTACCGTCTTACCGCCGGTGTTAGGTCCTGTAATTATAAGCGTATCATACTCACCGCCAAGTGTCACCGTTATCGGAACGACACTTTTTTTGTCTATAAGAGGGTGTCTTGCGTTTTTAAGCTCGCAAACACGCTCCTCCGATATAACAGGCTCACAAGCATCCATTCTATACGAAAGCTCGGCACACGCAAACGCAAATGCAAGCTCGGTTATGTTGCGATAATTAAGGTTCAGCGTCGGTGCAACTCCAGCGACCTCCGCTGAAAGCTCTCCGAGAATCTTTTCTATCTCGTGCTGCTCCTTTGATTCAAGCATACGAAGCTCATTATTCGCATCAACGACCGCCATAGGCTCGACAAAAATAGTCGCTCCCGAAGAAGAGGTATCGTGGATAAGTCCCTTGATATCGTTTCGGCACTCCGCTTTTACGGGCACGACGTAACGTCCGTTACGTATCGTAACGATATTTTCCTGAAGATACTTTGCGTACGAGCCACTCGTATATTTTGCCAAGGTCTGCTTTATATTGGAGTTAGCGGCACGTATCTTTCTTCTTATATCGGCAAGCGCGGGACTTGCCTCGTCGGCTATCATTTCTTCGGAAAGGATAGAGCGTGTTATCTTATCTTCAAGAAATCGGTTTGGCAAAAGACGCTCGAATACCTCGTCAAGAACGGTAGTAAAGGTTCTGTTAGCTCTGCTGTAATCAAGAAGAGCGCGAGAAACACGCAATACCGCCGCCGCGTCCATAAGCTCACGCGGAGAAAGTATCGCCCCCTTTAATGCTCTCGCACAAACGTCTCCTATATCCTTTACGGAGCTGAACGACGGCATACCTTTGGCATCGGATAGCCTTTTTGCATCGGTAGTGCGGGTCTGACGCGCACGTATAACATCCGCTCTGTCATCGGGAAAAAGAGCAATCGCAAGTGCCGCCGCGCCCTCGGTCGCACAAACAGAGGCGAGCATATTTCGTATTTTATCAAATTCAAGTATGCATAAATTTTTTTCGGTTATTTTCATAATTGTCCTATCATTCCTTTACCGTTCGGTAAAAGTCAAGCGTATCAAAGCTTCTTTCAAGATGATTTATTACGTATGTTTCCGCGGCGCGCGCAAAGGACGCAAGTGCCTCGTTGGTTTTTAGTGAAAAAGAGAATATCCTTGCCATCGGTGAACTCTGAACGTATCTCATCGCAGCAAGAGCCGAGGGGTCGATGGGAACGAGAATATTTCTCGTTTCGTACGCGTCGGTGTCGGGCAATGGAACGCTTCCGCCCGAGCGCTTTGATTGGCACTCGGCACAAACAAGACAGCCGTTCATTACGTCAAGCCACATTTCTCCGTCTTGTTTTTTTCCGCAGACAGAGCAAGTCGAAATGTCAGGAGAAAATCCTGAAACGTTGATTGCAAACCACTCGTAGACCGCCTTTATCTGATCGTAAGGGCGAAGCTTTTTTTCAATAGCGTAAAGAGTGTTGAGTGTCATTCGAAGTATCTCTTCCGCCTCAACGCCCTCTCCCGTGATCTCCGCGGCTAATTGCAGAATATACGAAGCAAGCGCAAAGCCTGTTATGTCCGAGCCGATACCAAAAAAACTGTCGTTTACAGATCCGCCCGATGCCCAACAGTATCCGCCTTTTTCATAATATTCAAAATTTGCGTATGTAAAAAGCCTGCATATCGGCAAAAGCTTGCTCTTCATGGAGCGCGCGCCTTTTGCCATAAGTGTGATCTGTCCGTCTGACGTAAGCACGGTCAGAAGCTTATCGCTCTCGCCAACAGGTATTTCTCTCAATACCAAACCGTCGGCTGTTTTCTTTACGGACATATATCACACCTCCTTTTTGAAAATCATTCGTCGTCTCTATATCCGAAGTTCTGCACTGTTCGTGCGCTTTCTCTCCAATTTTCCTTGACCTTTACCCAAAGATTGAGATATACCTTTGTACCGAACAAACGCTCGAGGTCCTCTCTTGCGTAAGTTCCTATAAGCTTTAACGACTCACCGTTCTTTCCAACGATAATACCCTTATGCGACGCCTTTTCGCAGAATATCTCGGCACGGATACGAACGAGTGTTTTCTCATCCTTGAACTCCTCGATGACAACTGCCGTTCCGTGCGGAACTTCCTTGTTAAGCGTACGCAGTATCTTTTCTCTTATTATTTCAGCAGCTATCTGTCTCTCGGGCTGATCGGTTATCATATCCTCGGGGAAAAACCACTGTGATTCGCTAAGGAATTTTCCACATTCATCGAGCAATTCGGCAACGTTCTTGCCGTTTTTTGCCGCTATCGGCACGAACGCTTCAAAATCGTGCTTTGCCGCATACGCAGAGATAGTCTCCGCTATCTGCTCACGACGATAAAGGTCTATCTTATTGAGTGCTAACACCGCGGGGATTCCGCTCTTTTTGAGGTACGCGATAACGTTTTCCTCTACCTTTGATATCTCCTTGCCCGTATCGACTACAAGCACGACCGCATCTGCGTCACGCATGGTCGAATCCGCCGCCTTTACCATATATTCGCCAAGCGAATTTTTGGGGCTGTGTATACCGGGGGTGTCAAGGAACACGAACTGCTCCTCCCCTCTTGTGTGTATTCCCGTTATTCTGTTTCTCGTCGTCTGCGGCTTGCTTGAAACGATAGCCACCTTTTCTCCGAGTATCTGATTCATAAGCGTTGATTTTCCAACGTTCGGACGTCCTACAATAGCTATAAATCCTGTTCTTTTCATATCTTATTCCTTAAACCTTTCAAATGTCTTACTTTACACCGAGACCCAAAGATTCGAGTATCTCTGTCTGTCTGCGTCTCATATCCGCTTCTTCCTCACCACCGTTTACATGGTCGTATCCAAGAAGATGAAGCATTGAATGTACGCAAAGGAACGCAGTCTCTCTCTCAAAGCTATGGCCGTATTCCTTTGCCTGTTCTCTTGCTCTCTCAAGCGAGAGAACTATGTCACCGAGCATCATCTCGGGGTCATCGAACGGCAGATCCTCTCCGCTCTCAAAGTCGATAAGCGGGAATGAGAGCACGTCTGTCTCTTTGTCGATATCTCGATATTGTGAATTCAGAACTCTTATTCCTTCGTTGTCGGTGAAAGTAATAGATACCTGCGCGTCATTTTCAAAATTCTCATGATCAAGAGTTGCCTCGACGGCTCTGCGAAGCAGGATCTTTAATGAATAGGTTATTTCCTCTTTATCCTGTGAATTCATAAAATATATCATCAGTTCTCGTTTCATTGCTTTTTGTTCCTTTCGTTTTTGCTTTTATCATGTCCATTCGGAGCGTTTTTCTCCTGCGAACGCTTTTCGTGCTTTTCATATGCTTCGATTATTCTTTGAACGAGCTTGTGTCTCACTACGTCTCTCGAGCTGAAAGCGTGAACGGCTATATCTTCGATACCTTCAAGTATCTTGACCGCAACCGAAAGACCGCTCTTCTGACCGCTTGGCAAGTCGGTCTGCGTAAGGTCACCTGTTATGACTGCCTTTGAATTAAAACCGAGACGCGTCAAAAACATCTTCATCTGCTCGGGCGTTGCGTTTTGCGCCTCATCGAGAATGATAAAGCAATCGTCAAGCGTTCGTCCGCGCATATACGCAAGCGGAGCTATCTCGATAGTTCCCTTTTCAAGCTGACGTTGATAGTTCTCCGGTCCCATCATCTCGTACATGGCGTCGTAAAGCGGTCGAAGATAGGGGTCTATCTTGCTTTGCAGGTCACCGGGCAAAAAACCAAGCTTTTCGCCTGCCTCAATAGCCGGACGCGTAAGGATTATTCTTGAAACCTGTTTATCTCGCAGAGCGCGTACCGCCATAGCTACGGCAAGAAATGTCTTTCCCGTTCCCGCAGGTCCTATTCCGAAAACCACTGTATTTTTTTCTATTGCCTTTACATATCTTCTCTGACCTACCGTCTTTGCCTTTATGGGCTTGCCGCGAGTGGTAATGCAAATACAATCTTGGTCAAGTCCCGCAAGCTCCTCTTCCTGACCTGCGCGTACCATATCGACGACGTACGCCACCTGTTGCTCGGTAAGAAGCTCGTTGTATCTCGCCATATCCTTGAGATACTTCAAAGAGTCTGCTGCCATTCGTACGTTCTCTCCATCATCTCCGCGCACCGTGACGGCATCTCCGTCATCTCCCTCGCGATTCTGGATATTTACGTCAAACGCTTTTTCTAAAATACGCACGTTAATATCAAAGCTTCCGAAAAGCCTTGCGGTTATTTCGCTATTCTCGATCTTTACTGTCCGTTGCTCCATTCGCAGCTATCACCTTTCTTTTTTGTTTCATCGTTACTACCGTTTTATAGGCGGAAGTCCCTCAATTTCTATCTCTTTTGCTATCGCAATATTCTCTATACACTCGACACGGCAATTGATGATATATTTATCTCCAACAAGCTCACCCGATATCTTCTTTTCAACGAGACTTGCATTCTTCAGCTCTTCTTCCATAAGCAACCGAAGCTTATAAATAGCAAGTCTTTTTGCCGCTTCTTCACTACGCTGTACCTTGTTTTCTCCATACTCGTAATACCTTACGGTCCGCACTCCGACAGGCAATCTAGTACCCCACGGAGTCTCCAAATATTCTACTGTATCTATTGTATCACAACTTGGGGGTAAATTTCCACTATTTATTGTAAATTTTACTTCTTTTTCAAAGAAAATAATATATTTTTCGCATTTTACCTTATCCGAATATACCTTATCCGTGTATTCAAGGGG
>JAZNEM010000116.1:0-7351 GCA_045588595.1 Eubacteriales bacterium
TTCTAAAACAAGGTTTTGCATAGCCATAACGGCTACACAGTAAATTCTTTTCAGGAAAGTTTTTGCGGAGCTTTTTTCAAAAAGCGACATCGCATCCCCCCGATAAATCAAAATTTGAACATTAGCCACACAACACAAAATTATTGACTTTATTTTTACTCTGTGATATAATTTAATATATAAATAAAATCCAAACTGGAGGAAATCTTTATGAAAGTAATAAAAACAGTACCTCAGGAAAACAAATTTTTTATTGAGGAAACAGTTGAAGACGGCAACACCTATAAAGGTGTCGAAAGTGGCGTCATCAACGTGTATAACGAGTTCAAATATCAGGAGATACTCGGATTCGGCGGTGCTTTTACCGAGGCTTCGGCATATAACTATTCCCTGCTTACAGATGAACAGAAAAAGGACTTCATGGAAAAATATTTCGACAAGGAAAAGGGTATCGGCTATAACTTCTGCAGAACCTGTATCAATTCCTGCGATTTCGCCATCGATATGTATACCTATGTAGAAGAGGGAGACGAAACACTTGAGACCTTCAACATTGACCGCGACAGAAAATATATAATTCCCTTTATAAAGGACGCGCAGAAATACACGGGCGAGGATCTTGTAATATTCGCGTCTCCGTGGTCGCCCCCCGCTTACATGAAGGAGAATGACTCGCTTATAAACGGCGGTAAGCTTAAGGAAGAATACAAGTCTCTTTGGGCAAAATATTACGCTAAATACATAAAGGAATACAGAAAAGAAGGCATAACCGTTTCGGCAATATCGGTTCAGAATGAGCCCCGCGCTGTTCAGCCTTGGGAAAGCTGCTATTATTCTGCCGACGAAGAGCGCGATTTTATCGAAAAATATCTCGCGCCCACGCTTGATAGCGAGGGACTTTCGGACATAAAGATAATCGTCTGGGATCACAACAAGGAGCGCGTATACGAAAGAGCGACAAGGATATTCTCCTCCAAAGCCGTTGAGGAGCGCGTATGGGCGGTCGGACATCACTGGTATTCGGGGGATCATTTTGACTGTCTGCGCCTTGTTCACGAGAGATTCAACAAGCCTCTTATCTCGACCGAGATATGCGGAATAATAACCGCAAACGTATTGACCGTTGCCGAAAACTACGCAAGAGAGCTTTGCGGAGACTTCAACAACTTCACCTCGGCTTTCTGCGATTGGAACATACTTCTCAATGAGTTTGGCGGACCTTTCCACAACAGAGACAGACGCACGCCAAACACCGAAAAGCTCGTTTATGAAAATAAGGGTGTCGGCTGCTACGCTCCCGTACTTTACGATTCAAACACAAAGGAGCTTAACTATACGCCTATCTATTATTACATCGGACATTTTTCGAAGTACGTTAAGCGCGGAGCGCACCGTATCGCTACCACAAAGTACTCCGACAGTATTCAGACCTGCGCGTTTGAAAATCCCGACGGCTCTTTGGTAGTAGTAGTCGCAAATATCAGCGATGACGAGCTTCCCGCAATCATCAAACACGATAACGTCTGCACAAAGACAATGATGCCCGCGCACTCTATCGCAACGATGCTGTTATAATTTCGCTATATAGCAGAAAAAATATTTAAACAACGAACTTAAAAACGGCTCTGCGCGGATATCCCACGCAGAGCCGTTTTGTATCTTTCTTATAGTAATTTTTAATCAAGAAGCTGCGACATAAAGCAAAAAACAATATCTTCGTGTCCCTTCAAGCCCTCATGTCCATAATCGGGATATATAACGACCTGCTTTTCCGAGGTTATCTTGTTATACATCGCAAACTGCGTGGAGGGAGGACAGGTTGTGTCCATCAAACCCGTTGCCATCAACACCTTTGCGCGAATCCTTGGTGCTAAATACTGAATATCGATATATCCGAGCTTTGTAAATATCTCGTCCTCGCGCGAGTGTGTGGGGTCAAAATGGCGGAAATAATATCTGAGTCCTTCATACGCGCCCTTGTTGAGATCCATTTCAAACACGCGCTTGTAATCCGAGAGATAAGGATATGTAGGAGCGCAAAGACGAATATAGAAGGAACTAACGCGGCGCATGCAACGGTAAGTGCTCCTCCTTGCGAACCTCCCATAGCGCCGACTCTTTTCTCGTCAACGAAATCAAGTCCCATGATTATGCGCGCAAGCATAGCGGTATCGAGGAAAAGTTCACGGCAATGCAGATCCTTGGGGTCTCCGTCAAGACCTCTTACAAACTGCGTAGTATGCGTCGTTCCAAGCGTTCCGCCTGCGTCTGTCGATCTTCCGCCTTGTCCGCGGCAATCCATACTTGCAATGACAAAGCCCTCGCAAGCGTAGCGCAAAAGCGAGTTCCATTCACCGCCGTCACCCGAAAGACCGTGGAATTTCAAAATAGCGGGAGCTTTACCCTCAAGCTTTTTAGGTCTTGCGACTTTTGCGTAAATTCTCGCTCCCTTGGTAGACGTAAAGGTCAGTTCAAAAAAATCCGCAACTCTTGATGGGAAGTCATACGGCTTAAACTCCGCGTTCGGCTCTATTGAATTCATCTCGGCAAGAGCTTCGTTCCAAAATTCGTCAAAATCGGCAGGGCGAGGGTTTCTGCCCTTATATTCTTTTAATTTTTCAACAGACATATCAACGCATGCCATATTTGTATTCTCCTTTTTTTAGGTGATTTTTTATTGTTTTAATATTATATCACAAATAAATTCTAAAGTAAATACTTTTTGTTTTTTTATCACATAATACATTTTAAATTTCAAATTTTGATTTTGCGAGTTGTTTCACAACTCGGTCAACAAGTCGGTTCGCGGTTGTGTCCCGCGAATTTGCTGCGCAAAAACCGACTTGTTGCGCTATACCATGTTTGTTAAACTCCCCGACAAACCGCAATTTGTTTAATTATAAAATAATGTTGACTTGCCGTCTTGAAAATGATATAATATTATATGTAAAAAATCAGAGCAAAGGAGTGAGGACATGGACATTATCAAAGAGGATGCCTTTAGAAAGCAGCTCAAAAAAGGAATTTCGGGCGGCTTTTTGTTCTATGGCGAAGAAGACTATATGAAAACGCACGCGCTCTCTCTTGCCCGCGCGACTGTTTGTCCCGATCCTACGTTTGCTCTCTTTAACGACGTACGCCTCGATGCGCTCGATTATTCTCCAAACGCTCTCGTTGATGCCCTTATGCCCCCTCCTATGATGGAAGAACTTAAAATAGTGAGCGTTACGGGGCTTTCGATATCGTCCATGCGGCAGAGCGAGATAGACGACCTCTGTGATGCTCTGCTTGCGCTTAAAGAATACGATTACAACGTGCTTATAATATCCATACCTGCAGGTCAGATAGATGAGGGAACGCCAAAGTATCCCTCTGCAGCAATCAAAAAATTGAGCGCACACCTCACGCCCGTACTTTTCGAAAGCATTTCGGGCGCACGCCTCGTTTCGTGGGTAGCAAAACACTTCGAGCATAATGGCGTGAACGCTGATCCTGACACATGCGCATATCTTATCGATTACTGCGGTCGCTCTATGTTTACTCTTGCGTCAGAAACCGATAAGCTTTCCTATTACGTTATTCAGAACGGTCGAAATACCGTAACAAAGGACGATATCAAAAACGTTTCGGTCAGCGTGATAACCACCGATGCGTTTACACTCGCAAACGCGATACTCGACGGCAGATACGAGGACGCGTTGAATGCCCTTTCGGTCATGAAATTCAGACGCGTTGACCCCGTAATTATCTTGTCAGAGGTCTCGCGCGTTATCTGTGATCTCGTCTCGGTCAGATCCCTTATAGATCAAGGCGTGCCGCAGATGGATATAGCCAAGCTCCTCTTTAAATCAAATGACTATAAAACAAAAATATACGTCAAGGGCGCGTCGTCTAAATCTATGCAAAAGCTCAAACGCGCTCTCGAGCTTTGCTCCGAAGCAGATCTCTCCCTTAAACTCTCCCCTCAAGGCTATATCGCTATTGAAAAATTGATATGTAGTTTGTAAAGGACGCGCTTACTTTTCTTTTAAAAAAGAAAAGTAAGCAAAAGAAAACTAAACAGGGTATTATTTATAAATAACCGTTTGGAAAGATCGAATTTATTTGTTTTTAGGACAGTCGAGGACGCCTGTCCCTACAAGTTTTAAGAATATCGTTTGTGTATATCTCGCCGTAAGCGACGAAAAAACGATTCACTTTAAGTTAACTCTGTAGGGACAGCCGTCCTCAACTGTCCGTTTTATTCAATTATTAATATAAAACAAAATGGCTGCATATAGAACTTCTTTAGTAAAGTTCTTTGGGGCTCGGCCCTTTCTTTCAAGAAAGGGTCGAACGCATCCCCTCGCATTCCTCCGCGTATCTCACGGCTTCCATAGCGTCTTTGGCGTACTTGTCCGCACCGATACGCTCGGCATACTCGCGGTTAAGGACCGCACCGCCCACTATCACTTTACATTTCGGGTGTTTTTCACGCAATAGGGAGATAGTTTCTTCCATAGCAGGCACTGTCGTAGTCATAAGCGCGCTGAGTCCGACGAGATAGACGTCCTCGGCAATAGCGCGCTCGACTATCGTTTCGGGGGGCACGTCTCGCCCAAGGTCAATGACCGTAAAGCCGTAATTTTCAAGCAAAAGCTTAACTATATTCTTACCGATATCGTGAATGTCTCCCTTGACCGTAGCGATTATTACCTTAAGTCTCTCACCGTCAGCCTTTTCTTCATCGCTCTTTGAGAGCATTGCCGACTTTATCTCCTCAAACGCCGACTTTGCCGCCTCCGCGCTCATAAGAAGCTGGGGGAGATATACAGTCTTCTCCTCAAAGCCCTTCCCCACTCTGTCAAGCGCGGGAATTATATGCATCTGAACGATATCAAGCGGCGCATTTTCCTTCAACATTTCGACAACGAGCTCCGCGGCACGTTCCTTAAGACCTTTTACTACCGCTTCTTCAAGAGATGAAGCGTACTTTGCGTCCGCCTTTTTAGAAGGCGTTGCTGACACCTGTGACGTCGCGGAACATACCTCTGAAAACGCGATATAATCACTAAAGCTTTCGTCAAGTCCGTGCAAAGCGCGATAGGAATAATAGACCTTCATCATCTCCTGCGAATATGGGTTCATAATAGCCCCAGAGAGTCCGCGCTCAAGGGCAGAGGCAAAAAAGGTCGAGTTTATCATATCCCTTGCGGGAAGTCCGAACGAAACGTTTGAAACTCCGAGGACCGTCTTACAGCCAAGCCTTTCGGAAATGAGCGTAAGCGCGTCAAGTGTCACCTTTGCGGCATGTTTGTCGGCACTTACCGTAAGAGTCAGAGTGTCAAAGATAATATCCTTTTTCTTGATACCGTACTCCGAAGCCACCGAAAGTATTCGTTCGGCAATTTCAAATCTTCCCTCCGCTGTGTCGGGAATACCGTTTTCGTCAAGGGTCAGCGCAACGATAGCTCCTCCGTACTTTTTGGCAAGCGGAAATACCGCCCTCATGCTCTCTTCCTTGCCATTTACCGAGTTTATCATGGCTTTTCCGTTATAGATGCGCAAAGCCGCCTCCATTGCCGACGCATTCGAGGTATCTATCTGCAACGGCAGAGCGCAAACGCTCTGTATCTCGCGAACGGCAGAGGTGAGAACTGCCTTCTCGTCAATGTCGGGAATTCCAACGTTTACGTCAAGAACGGGCACTCCGCACTCCTCTTCATGAAGAGCTTCGGAGAGGATATAATCCATATCTCCCTCAACAAGAGCCTGCTTGAATCTCTTTTTACCCGTGGGATTTATGCGCTCACCGATGAGCACGGGAGCAACTCCGAAAGTAACGGCATTCGCGTAAGAGGAAATGACAGTAAGTCCCTTATCCGTTATCGGAATAGGAGCTATTCCCTTTGACGCGCGGACAAGAGCCGAGATATATTTCGGAGTTGTTCCGCAACAACCGCCCGCCATACGCGCACCGCGAGATAACATATCTGCCGTCGCCTTAGCAAACTCCTCTGCCGATACGTCAAATACCGTTTTCCCGTCCTTGACCGAGGGCAGCCCCGCGTTAGCCTTTATAAAAACGGGAACGGAGGCGACCGCAAGCAATCTATCGATGATAGGAGCTAACTGCACAGGACCGAGCGAGCAGTTTGCGCCGATAGCGTCAGCGCCAAGTCCCTCAAGCATAGCACACATAGACTCGGGATCAGCACCCGTCATAAGCTTTCCGTCCGAACCGTAGGCATTCGAGACGAAAACGGGGAGGTCGCAAGTCTCCTTTGCCGCTAAAAGTGCGGCTTTGGTTTCGTAGGAGTCGTTCATCGTTTCAATAAATACAAGCTCCGCACCGTGCTTTGCGCCTATACTTACAACTTTTGAGAAAAGCGCGACCGCATCTTCAAGATCAAGGTCTCCGTATGGCTTTAAAAGCTTTCCGCAAGGACCTATATCGAGAGCTATGAATTTTTCGTGACTTCCTTTTGAAGTATCTCTTGCCACACGAGCGTTTTCAAGTGCCGCAGATATTATCTGCTCAAGCTCCGTATCCGAGAACTTAAGCGGATTTGCGCCAAAGGTATTCGCGCAAACGACGTTCGAGCCTGCCGAAAAATAGCTTTCGTGAATGTCGCGGATAATTTCGGGGTGTGTGAGATTCCAAAGTTCAGGAAGCTCTCCCGCCGCGAGCCCGCGCTCCTGCAAGAGCGTACCCATTCCACCGTCGAGATATATTATATTGTTTTTTGCGTGATCAAGAATATTCATGACTGCCGCCTTTCGTAAACCTTGCATTATATATATAATTATAAAACAGTGCATGAGTTTTGTCAATAAGCAAACGTTTTTTTGCAAATAAAGAAAAAAATTTAAAAAAGGTATTGATTTTTTGAAAAAGTTATGGTAAAATATAAAAAGCTATCGGTTCATTATGCCAATTTCGGCTTTGATAGATAAATTATTGTTTATTCGGAGGTTTTTAAAATGACCGCATTAGAGATCGCACTTGGAATCGTCATCACAATATGCGCAGTAATTCTCGTTGTTTGCGTATTGTTCCAGTCGGGTAAGGAGAAAGGTCTGTCGGGTTCTATCGCAGGTTCTTCTGAAGGCTTCTTCGCAAAGAACAAGATCCAGACCAGAGATAAGATACTTAGCAGAATAACTACCGTTCTTTCTCTCGTTTTCGCAGTTGTTGCCGTTGTAATGTATATCTACATCGCAGCTATCAAGTAATTTTCTTGATAAACTAAAATGAATACAAAAACCGCAAGGCTTTTACGCTTTGCGGTCTTTTGTTTTTATTTGCTTTATTTGGACTTCTCTCAATATAACTATAAATTGCGGTTTGTCGGTGAGAGTTGATCACGAT
>JAZNEM010000117.1:0-15355 GCA_045588595.1 Eubacteriales bacterium
AAAAAAAGTTCCCTCAAACTCCCTCAAAAAACTTTCTAAAACAAGGTTTTGCATAGCCATAACGGCTACACAGTAAATTCTTTTCAGGAAAGTTTTTGCGGAGCTTTTTTCAAAAAGCGACATCGCATCCCCCCGACAAATAAAAATTTGAATTTTGTAAAACTATTTATATATGGCGTTTAATAAACGTTTAATAAAATTTTAGAATTTTTTCGAAAAGCTATTGCAATTGTTAATGTTTTGTGATATAATAATACGGAACGATGAGAGTGGGTTTGAAAAGACCCACTCTTAATTGTTAATTTTGGTACTTTCAAAAATAAAGATCAGGTGAAAAACGGAGGTGATCTGATGGCAAAGAACACAAAAAGCGTTGCCGAGACAGTAAGAGAGCTTGCAGAGCCGATAGCGGAGGAAATAGGCTGTTGGATCTGGGACGTTGAATACGTCAAGGAGGGCGCAAGACGTGTTTTGCGCATTACGATAGATTCCGAGGAGGGTATTACTATCGACGACTGTGAGAAGATGCACCGCGCGATAGATCCCGTACTTGATGAAGCGGACCCCATTGAAGAGGCGTATTACCTTGAGGTCTCGTCTCCGGGTGTTGAGCGAGAGCTTCGCACTGCAGAGCATCTTTACGCTTGCGAAGGCTGGAACGTTGAGATAAAGCTTTACGCACCCCTTAACGGCTCAAAGCTTTACCGCGGTGTATTGCTTGAGGTCGGCGAGAACGGAGAAATACGCATAAAGACCAAAGACGGCGAAAACACAAACGTTATGAGCTTTGCTCCCGATACGGTCGCAAAGGTCAACACCTATTTTGAATTTTGAATATAATCGGCTAAAAAAGCCCAACTGAAAAGGATGGAAATTAAAAATGAACAAGGAATTTTTTGTTGCTCTTGATCTTCTTGAAAAGGAGAAGGGAATACCGAAGGAGTACATGCTCGAAAAGATCGAAGCGGCTCTCCTTTCCGCATTCAAAAAAGAATTCGGAAACAGCACTATGATGCGCGTACACATCGATCCCGTAAAGGAAGACGTTAAGGTATACCTTCAGAAAGAGGTCGTTGAGGAGGTAACGAATCCGCAGTGCCAGATCTCTCTTGAAGAAGCTAAGGCTATAAGCAAGAGATACGACATTGGAAAAATGGTTGAGACCGAGGTCAAGACCAAGAACTTCCGCAGACTCAGTGCGGCGGCCGCAAAATCAGTTATCATTCAGGGTATTCGCGAGGGTGAGAGAAAGGTTATGCAGGACGCTTACGAGAGCAAGCGTGAAGAGATCATCACCGCTACCGTCAGCAAGGTCGATTCAGTAAACGGCAACGTAGTTCTTGAAACGGGTACGAGCCACGCTGTTCTTCTTAAGAGTGAGCAGATCCCCGGAGAGACCTTCTACGTTGGCGACAAGATAAAGGTATTCGTTATGGAAGTAAACAAGGAGTCCCGCGGACCTCTCGTAACTCTTTCGAGAATACATGCAGGACTTGTTCGCAGAATGTTCGAGCTCGAAGTTCCCGAGATTCAGGACGGCATCGTTATAGTTAAGGGCGTTGCGAGAGAGGCAGGCTCGAGAACCAAAATTTCTGTTTGGTCACGCGACGAGGATGTTGACGCAGTCGGTGCTTGTATCGGTAACCACGGTATGAGAATCGGCGGTATCGTTGATGAGCTTCGCGGAGAGAAGATAGATATCGTAAAATACAGCGAGAATCTTGAGGAGTACGTAGCATCGGCTCTTGCTCCCGCGGAAGTCCGCTCCGTAACTCTTACGGGCGACAGAGCGTGCAAGGTCGTAGTAGATGCGGATCAGCTTTCGCTCGCTATCGGTAAGGAAGGACAGAACGCGCGTCTTGCCGCAAGACTTACCGGAATGAAGATAGACATAAAATCCGAGTAATATCGAATTATGGAACAGAAAATAAAGCAAAAAAAGATACCTATGCGCCAGTGCCTTGGCTGTAACGAGCATAAGGCAAAGGGTGAGCTTCTCCGTGTTCTCCGTACGCCCGAGGGAGAGATAGTTCTCGACTTTACGGGAAAGAGATCGGGGCGCGGAGCGTATATATGTAAAAACGTTTCTTGCTTGAAGAAGGCGAGAAAGTCAGGCCGTATAGGAAGAAGCCTTGAGTGCGAGATACCCGAGGCTGTATATGACCGCATGGAAAAGGAGCTTTCCGAAAATGAGTGATCAAGAGGTGAAAAATTCAGAAAAGATACTTTTGTCGCTCGGACTTTGTGTTCGCGCGCGAAAAGTGATCTTTGGAGTGCCGATGATATGCGAAGCCATGAAAAAGGGCGGTGCGCAAGGACCGCGCGCGGTATTTGAGGCAAACGATACCTCGGAAAACACTCATAAACGGATATCCGATAAGTGTAAATTTTATAATATTCGTCTTTATAGACTTTCAGTAGATGGCGTAACGCTTGCAGAGGCGCTTGGCAAAAGCGCGTCACTTGCGGCGGTCGCGGTGACCGACGAAAAAATGTGCGCCATGGTAGAAAAAAAACTATAATCAACAAACAAGTTTTATCACGTTGATACGTTCTGACACAACGGCAACAAATCCAGAGGAGAGGAAAGGATGTCTTTGGCTTCTGCAAAGACAAACGGTACGTAAGTATGGCAGCAAATCAAAATACTTCATTGTTAAAGGTAAATCAGCTTTCTAAAGATCTGAATATGAAAAGCAAGGATCTAAATGAACTTCTTGCGGGAAAGGGAATAACTTTAAAGTCTCAACAGACTTTGAAGCCCGAGGAATTCGATCTTGTATTTGAAACTATAACTATGGGACATCAAATCGAAAATATAGAGGATTATCTTGACGGTATAACTTATATTCCGTCAAAGAAAAAGGCTGCCGAAGCAAAGCCGAAGGAGGAGCCTTTGGCAGAAGGATCCGCAAAAGCAGAAGTAAAGCCTGTCGCAGAGGAAAAGGTTCAGGAAAAGAAAGAAGCAAAATCGCCCGTTAAGAGCGAGCCCAAGGTCGAGAGTGTCAGCTCGGCTGAAAAAACAGAAAAGAAAGAAAAGGAAATAAAGGTACAGCCTACTGTTAATGAAGAAAAGGCAAAGAAGCCCGACGCTCCCATCACAAAGGCAGAACCTGTAAAACAGCCCGAGCGCAAATTTGAAAACGGTGAAAGATCCGCGCAGAAGCCGCAGACTCCTCAAGGTGCGGCACGTCAGGGCGCGCAAGCACCGAACGGACAGAAACAACAAGGTCAGGGGCAGTACGGTCAAAGATCTCAAGGTCAGAATCAGTACGGACAAAGACCGCAGGGACAGCAGACACAGGGTCAGAACAAGGGTGATCGCTTCCAGAATCCCTTTGGCGCTGGACAAAAGCAACAGGGTGGACAGAGACCTCAAGGTCAGAATCAAGGTGGATTCCGTCAGGGCGGAAATAACGACCGTTTCGGCGGCGGACAGTTCAAGGATAAAGACGAACGTCAACAGAATGCTCCCAGAGAGAAGTTCAAGCCCCAGCTTATCGTTCGCGGTCAGACCGAAAAGGGAGAGGTTGCTTCCAAGCAAAAGGGTGCTACGCGTGTCGTAGATATGAGAGCGGGAAGTGTTGACCTTTCGAAATACGATGAAAGACTCGATAATTTTGTTCCCGATTCTATCGGCGATATCCGCGGTGGAAGCCAGAAAGTTAAAAAGCAGCCCGTTCAAAATAAGAATATGCAGATGGGCGGCAAGAACAATAAATTCAATAAGGGAAAGAAGAGTACACAGCCCGTTACCAAAGCGCCTACGAGCGTAACTCTTCCCGCAGAGATCGTTGTAAGCGACCTTGCTTCTCGCTTGAAGGTTACTTCGGGTGAGGTCGTAAAGAGACTTATGATGCTCGGAATGATGGTAACTGTAAACCAGACCGTAGATTACGATACTGCCGCTATCGTTGCAGAGGAGATGGGTATCTCCGCAACGCAGGAGGTAGTCGTAACTATCGAGGAGCGTTTGTTTGACGAGGCTGAGGACAATGAGGATACTCTTATTGAAAGAGCACCCGTTGTATGCGTAATGGGTCACGTTGACCACGGTAAGACCTCTATTCTCGACGCTATCCGTAACACTCACGTAACTCGCGGAGAGGCTGGCGGTATTACCCAGCATATCGGTGCGTACAGAGTAAAGGTACAAGGACACGATATTACGTTCCTCGATACCCCCGGACACGAAGCGTTTACCGCTATGCGTGCAAGAGGTGCGCAGGCTACCGATATCGCGATACTCGTCGTTGCGGCTGATGATGGAATCATGCCTCAGACTATTGAGGCTATAAACCACGCTAAAGCGGCTGGAATCGATATAGTAGTAGCTATAAACAAAATGGATAAGCCCACGGCAAACCCCGATGCTATCAAGCAAGAGCTTACTAAATATGACCTCGTTCCAGAAGAATGGGGCGGTGACGTTATTTGCGTTCCCGTATCGGCTTTGACAGGATTTGGTATAGAAGATCTGCTTGAGAACGTACTGCTCGTTGCGGAAGTCAAGGAGCTTAAGGCTAACCCGAACAGACGAGCAAAGGGTATAGTAATTGAAGCAAAGCTTGATAAGGGTAGAGGACCTGTTGCGACTGTTCTTGTTCAGAACGGTACGCTCCATAACGGAGATATCGTTATTGCGGGAACGGCGGTCGGACGTGTAAGAGCGATGACCGACGATAAGGGAAGAAACGTCAAGGAGGCGAAGCCCTCCGTACCCGTTGAGATCATCGGTCTTGCGGAAGTTCCAAATTCTGGTGACGAATTCAATGCCGTTGAGGACGAAAGAATGGCAAGAGAGCTTGCCGATCAGCGTCGCGAAAAGGCGAAAGAAGAGGTATTCAAGGCAAATGCGAGAGCAAACCTCAACGATCTGTTCGCGCAGATATCCGAGGGCGTCAAGGAGCTTAATATTATCGTTAAGGCGGACGTTGGCGGATCGGTCGAAGCTGTTAAGCAGTCGCTTGAAAAGATATCTAACGAAGAAGTTAAGGTTCGCGTTATTCACGGTGCAGCTGGAGCTATCCGTGAGGGCGACGTAATGCTTGCGGCGGCTTCGAACGCGATAATCGTCGGATTTAACGTTCGTCCCGATAAGGCGGCTATCGACAGCGCAGAAAGACAGAACGTCGAAATTCGTACCTACCGCGTAATTTACGATTGTATCAATGAGATAACCGACGCTATGAAGGGCATGCTCGCGCCTAAATTCCGCGAGAATCTCCTTGGACACGCAGAGGTTCGTCAGACTATTCACGTTCCGAACGTTGGAACTATCGCAGGTTCTTACATTCAGGACGGTAAGGTAACACGCGCTTCTATGATCCGTGTCGTTCGTGACGGTGTCGTAATATTCGAGGATAAGATATCCTCGCTCCGTCGTTTCAAGGACGACGTTAAGGAAGTCGCAACGGGATACGAATGTGGTATCGGTCTTGATCGCTTTAACGATATTAAGATCGGTGATATCCTTGAAGCTTATATAATGGAAGAAATCGAAAGATAAAGGACGCGAAGGACGCGTTGAGGGGGACTTTTTGAAAAAAGTTCCCCTCAACGCTTCATTTAGAAACTCGCAATAAGAAGGTAAATATGAAAGATGTAATTGAGCATTACAATAAGCTTATAGAAGAAGAAAATGATCCTGTTCACGATCCAAAGCCATTAAAAGATTATATGGATAAATGGGATGGAGAGAAATTTGTTGAAAACATGCGGCTTGATAAAAGTAAATCTGTTTTGGAGATCGGTGTTGGAACAGGTCGCATTGCAATTAAAGTTGCGCCTAACTGTAAGTGCTTTTTGGGAATAGATATCTCCCCGAAAACAATACAAAGGGCAACTGAAAATCTATCCATATATCATAATGTTAAACTTATTTGCGATGATTTTTTATCATTTGAATTTGAAGAACATTTTGACATAATATACTCATCATTGACATTTATGCATATAAAGGACAAATCATATGCGATCAAAAAAATTGCTTCGCTATTGAATGAGAATGGACTTTTTGTTTTATCAATAGATAAAAACAAGAGTGAATTTATAAATATGGGAACAAGGAAAATAAAAATATATCCTGATGATCCAACGGATATATGTAATTTTGTTTCAGAAGCAAACCTAAAACTTATAAATTGTTTTGAAACAGAACACGCATATGTAACAGTCAGCAAAAAGCCTTCTCCTGTGGGAGAAGGGGGACCGCGTTAGCGGTGGATGAGGAGTAAAAAATGATCCCCTACAATAAAAAGCTTGTTTCAAACGCAAGAACATTGCGCAAAAATATGACTCCTGAAGAAAAGCATTTGTGGTATGATTTTTTGAAACGACTTCCATTCAATGTAAGACGGCAACATAATATTGAAAATTATATTGTTGACTTTTACATAGCGGAAAAGAAAATTGTGATTGAAATAGACGGGATACAACACTCTACTCTTGAACACAAAGAAGCTGACGAGCAAAGAGATAGGACTTTGCTATCTTGGAATATAACAGTATTGCGATATTCAAACGATAGTATACTAAACAATTTCAATGCGGTATGTGCTGATATTTTGAAAAATATCGGATTGACATTTTATGATTTGAAGCCTCTGGAATGACACCTCATCCGTCGGCTTCGCCGCCACCTTCTCCCACTGGAGAAGGCTTGGCTTTAGCGTTTCCTTTACTTATAAAATGAAGTTCCTACAAACCGTTTGTTTGGTCTGTAGGAACTTTTGTTTTTTGTTCTTCGATAAGAACATCGTGTATTGCGGTCAGCGTTTTTTTACGCTTGCTTTTTTGTTAGTGTTTTTACTATGAAACTTGTTTTTGTTAGCTTGGGGTTTTGAATTGTTTTTAGTTCTTGAGCCGTTATTTTTTGAAGTTCTTTTAGACTGTTCACTTCGTGCTTTGACATCGCGCTCAGGTCTTACAAGACACTCCTCACCGTAACCGATAAGATCCTCTCGGTGAAGCTTTACAAGAGCTTCGCGCACAAGGGGCGCATTCTGCGGACGGTTGTACTGCAAAAGCGCGCGTTGGAGTTGCTTTTCGTGATAGTCCGTCGCAACGTAAACGGGCTTCATGTCAAGCGGATTTATTCCCGTATAGAACATGACCGTTGATGCAGTTCCCGGTGTCGGATAATAGTCCTGTACCTGTTCGGGTGCATAGCGGTCGCGCTTTAGGCAGAGAGCTAATTCAAGCGCGTCCTTCAAGGTAGAGCCGGGGTGGCTCGACATAAGATAGGGAACGAGATACTGCTCTTTTCCCGCTTCTTTCGTAAGACGGAAATATTTTGAGCGAAAGCGTTGGTAAACGTCAAAATCGGGTTTGCCCATACAACGCAGTACGGCAGATGAACAATGCTCGGGAGCGACCTTGAGCTGACCACTGACGTTGTCGCGGACAAGCTTTCTGAAAAATGTGTCGTCCTTGTCGAGCATAAGATAATCAAATCGTATTCCCGAGCGTATAAATACCTTTTTTACCTTTGGAAGCTTTTCTATCTCTTCAATAAGGTGAGTGTATTCCGTGTGATCGACTTCAAGATTTTTGCACGGAGTAGGCGCTAAACACTTGCGCGAGGAGCAGACACCGCTCTCAAGCTGCTTTTTGCAGGCGGGGTAACGGAAGTTTGCCGTAGGACCTCCTACGTCGTGGATATAGCCCTTGAAATCGGGCATTTCGGTGATCTTTTTTGCTTCGCTAACAACGCTTTCGATGCTTCTCGAACGAACGGTACGACCTTGATGGAAGGCAAGCGCGCAGAAATTACAGCCACCAAAGCAGCCTCTGTTATGAGTGATTGAAAAACGTACTTCCTCTATTGCGGGAACACCGCCAAGAGCTTCATACGACGGGTGATAGGTACGCATATATGGAAGTGAGTATACTCGGTCGAGTTCTTTTCTCTCAAGCGGAGGCATGGGCGGATTCTGAACGAGCACCTTGCCGTCGTAATGCTCAACGATTGCTTTTCCGTTTATAGAATCTTGATTTTTATACTGAATACCGAAAGCCTCTGCGTATTTGCGCTTGTCGGTCTTTAATTCGTTATAGTCAAATTCAGCGGCGACGGGGAAATGTATCTTCTCATCGGGTCTTGCCATGTATACAGAGCCGCGAACGTCGCGTATCTTTTTTATCGGAACTCCCTTGTCAAGAAGCTCCGCAATACGCAAAAGTATATTTTCTCCCATTCCGTAGGTGAGGATATCGGCGCGTGAGTCAACGAGGATAGAGCGTCGGATAGAATCCGACCAATAATCGTAATGCGCAAAACGGCGCAGAGATGCTTCAAGTCCGCCGATGACTATCGGAACGTCGCCGTAAGCTTCTCTTATTCTGTTACAGTAAACGATTGTTGCTCTGTCGGGACGAAGTCCGGCTTTCCCTCCTGCCGAGTAGTAATCGTATGTACGCTTTTTCTTTGCGGCGGTGTAGTGCGCGACCATAGAGTCGATATTACCAGCCGTTACGAGAAAGGCAAGGCGAGGCTTTCCGAACTCGCGAAAAGCATCGGCACTCTTATAGTCGGGTTGCGAAAGAATGGCAACTCGGAAACCTGCCGCTTCAAGCACGCGCGAGATTATGGCAACACCAAAAGATGGGTGGTCGACGTAAGCGTCACCCGTTACGTAAACGAAATCGGGTCTGTCCCAACCGCACTCCTGCATATCCTTTTTATTTATAGGTAAAAATCCGTTCATTTTAACACTCCAAAACATTTCTGATTATATTTTACCATAAATAAAAAAAAAACGCAAGACGGAAGAAAAAATTGAGATTTGTTTTTTATAAATACTTTCTCAGATAACCGATTTATAAAAACAAATTGCGGTTTGTCGGGGACGCGAAGGACGTGGGGGACGCGACTTACTTTTCTTTTAAAAAAGAAAAGTAAGCAAAAGAAAACGAAACAAAAAGTTATTATATGGCCAGAACGAATACACAATAAATCCTTCTCAGGAAAGTTTTTGAGGGGAGTTTGAGGGGGACTGTGAGTAAATCTTAAAAGATTAACTCTCCAAAAAGTCCTCCTCATCGCGTCCACGCGTCCCCGACAAATCAAAATTTGACTGCTCCGTGATTTTCGTATGTTTTACCGTTTCTTTCCTATTCCAAAGAATTTACGTAGAATCGGAGCTAAAAAGCTTGGAGAATGTAAAAGAACTATCTTCATAAGAAAGCCTCCTGTTTAAATATAAGTAAGAATTTAAGTTTACCGTCTTTTGAGCAGTAACACACCCGCGGTGATCATAGCTGCTGCTTCTACAAACGCGAGAAAACGTCCTGGCAGTAAAAATGACAGAAAAATACCCGCGCCGAAGCAAACAGCGGCAATGCCAATAAGCTTTCGCGCGTTCATATGGCGTACACCTCCCATTTTGCTTTTTCATTAGTAAGTATATGCGCTTTGGAGTTTGAGTGTTCGAAATATCTTTAAAAGCGGCGGCATATAATTATGAAAAAAGCAAAAAGGGGGAGCATATGAGCGCTATAAACGGAATTATCGATAAAGGACGAGAAAATACGGATTTTCGAGCTTTACGCGAGATGGGGAGAGCGACCGTGTTGCGCGGTATCGACCAAAGCGGAGCGTACGTCAACGGAAATATAGGGCTTTACTGCAACAGATATGTCGGAAATGAGGACGAAAACGCACGTCAGCCCTATACCGTAACACTTGGCGGTAAAAATTACACCGTTATGATAGACGGCGATGTAAATGTAGAGGTTAGCTCTTGCGCGGAATTGATAATGGAATATTATCTTTCATTCGGGTATGAGTGTTTTTCTCGTTTCGACGGTGATTTTGCTCTTGCTATATGCGACGAATACAGAGGCGAGATCATACTCGCAAAAAGCAGGGGAAGTTCGCGTCCGCTATATTTTTCTTTTGAAAAAGGCAGGCTGATTTTTTCATCCGAGATAAAGGGAATGCTCCGTACTATAGGTGGTGCGGTAAGAATTGATCAAAAAAGATTGCGAGAACATCTTTTTGCGCCTGCGGGAACATATGGAGCAAGTGATATTTACGTTGATATAGAGGAAGTTCCGTGTGGCAAGTGCCTTGTGTTCTCTCAATTTGGCACGAGACTTTTGCCGTGCGTATCGGAAAGCGGGGAAAGGGAAGAAAAAGGAGAGCTTATAATTTCAAATTCAAGAGATCTCGGAGACGTTCGCAGATGTCTTGCCGAGGCGTTTATTTGCTTTGACTATCCGCAGTTTGATATACATATGCCAAGTGTTATGAATACGCTCCGTTTTGAAAGTGAAAAACAAAAACGCGCCATTCGTATAACCGATGGCGCGAGAAAATATTCAAATAAATATGTCAGAGAGCGTGAGGACAGACTCGGCGGCTTTTTCGGAGTTCCGTTTTGCAGTGTGCCGTCCGATATAGAGCCTTTAAATGAAAACGACTATAAATTACTTGATTCAGAGCTTCAGAATATCCTTTTATCATGCGATATTCACGTTTTGGAAAGTATTTACGGTAAGGAAATTATTGAGCGAGTCATGGGGGAGAAGTCAATAGAAGCACGTATTCGAATGACAGGAATGCTCTGTCAAAGCGCGTTTTTGGCAAAAACGCAGTCTATACTTCTTTGCTCGGACGGACAAACGCGTGATGTTTACGCATCCTTACTTTCGACTATATAAATAGCGCCCTTGCGTACCGATATGAGCGCGCAGTTTCCGTCGATCTCGTTCGAGATGGCGTACTGCACGTTTCTTTGAAGCTTTGCGTTTTTAAGCGGATATTTACAGCCCTCTGCCGAGACGCCCTTGGCTTTATCCGAGGCGAGTAGGATAGAGACGTATTTATATCCGCTTTTTGCTATAAGCGTGCTCGTTGAATTTATAAATCTTATTCGGTTGTTTCCGTCGGCTATGATCGCGTGAACTCTGCGGGTTGATAGGTCTTCAAGAATAGATATGTTTGACATCGTATGGTCAAGTCTTCCCGAAAGACCGCCGACAATTACTATCTCGTCAGCACCGCGCTCAATCGCCGTTTCGACCGCAAGCTGCGTGTCGGTAAAGTCCTTTTCCGCGGGAACTTTAATTATTTCTACGTCCTCATTGGTCTTGTGTTCGCCGATGGAATCGAAGTCGCCAAGGAGAATATCAACCTTTACCCCAAGACGAAGAGCGTTCTTGTAACCGCCGTCGGCGGCGATCTTAATGTCACCCGCCTTCGCCTTTTCGGTTATGTTTTCGGGAAATATCTCTCCGCCCGTATAAATAAAAGCTTTCATTTATGTATCCTGCCTAATCCCATTTTTTCTTTTTCTTAAGAGTTTCGTATATATCAAGATAGCTTTCGTGCCTCGATCTCGGAATTTTGCCATCTCTGACTGCTTCAAGTATAGCGCAACCGTCTTCTTTCGTGTGAGAGCATTTTGTATAACGACATTCACCGATATAGGAATTAAACTCTCGCATGGCAGAGGGAAGATCCTCTTTGTCAAAAAAATCAAACCGTTCGAAATCAAGCATGGAAAATCCGGGGGTGTCGGCAAGATATCCGCAATGCGCCTCGCATGAGAGAGGGAACAGCTCGACCTGACGCGTGGTGTGGCGTCCTCTTTGTATTTTTTTGCTTATTTCAAAGGTGGATAATTCAAGCTCGGGGAAGAGTCTGTTCATAAGCGTTGATTTTCCGATTCCCGAAGCTCCCGCAAAAGCGGCGGTCTTGCCTTTGAGAGCTTCATTTATAAATTTCTCAATAGGAGAAATGTTTTCGTCCTTTACGGCACTTAAGGAGAATACTTCAAATCCGCATATGCGATATATCCGCTCAAGCTCGTTTGCGTAGCTTTCATCAAGCTCGCGCTTGGTGATAACTATGACAGGCTCTATTTTATTGTGCTCGGCAATAGCTATCAATTTATCTATCGTGGTAAGTATAGGCGAGGGAGCTGCTGCGGCCATTGTGACGAAAAGATAATCGAGATTAGCCATAGGCGGACGGATAAGAGAATTTTTTCTCGTCTCTATCTCGTCTATAACGTATGATCCACCGTCCTTTGACGTACCGCTCGAATGCTCATCGGGGATAACGGTCACGTTGTCTCCCGCAAGAAGCTCTATGTGCTGATGACGAAAAACACCGCGGGCGCGGCAGCTTATATTTTCAACACTTCCGTCCTCAAGGCAGAGGCGGACGGTGTAAAGTCCGCCAACTCCCTTGATGATCTTTCCTTTTAAAGTTTTTTCCATCTTATTTCCTTAATTTTTATATTCAATAGCTGACGTAAACGTCGACGGATACAGTCGATGATGTTATCGGTGTGTTTGGGAAAGGCGTTTGAGAGATTATAGTTCCTTTTGCTTCCGCACTTCCTGTGGGTATTTGAACTCCGAGAACGAGTCCGTATGCGCGCAATATTTCTCGTGCTTCTTCAATGGTCTTGCCGTAAAGATTCGGTACGGTCTTTAAATTATGCGCTCCTATGCTGACGGTAATATCAACGGGAGAGTTTTCCTTTACAGCGCTTTTGGCGGGTATGCTTTGGGATAAAACCGTGCCTGCTGAAAGCTCGGAATCAACGTAGGTGATATTTCCAAGAATAAGCCCCGCGGATCTCAATTTCGTGGTTGCCTGCATTTCCGTAAGTCCCACTATATTCGGTACGGCGCAAAGTATAACTTGCGGACCGATACTCACGGTAAGCGTTACGTGCTCGCCCTCCGCCATTGGCTTGTTTGCTTCTGGAGCGGTTTTTATGACAATTCCGCTTGGAACTGTACTTGAATATTCTTTTATTACTTTAGGTAGAAGTCCATTGTTTCGTAATGTCAGAGAGGCATCTCTTTCGGTTCTTCCAATGAGGTCTTCAAGCATATAAGCGCCTTTGGCGTGGCTTACCGTAAGAGATATAAGACAGTATTTGCCCCCAGAATATACCCGTCTCTGCGTTCCCGCGGGCGGTGATTGAGATATCACGTGTCCGGGAGTAACGTTTGGATTGTATTCATAATCAATAACGTACGAGAAGAGCTCGTCCGCATCGTCCTCTGTGTCTTCATATAAAGTTCCGACAAGATTCGGGACGGTAACGGTGGTGTAAGGCGTTCCATAACGCCAAAAAAGCGATAAAAGAACGACTCCTATCGAAATAGCGGTCACAAGTAAAGATGAGCACAGTGCACCGATAAGCATATATATCGTTTCGGGGCGATTTTCTCTTCGTTCTTTTTTCTTTTTTGAAATTTCCTTGAGTCGTTCCGATAACCTTTTGAAAAGAGCTTTTAACCAAAAGGTAAAGCGAGCAAAAACCGAAGGCTTTTTTCGAGGTACGGGAAGCGGAACTTCGTATTGCTCGGAAAATTCAAAAAGAGAAATGAAGTCGATAGGCTCTTCCGAGTTTTCACGATAACTTCTTTTTGCTCTTAATTGTGCCTTGGAAAAACTCTGTTTCTTTTTCGTTATTGATCCTTTTATGCGGTATTTCATTGACGTCTCCTTTGGTTTTTATGTAAAAGGAGAACGGAAAAATCAAGTCTTGTTATTTTCCTCGGCTCTACGGAGCTGACCGCAGGAAGCGTTTATGTCCGCACCTAGAGTGCGGCGCACTGTTGCTCGTATGCCTTTCTTTTCAAGCGTTTGCGCAAAAAGAGTGACGGCTTTTTTATCGGAAGCCGAAAACTCGGTCTCAGATACGGGATTTACGGGGATAAGGTTTACGTGAATGGGGAACGGCTCGTTTGCTTTTCTGTCACGCAGACGGGAATTGAGGAGAGTTGCAAGTTTCAAAGCAGCTTCGCACGAGTCGTTTTTACCCGCTATCAACGTGTATTCGAAGGATATTCTCCGTCCTGTTTTCGCGTAATAATTTTTACACGATGAAAGCAGACGGTCGATATTCCATTTTTTATTTACGGGCATTATCGAGCTTCTCGTTTCGTTGTCGCTTGCATGAAGAGATATCGAAAGGGTTATAGGAAGATCCTCGTTCGCAAGCGCGTCTATTTTATCACAAAGACCGCAGGTGGAGAGGGAAATGTGTCGGTAGCCTATATTAAGACCCTGCTCACAGCCCACAAGTCTCAAGAATTTCAGTACGTTGTCATAGTTATCGAGAGGCTCTCCAATACCCATCATAACTATGTTTGAAATACGTTCCCCCATGTCAGCGCTTGCCTTTATGACCTGACCGAGTATTTCGGAAGCACGCAGATCGCGCACTTTACCGCCAATAGTTGAGGCACAAAAGGCGCAACCCATACGGCAACCGACCTGCGAGGATATACATATAGTATTTCCATGTTTGTATTTCATAACCACGCTTTCAACGCAGTTTCCGTCAAGAAGCTCAAAAAGATATTTTACAGTTCCGTCAATCTTTGAGATGAGCTTTCTTCTTACTGTCGGCAGGTCAAAGATGGCGGCCTCTTCAAGCTTTGTTTTCGTAGCCTTTCCGATATTCGTCATTTCATTTGGAGAAACACCCTTGTGCATCTGCGTGAATATCTGTGTGGCTCTGTATTTCGGCTCACCGATAGAGAGCATAAATTCTTCAAGCTCCGACGGCAAAAGCGAGAGAAGATAAATTTTTTCGTTTTGATCATTCATTTTTATCATTCTCCTTTTTTAGTCAGTACGGCTATAAAAAATCCGTCCGTGCCGTGTTCATCGGGTAAAAGCGTTATCATTCCGCTGTCTACGTTGAGCGAACCCGCGCAAAACGGTGTCAGCGTAAAATCTTTGTGTTTGTCAAGAAAACGTCGCACGTTTTCTTCGTTTTCCTCGGGAAAGACTGTGCAGGTCGAGTAAACGAGCCTACCGCCGCGCTTTACGTATCTCGAGGCATTTTCAAGTATGGCGAGCTGAATATCGGGAAGTGCCGATGAAACGCTTGGATCTTTGTATCGCAGTTCGGGCTTCTTTGCAAGAACGCCAAAGCCCGAGCAAGGAACGTCGCACAGCACTCTGTCAGCCTTTTCTTCCATTTCGGGCAAAAAGTCTCTGCCGTCTCTTTGCGTAGCGGTTATTATATCGATTCCCAATCGCTTCGCTCCCGAAGTAATAAGCGAGAGCTTCTTTTCATGAAGATCGTATGAGAATATCTGCCCTTTATTTTCCATGCGTATCGCAGAGCCGAAGCTCTTAGAGCCGGGGCAAGCGCAGATATCCATTATTGTTTCTCCCGAGTTTGCGCCGAGAGCCTCAACGCAAAGCTGTGACGCTTCGTCCTGAACGAAGAACAGACCGTCGTCAAAGCCGTAAGCCGAACGAACAGAGCCTTTTATTTTAAGACCGTGAGCAGAAAGCTCCGACAGCTCTGCACAAGGTATCTTTTCCGCAAGAGCCTCGCGGCTTATACGCAGAGTGTTTACGCGCAAG
>JAZNEM010000118.1:0-9103 GCA_045588595.1 Eubacteriales bacterium
GTCTATGGTGTCTAATCAAAGCATATTTATGGAGGCGACAAAAGCGGGAGCGGACCTCTGCCTTTTGAAGCCGTATAATATGGAAAGTCTTTGTCAACATATAAAAACTTTAGCGAATAATCGAAAGAACGCTCAAGCTTCTGTTACACAAGAAGAGAACGACGAGGAGAATAAAACTCCCGATATCGAAACACAGGTAACTCGCATAATCCACCAGATAGGCGTGCCCGCGCATATAAAAGGATATCAGTATCTCCGAACTGCAATTTTGCTCACAGTAAAGGATTCCGATATTATAAATTCCGTCACAAAGGTTCTGTATCCGTCTGTCGCTAAAAAATATCAAACAACGACAAGCCGTGTCGAGCGTGCTATCCGCCACGCAATAGAGGTCGCGTGGGACAGAGGCGACGTTGATACCTTGAACTCTTATTTCGGTTACACGATTCAAAACAACCGCGGAAAGCCCACAAATAGCGAGTTTATCGCGATGATTGCCGATAATTTGAGATTGAAATATAAATTGTATTGAATAACAAAATTGCTCGTATAGGCACAAAGCTTATACGAGCGTTTTTCTCAAAAACTTCTTTACAAATCTCGATTTATGTGATAAAATTATTTTAATAAGTCGAGAAAAAGGGGAGAGACGACTATGGACGAACAGCAAATAATTTGCGCGAGGTGCGGTCAGGCGTGTGGCAAGGGGCATAATTTTTGCTTCAATTGCGGCGCGTGTCTTGGCACGGAGGCGCAAGCCGAATCGGAACAGATAGAACAAATTGAACAGATTGAACAAATTGAAGTTGAGGAGATCATTCCAGAAGCTCCTAAAAAAATAAATAGAAATAAATACAAGGCAAGAAGATTCGTGTCGCTCTTTTTTGCGATAGTCGATATCTTTCTCGCGATCCCTTTTTGGATATGCGCCATTATATTCGAGAAGGTCTCACATTTGTTATACTATGATAAAAGCTTATATGCGGTGGGATCAAGCGAATACATGCTTTCCGAGATCTCCGACATATATTACGCGCTTGCGGCAGCGGGATATGCTTTGGCGATCCTTTTCGCTGTCGGCTGCGTAATTTCCTTTATAATGTTTTTTGTCTACGTTCACAAGAGAAGAAAATTCAAGCTTGCTCTTGGGATCGAAGCGCAAGAAACACAAGAGCCGATATTCGAAGAAGCAGAAGAAGCGGAAAAAGTAACGGAAGAAAAAGAACCGCAGATAGAAATTCAAGGATCTCAAGATCAAGAGCAAGTATAAAAATCAAATAAATTGCAGTTTATCGGGGGGACGCGAAGGACGCGATGAGGGAACTTTTTTGAAAAAAAGTTCCCTCAAACTCCCTCAAAAAACTTTCTAAAACAAGGTTTTGCATAGTCATAACGGCTACTCAATAACTCATTTTCAGGAAAGTTTTTGCGGAGCTTTTTTCAAAAAGCGACACCGCGTCTCCCCAACAAATCAAAATTTACATTTGTACCGTAGGGGCGTTCTGTGAACGCCCGCGGGAGACCACAGGTCTCCCCTACCACGTTTGTGGTAACCGTTTCGTTCGTGCCTTGCCATTTCGTCAAATCAAACCCACCGACAAATCAAAATTTGATTTATTTAATACTTTTAATCAAACATAAAAACAACTCCGAAAGGTCACTTGACCTTTCGGAGTTGTTTGTTTATAAATATTTATATTACACGTTAAGACCTATATCTCTCATGTATCCGAGAACAACCTCGACAGAGGTTTCAAATCCGAGTCTGCCCGTATTGATACAGAGGTCGTAGTTGTTTACGTCGTTCCACTCGTTGCCTGTGTAGTACTTATAATATGCGGCGCGCGAGCGGTCTATATCTTCAATACGTTCACGAGCCTCCTTTTCGGATATCGCGTACATATCAACAACGTTCTTTATACATGCCTTTTCGTCAGCGTAGAAGAACAAGCGAATGACCTTGGGGTCATCCTTTAAGATATAGTCAGCGCAACGGCCGATAATAATGCAGTTTTGCTTTGCAGCAAGGTCGCGGATTATTTTTGCCTGATAATTAAAGAGGTTATCACCGGAGGTAAAATCGTCACTGTCGGGGGTGATGAGCTTTTCACCGAAGCTGCGGTTATATTTTTTGAAAAGATTGGTTTTAACGTGTTCGTCAGCCTTTCCAAAAAGCTCGATGTTTATACCGCTTTCCTCAGACGCGAGCTGGATAAGCTCTCCGTCATAGTGGTTGATGTCAAGTCTTTTCGCAAGCATTTTTCCAACGGTCCTGCCGCCGCTTCCAAATCCTCTTGCTATCGTGATAACATATTCTGGCATAGTTTTGATCCTCCGTTTATATATAAGTATTTATTTTTAACGAATAGTAGCGATAAATTTGAGAAAGGCATTCGTGCCGCTTTCGGTACGCTTGAAAACTCCCGCGTCCTCAAGAACACGCTCGAAAGTGCGACCTATCTCTTGCTTTAAGATATCTTCCGTGTTTTCGGGCGTGAATTTGTATTTTTTCTTAAAGCTCTCGAACCATGCGCTGTGTTTTGAAATACTTTCATCGAGCGAGAAGTCCTTTCCGCTCAAGATAAACTCACGCATTGTTTGTATCTCGCTTTGCAGACGGGCGGGAAGAACGGCAAGTCCCATGACCTCTATAAGACCGATGTTTTCTTTCTTAATATTATGTAGGTCAGCGTGTGGGTGAAAAACTCCGAGTGGATGTTCTTCTGTCGTGATATTGTTTCGCAGAACGAGGTCAAGCTCGAACTTTCCGTTTGCAAAACGCGCGATAGGCGTTATAGTGTTGTGATTTTCACCGTCGGTGTTAGCAAATACAAAGGCGGACGGGTCGGAGTAGTTCCTCCACGATTCAAGTATCTTGTCTGCGATCCTAACAAGGCTTTGCTTGTTAACGCTGCGAAGTCGAATTACCGACATAGGCCAACGAACGATACCCGCCTCAACGCCATCAAAGCACTCAAAGCGTATCTCAGTATCAATAGGGGCTTTTGCCATAGCAAAGGTATAATTTCCCCCCTGCATGTGCTCGTGAGAGAGTATCGAGCCGCCAACGATCGGCAGATCGGCGTTTGAGCCGATAAAATAGTGCGGATATTGGTCGACGAAGTCGAGCAGACGCACAAAAGTATTTCTGTCTATCTTCATCGGTATATGGTCGTTTGAAAGTACTATGCAATGCTCGTTGTAATATACGTATGGGGAGTATTGCATAAACCACTTTTTACCCGTGAGCGTCAAGGGAATAAGGCGCAAGGTCTGTCTTGCGGGACGTGCAGCATTTCCGGCGTGTCCCTCGTTTTCTCTGCAAAGGAGACACTTCGGATAATGGTTTTGAGGAAGAAGCTTTGCCGCGGCAATAGCGCGCGGGTCTTTTTCGGGCTTTGAGAGATTAACGGTAATATCAAGCTCTCCGTAGTTGCCCGTATATTTCCACTTCATATCTTTGGCTACTCGGTAAGAGCGTATGTAGTCACTGCTTTTGGAAAGATTGTAGAAATAGTCGGTAGCCGCTTTGGGAGAAATACTGTAAAGAGAGGTAAAATTGTGAATGACCTCACTTGGACGGGGGGTTATGATACCCATTATTTTCGTATCAAACAGGTCGCGGTAAGCCACCGTATTGCTCTCGATAAGTCCTTTTTCAAAGGCAATATCGCAAAGAGCCGAGAGGATATCCTCAAGTGATGTCTCGCCTACGGGCTCGGTTGGTTCAACGTACTCTGAGATTCCAAAAACCGAAATAAGACTGTTCGTTACATAAACGCGATCTTCATCGCCTATAAGTTTTTTACTTACTGCGTAATCTGTAAGCTGCTTTATGCTTGTCATTAAACGCTTTGACATATGAAATACTCCTGATGGATAAAATTATTCAAGTATATTATAGCACGAAAAAAGTGCTATGTCAAAGGAATTGTTACAAAAAATATTTTTTTTTGGAAAATTTTTTTGACATGCGTTTTTTATCATTGCATAAGGTTGACAATCACCTTTAAAAATGATAAAATTATTGTAATTAGATTTGCAGTAAATGGGAGAAAAAGTGAAATGTCTTTAAAAAAAGAGATACGTTTAAAGATAAAGTCGATAAGATACGAGGTAGAGGCATCTTTGTTTTCGGGAGACGACGATTCGGAGGATATGCTGACCATACGCGCAGAGGACGCAGATGATACGCCCGAGATAATTGAGATAAATTCCTTGGGAACTCTTTACGACGACGGAGACAGAGTTGAGGTGACATACGAAGAGACCGAAGCTACTGGAATGGAAGGCTCTTTGACTACAGTATCATTTTTGCGTTCACAGTCGGGTATAGTCAGTATGACCAGAAGCGGAGCGGTATCGACTGTACTAACTTTTGAGGCGGGAAAGAGATACCATTGCATATATAAAACGCCTTATATGCCGTTTGAGATATGCGTACGTACTCTAAAGGTCGAAAATCTTCTTATGACCATGGGAACGCTTGATATCGATTACGTTATTGAGATAAGGGGCGCGCGCGCGGAGCGTACAAAATTCCGTATGCAGATATTAAAGTAGGGGTGAGCAGATGAAATTGTTGTTTGAATATCTTAAGCCGTATAAGCGTTATATTATCTTAGCGCTTGCGATAAAGACTTTTGGAACGCTTATAGAACTTGCTATACCCTATATCCTCAGCCATATTCTTGACAACGTAGTGCCCATTGGGCTTGTCAGAAATATCGTTTTTTGGGGCATATGTATGATGCTTTGCGCCGCAATAGGCTGTGCTATGAACATTGGAGCTAATCGCATGGCTGCAAGGATAGCTAAAAATACTACTCAAAAAATAAGACATAATCTTTTTGAAAAAATAATGTCTCTTTCTCCCCGCCAGATAGATGCTTTTACAGTTCCAAGCCTTGAGTCAAGACTTACGTCGGATACCTATAATCTGCATCACTTCGTTGGAATGAGCTTGAGAATGGGGGTTCGAGCTCCTATAATGCTTATCGGAGGGATCATAGTAACGGCAACTCTTGACCCGATACTTACGCTCGTTATGGTCGTAGTATTGCCTCTTATCAGTATATCTGTCGGAATGATCACCACAAAGGGTATTCCGATGTTTAAAAAAACGCAGAAGTCAGTCGATTCGATGATACGCGTTGTAAGAGAGGATTCACAGGGAATACGCGTTATCAAGGCGCTTTCAAAGACCGATTATGAGCGCCGCAGATACGACGAGGCTAATAAAAGCCTTGCGAACGACGAAAAACGCGCAAGCTCGATAATGGCGGCATCTAATCCATTCGTTACGTTCTTTCTCAATCTCGGACTCGTTTCCGTAATCGTGGTCGGTGCTTTCCGTGTAAACGGTGCTCTGACAGAGCCCGGAAAGATAATCGCGTTTATTCAGTATTTTACAATAATTTCAATGGCTATGCTTGGCATTACGAGAATTTTCGTAAACTATTCAAAGGGTGCGGCAAGTGCTTCGCGAATCGAAGAGGTTATACGAACGGAATCCGATCTTTCGGTTGAATCGATCGAGAAATATCCCATAAAGGAAAACGAGCCGTATATCGTTTTTGATAACGTTTCGTTCTCATACATAGGCAAAAAGAACAATCTTGAGAATATAAGCTTTTCGCTCAAAAAGGGAAGTACGCTCGGAATCATAGGCGCAACGGGAAGCGGAAAAACGACGCTCGTACAGCTTTTGATGCGCTTTTACGACGTGTCAGACGGTAGTATCCGTATAGACGGAAAGGACGTTCGCACTTTTGACCATAACGAGCTGAACACTATGTTCGGTGTGGTCATGCAGAACGATTTTATCGCGGCTGACACCGTTGCGGAAAATATCCGCTTCGGCAGAGATATAAGTGACGCTGACGTAGATACTGCTACGGCTGTCGCTCAGGCAAAGGAGTTTATCTCTGCTTACGAGGACGGATATGAGCATATGCTAAATTCCAAGGGAACTAACGTGTCAGGCGGACAGAAGCAGAGGTTGCTTATCGCGCGCGCACTGGCAGGAAAGCCCGAGATACTTGTTCTTGATGACGCATCGTCGGCTCTTGACTATAAAACTGACTCTAATCTACGCCGCAGTATACGCGATACTATGAAGGATACGACGACTATCGTAGTTGCGCAACGAGTAAGTTCGGTAATGAATTCCGACCTTATTATAGTGCTTGATGAAGGACGCATCATAGGAAAGGGAACTCATAACGAGCTCCTTTCGAGCTGTGACGTTTACAAGGAGATCAGCGATTCGCAGATAGGAGGTGCTTTCCTTGAATAGAGGCGGAAATATGGGAGGCGGCAGAAATATGGGCAGGGGTTCAGCCAACGCCCCGCAGTATGCGCCTCAGACAAAGGGAGCGCGTATGGCGGTAATTCGCCGCATATCCAAATATTTGTTTATGCATAAGGGAATGGTTTTGTTTTGCTTTTGCCTTATGATAACGTCGAACGTTTTGGCGCTTGCCGCTCCAAAGCTTTCACAAAAGGCGATAGATACTATTGCCGTGGGGACGGGCAACGTGGATATTCAAAGAGTTATGATATATTCCGCGCTCATGCTTGGATTTTACGCGCTATCCGCGCTTTTATCATACGTTCTTGCGGTCGCAATGGTAAGATTGAGCCAAAAGATAGTTTACACGATGCGCAAACAGCTTTTCGACCATTTGACCGAATTGCCTGTCGGATTTTTTGATACACACGCCACAGGAGAGATAATAAGCCGTATATCTTATGATATCGATACGGTCAATACGTCTCTGTCGCACGACCTTTTGCAGATATGCACGAGTGTCGTTACCGTTGTTGGTTCACTTGCCATGATGGCATCGATATCGCCTGTATTGTTGCTCGTTTTTGCAATTACCGTGCCATTGTCGATACTCTATACCAAATACCGTTCGACCCGCGTGCGACCTCTTTTCAGAAAAAGATCGCAAAAACTCGGAGAACTTAACGGATACGCAGAAGAGATGCTTTCGGGACAGAAAACTATCCGTGCGTATAGCCGAGAAGGAGTTATACTTTCTCGCTTCGATAAAAGAAACGATGAGGCGGTCGAAGCGTATTACGCGGCAGAATATTATGCTTGTCAGGTAGGACCTACGGTAAACTTTATCAATAACCTCTCACTCTCTTTGGTAACGATGCTTGGCGGTATCTTTTATCTCTTCTTCGTGCTAAATGAGAGCGGACAGGCGGCAATACTTCCTATGTTCACCATATCACTCGGAGGTATTTCGGCATTCGTTCAGTATTCGAGAAAATTCGCAGGACCTATAAACGAATTTGCAAATATCATCAGTGAGCTTCAGTCTGCTTGCTCGTCTGCAGAAAAGGTATTCGCTATAATAGACGAGAAGCCCGAAACACCTGACGTTGAAAATGCCGTAGTGCTTTCCGACGTTGAGGGCGACGTTAAGCTTGAAAACGTTAAGTTTGGTTACGTTCCCGAAAGGACTATAATAAAGGATCTTTCAATGCATGCAAAAAAGGGAAACGTTATAGCGATAGTAGGACCTACGGGTGCGGGAAAGACGACTGTCATAAATCTTCTTATGCGATTTTATGACGTTGATTCGGGAACGATATGCGTTGACGGTAACGAAATACGCGGTATAACCCGTGAATCGCTCCGCAAGGCGTACACAATGGTTCTTCAGGAGACGTGGCTCTTCCACGGTACTATTTATGAGAACATTACTTACGGACGAGAGGGCGCGAGCCGTGAGGACGTTATAAAAGCGGCAAAAATGGCTCATATACATTCATATATAGAGGGGCTTCCCGACGGATACGATACTGTGCTTTCAGACGACGGAGTGAATATTTCAAAGGGGCACAAGCAGCTTATCACCATTGCTCGCGCGATGCTTGCCGACGCGCCTATGCTCATACTTGACGAGGCGACCTCGAACGTTGACTCGCGTACCGAGCAACAGATACAAAAGGCTATGTACGCGCTTATGGAGGGTAGGACCTGCTTTGTTATCGCGCATAGACTTTCTACCATTCAGAACGCAGACGTGATACTCGTCGTTAAGGACGGAAACGTTATCGAGCAAGGTAACCATGATTCGCTCATGGAACAAAAAGGATTTTATTATTCACTTTATCATTCGCAGTTTGATACTTAATATTTACAAAACAAAAAGCTCGGCAGATAGGGGTGTACCCTAAAGGACAGTTTTTCAAAATACGGCATTCTCGAAAGGGATATGCCGTATTTTGCTTTTGTGTCTACAAAAGCAGTGCTTGTCAGGAAAATTGATAAGGCATAGGTGAACTAAAAAGGCTCCCTTGTGTAAAGGGAGCTGTCAGCGAAGCTGACTGAGGGATTGTTCTACGAGCTGATCAATATATTCGCAAACACCCCGAAAGTTTTTATGTATTTTCGTATTCGGTATTCTGATAACCGTCAATCCGTATTCTTCAAGGAAAGTGGTTCTTTCTTCATCATATTGTTTTCCTTCCTCGGTATAATGTCCTGAACCGTCAAGCTCTATGACAAGCTTTGCCTCTGCACAGTAAAAATCCGCAATATACCTTCCGAGAACCTTTTGTCGAGAAAAACGGACAGGATAAGTACGCAGAAAGTCATACCAAAGGTGTTTTTCTTCTTTAGTCATATTCTTTCGCAGCATTTTGGCAGTTGGAACAATGTCTTTATTATGTTTTCTCTGCATCACAATCCCTCCGTCACGCTTCGCGTGCCACCTCCCTTTACACAAGGAAGGCTCTTTTTTACCTCCTGGAAGGTAGTCGCATAGGCTTTTGATTGTACTGTCAAAAGTGACTTTGCGTTGCTTTTGGCAAAATTTTAGTACCTTTTATTAAATCAGTTTTTGTCAAGTAAATAATACATCGTGGTTGAACAAAAGAGTATATCAATATTTTTTGATAAATTGGATTTTATCTTACAGTAACTTTATAAAAATTTGTACATCGTTGCCTTTTTTATTTTTATAAACATATCCATCTGTTTCGAATCCCAACTTCTTGTGTAACGCAATGCTCGCAATATTATCAACTCTGATTTGCTGTAACACCAATTTGTAGCCCTTGCTTTTTGCTGTTTTCATTG
>JAZNEM010000119.1:0-4484 GCA_045588595.1 Eubacteriales bacterium
ATATAAAGGATTACGAAACTCGATTGAATTACATTTACGAAAACCCTATCCGTTGGTATTACGACGAATTATACACAGAGGAATAAGGGGTATGGGCTTTGCCCTATGCCTTTGTAATACAAAGGCGAAACTGGCGATAAAACAGAATTTTAATAAGCATTTCTAAAAAGAGGAAATAAAATGAAATACACATTCAAGTTTAGTTTGTTTGGAAAAAAGGTTCAAATGTTTAGTGAGGGGGAAAGAGGAATTGTTGTAGAAAAAGAACCGCAGGTTGTTTGTGTGTATGGCACAGATAGTAATTACAATATTTTATGCGCTATTCCGCTTTGCCATCCTAAATTTTTGAAAGGTGCTGAATACATAGTTGAATTCGATGAAAATAACTGCGCCAAGATTTGTGTTGGAGACTTGCAAATTGTCATTAACTATTCGGAAAAGAAGTGTGCTAATAGCAAATCTCTCAAATGCTATGGTTCAGACAGTTGGGGACAGGATGTCCAAAGCGACTGGAATGAGATTTGATCAATTTAAGTATAACATATAAGATCCCCGACAGATTTCTAAAAATCTGTCGGGGATCTATTTGTTTTCTGCGTATCAACTTTTGATTATCCGTAGGGGAGACCTGCGGTCTCCCGCGGGCGAACGCAGTTCGCCCCTACCGTGTGTTAGGTAAATATTTTGTGATTTCCCCGCTAATTTTGCACGCCCTTCGATGCGGTATTTTTTATTTTGATTGACAAAGCCTTTCGGTTATGTTATACTATAAAAAATATTTTTTATTGAAAGGCAGATCTATGAAAAAGATAATGGCTCTTATCGTGTTGACCGTGATGTGCTTGCTTTTCCTTTGCTCATGCTCGGAAAAGGAACGCGATATAAGAAGCGTTGAGATAAATGATAACGGAGAGTTGATACTTAATTTTACAGATGGAACGCAAAGCAGCCTTGGTCGTATTATGGGAACGGACGGTAAAGACGGCAAGGACGGCGCTGACGGTGAAAAAGGCGATACGGGAGAAAAAGGTGCTGACGGAGAAAAAGGCAAGGACGGTACTAACGGAAAAGACGGTTTAAACGGAAAAGACGGCGTGAACGGTAAGGATGGTAAAGGGATAAGCTCGATAACCCAAAATGACGATGGACAGATAGTTGTTTTATATACGGACGGTACGAGCGAGAATATATCGCTGACTCTTGGCGTTCTTGGCGGAAAATGCGGAGATAACGTAAATTGGGCACTTTTTACAGGCGGAATACTTGTTATAGATGGTCAGGGTGCAACATATGATTACAACCAAGGAACGACACCTTGGTATTCATTTATAGACGGTATTGCTATGGTGTACGTTAATAATATTGACGTGACTATAGGAGAAGGACTTTTGTATGGGTTTGATATGAATATCGTGAGCAGTCCTGAGCAGATAGCAGCTTCCGTGTGGGTGGATATGACCGAACAAGCTCCGATATATGCAACGGCAGACATATCGTCCGATATAAAAGGGTACGAGGAGTTTGCGACCGAACTCAAATGTCTTGAATGGGGAGAAGTGTTTTCGAGAGTGATATGCAACGGAGAGGTTGCTTTTATTGAGACAAAATACATAAATAAGGATAACGGATCGCTTGTTTTTGATGATGCGGATTTTAAAGTAAGAGTAGTTTCAGACGTTAATTTGCGTACTTTTACCGATGCCAGTGAAACAAGTAACAATATACACCGTAAAGCGTTAAAGGACGAAGTGTTAAACGTTACGGGGGTAAGTAAAAATACAAGATGGCTGCGTATAGATGATAATGGAAAAGTTTTATATGTGAGAAATTCCACTGTGTACGTTGTTCAGACGGCGTAAAAAAGAGAAGCTCGAATTTTCGGATTCGAGTTTCTCTTTTTTTGATTTTGAAGCGGATTCTTATAAAACTATTGACATTTTGATAAAAATAGTGTAAAATATAGTATGTGTCAGAATAGTATTTGTGATGCAAATAAATTAAAAAATAAAAAACAAGGAGGTGCTTTATGGAACTGTGGTTGTGTATAGTGATAGCCGCTTCCGCGTTTGTCGGATCGGGTGTCATTTTTGGCGCGGTCTTTCACCGTGTCGGATATAACGCGCGAAGAAAAAAAGCCGAATCAGAGATCGGTTCTGCCGAAGAAGAGGCAAAGCGTATTCGCGAAGATGGCGCAAAACTCGCAGAAACTATGAAGAAAGAAGCATTGATAAGCGCCAAAGAGGATATCCTCAGACAGCGTAACGATGCCGAAAAGGAATTAAAAGAGCGCCGCGCAGATGTTTCAAGAATGGAACGCCGTGTAGCGCAAAAAGAAGAAACGCTTGATAAGAAAGCAGAAGCGCTTGAACGCAAGAACGAACAGCTTGATAAAAAGCTCAAGGAAAACGACGTCCTTCGCGATCAGATCAACGAGCTTCGTGAAAAGGAAATGAAGATCCTCGAGGAGATCTCGGGAATTTCCGCAGAGCAGGCAAAGGAAGAGCTTATCAGCCGCGTTGAATCCGAGGTCAAGCACGATCTCGCGCAGAGACTTGACGAGCTTGAAGCAGAATTCAAGGAAGAAGCCGACACAAAGGCAAAGAACATTATTTCACTTGCAATTCAAAGATGCGCGGCAGATCACGTTGCTGAAACGACAGTATCGGTAGTATCGTTGCCTAACGACGATATGAAGGGACGTATAATCGGTAGAGAAGGCAGAAACATTCAGATGCTTGAAAAGCTTACGGGTGTAGAACTTATCATCGACGATACCCCCGAGGCTATAACCCTTTCGGGATTTGACCCCGTAAGAAGAGAAATAGCAAGACTTACGCTTGAAAAGCTTATTTCCGATGGACGAATCCATCCGTCTCGCATTGAGGAGACCGTTGAAAAGGCTCAAAAAGAGGTTGAAACGGGAATCAAGCAGGCTGGTGAGAGAGCAACGTTTGACGTTGGTATCCACGGAATCATCCCTGACCTTATAAGAATGCTCGGCAGACTCAAGTATAGAACGAGCTACGGACAGAACGTGCTCAAGCACTCTATCGAGGTCGCTTTAATAGCGGGAATGATAGCAGATGAGCTTGGTGTTGACAGTACGCTTGCAAAACGCGCGGGACTTCTCCACGATATAGGTAAAGCTCAAACTCACGAAATGGAAGGCTCACACGTGGAGCTTGGCGTAAATCTCGTCAAGAGATACAAGGAAAGCCGCGACGTTATCCACGCGATAGAGGCGCACCACGGAGATGTTGATCCTCAGACAGTTATAGCAGTTATTGTTCAGGCGGCTGACGCAATAAGCGCCGCAAGACCCGGAGCAAGACGAGAGGATCTTGAAAATTACATCAAACGACTTGAAAAGATCGAAGAGATCGCCAAGGGATTTGGCGGTGTTGAAAAGGCATTTGCCGTACAGGCAGGACGCGAGATACGCGTAATGGTCAAGCCCGAAGAGGTAAATGACGACGGTATGAAGCTTATCGCGAGAGAAATGGCAGTAAAGATTCAGGAAGAGGTCAAGTACCCAGGACAGATCAAGATCAACGTCATTCGCGAGAGTCGTGCGATAGATTACGCAAAATAATCGCAGATCTTTTACTTCCCAATGGGATTATCATATATTTTCACATAAAACCCAAAACGGTAATATGACGGCATCAGCCGCTTGAGAATATATAAAAACAAGCCGAGTCAAGTGACTCGGCTTGTTTCTTTTAATCGATGCTGTTTACTATCTTTATGATAAGCTTTCTTTCGTCCTCGGATACGGGAACATCGGTCTTGATGTTCATGACCGCATCTTCGTTAAGCGGACCGATAAGCTTTTTGTACCAAAGGCACGCAAGCATGAGGCGAGAAATACCGCTGTGTGCGTGGAAGCAATCTCTGTGAATGTAGGGGAATCCGCTGTCCTTTAGCGCAAGCATAGCCTCACCCGAGCGTATCATTCCGTCGGCGTTGATGTCCTTGAAGGCTCTTTCGTAGGATTCGCGAATGGGAGCAAACATCTCCTCATAGGTCGAAAAGCCCGCGTCATAGATCATTTTGCTTCCCGTCTGATATGCCCATGTCTGATGCATGTATTGCTTTGCGTTGGGTAGAGCTTTTTTTAGATATGCCGAAAGCTCGTTCAGATACGGTTGGAAGGTAGTATATACTGCCGAAGCAGAGCTCTGCTGTTGGAAGGTTACGATATCCCAGTCGGCAGCTTCAATTCCTTCGCGAAGAGAGATAAAGTCCGTAAGCACTGTATCTTTTTGTGGTTTGTATGCCTTTCTTTCCGAAAGCATATTTTCATGGTGCAAGGAAAGACGGCAACCGCCGATATACATATTGCATATGCGCGCTTCAACTCCCGAAAGCTCACATAAAGCTGGTAGATAATGTGTTGCGTCCTGCGAAAAGCTGTTGCCGATAGCGAGAATTTTTTTCATAATATGGACTCCTTTTTTTCATTGTTGAGTTAATTATAATAC
>JAZNEM010000120.1:0-2182 GCA_045588595.1 Eubacteriales bacterium
GAGATGCGTATCGTTGAGGAAGAGGACTGTGTGTACTTTTCGTATTCGGACAGCTTTGGCGGAAAACTTGTTACACCTGAAATAACGCAAGTCAAACTCGAGGATTACGGAATGTCGTATGTTATAAAGCTTTCCGACGGCAGATTTATAGTCATAGACGGCGGAAGAGAGCTTGAGTCCGACAGAGACAGCCTTTTCAAGACCTTGAAAAAAGGAGCGAACGGAGAAAAGCCCGTGATAGCCGCTTGGATAATGACTCACCCTCACGCCGATCATTTTAATTGCTTTAATCTGTTTATGGATATTTATGCCGATGAGATAATTCTTGAAAAGGTTTTACTCAATTTCCCTGAGGCAGACGACCTTGAACACTATCCGAAGCTTACGCAAAAGCATAAATTGTTTGCGGATTCCTCTCCTTTCACGAATATCCCTATGATGTACGAGAGAGCGTACAATGTAGGCGCGACAATATATACGGCTCACACAGGTCAGAGATACGTTATCGGCGACGCAAAGTGCGAGATACTCTCAAGCATGGACGATACTATACACAATTCCGACAATATAAATTCAACCTCTCTGGTTATCCGTATGGAGCTTGGCGGGCAGACGATACTCTGGGCAACAGATTCATCGTTTGAACACGCGCGCTTGCCCGAAAGATACGGAGAATATCTCAAGTCCGATATTCTCCAAGTGCCGCACCACGGCTTTGGAAACGGTGATCATAAAAAGCAGATAAAGGGATTTGAGCTTATACGCCCCTCTGTATGTCTTTTACCCGTGTCCGATTATAATGCGTACGTAAAGATGTGTACTTACCGCGAGGGAACGAGCCACCTTATGAATATGACTTGCGTTCGTGAGATTATAACGGGCGAGACACAGCGCTCTATCACTCTGCCGTACACTCCGAGTGAAAACGCAAGAGGAGAGATAGACAAAAAGTTCATGGCGGGCAGAGCCGCGGGCGGATCGTGCGTGTGGGTATATTCCGATCTGTCCACCGCTTGCGAAGAGGATTTTGAGTTTACCTTGTTGAATATGACAACCTATCCCGCGGACATTTCCATTGATCTTTACTTTGAAAATGCCGCAGACGAGGTGCGTTATATAAAATATCAGCTTTCAAAAAATTCTTTAAAGAGACTGAATATCGTTGGCGAAGAGGTCGACGGCGACGCTGTATATTTCAATTGGCTCTCGCTCAAAGGACAGGGAATACCCGAAAACGCGCGCTTTGCGGTGCGCTTTATGAGTGACAAGCCCATTGTCGTAACTCACGAAAAGCATAAGGCGGCGTATGTATCACCTGTATGTTGAATAGGGATGCGATGAGGGGAACTTTTTTCAAAAAGTTCCCCTCAAACTCCCCTTAAAAACTTTTAGAACAAGGAGAATAATTATGCTTGAAAAATCCTGCGGAACGATACCGTATACTATCAAAGACGGAATTGTTTATTATTTGCTTGTCAAGTCAAAGGGCGGGGAATCTTGCGGTTTTCCAAAAGGTCACGTTGAAGCGGGCGAGAGCGAAACAGAGACAGCATTACGCGAAACGCTTGAGGAAACCTCCATAACGGTAAATATAAACGATAAATTTCGATATGAGATGTCATATCAAATGGATAATGGAAATCAAAAAACAGTAGTGTATTTTTTGGCAAATTTTGAAGATCAAATTCCCAAACGAAATGGGGTTTTTGAAGATTTTGATTATTTAATGTTGCCTTTTGACAAAGCGTATAGAGAATTGACGTTTGAAAATACAAAGCAGATGTTAAAAGCCGCGAACGATTTTTTGATAAACGAGACAATAACATAAATAAATTTTTGTTTGTCGATGTGTTATGTTCGCATAAATCTAACCGAATGGTAACGGACCGGCGTCCTCGACGGTCCTAATACAAACGATTTAAACCAATCAATCGATATAACGATCTCCCCGATAAACCGCAATTTACCACGCGTCTCCAAAAAACTCCCACAAACCGTTTGTTTGGTCTGTGGGAGTTTTGTTTTATAACAGCTTTTCAAGCTCCAAAACCTTTTCTTTACTCGCTTCGGGAATATCGGCAAAGGGAAAATCTATTCCCATTTTGTCGTATTTTACCTGACAAATTTTGCGGAAAGGAAGAAGCTCTATCTTATCAACGCAAGCGTGAGCCTTTGCGATATA
>JAZNEM010000121.1:0-2346 GCA_045588595.1 Eubacteriales bacterium
TATAACGGCTACACAAAAAATACTTTTTAGGGAAGTTCTTTGGGGCTCGACCCTTTCTTGCGGGGAAAGGGTCGAACGCGTCCTCTCGTCCCCGACAAATCAAAATTTGAATATAAAAATATTTATATTTACTTGAAAAAAATACAATTTGTGCTATAATATTTATAGCCGTTGCAAATCACGGAAATATTTATAAAACGAGGTAGAAAAATGCTTCCCGTTCCGCAGAATTATTCAATATATCCATCTGTAATGCTTGCTGACAAGGTAAGTGAAATGATGATCGCGCCAAATGAAAGGGCATTTATTTTTGATGACGACGAGGTATATGATATTACCGTTATCTCGGTAAATTCCGATGAAAATAATTATCATGCGCTTACTACTCATAAAAAGCTTGAGGCAAAGGCGAGCGGGGGCGTTATTCGCTTTACTTATACCTTTGACGGTGAGCAGGAGCATATAATAATTCTTTCCAAAGATGAAAAAACGTTGCAGGAGTTTAACGTTTTCTCGCTCTGCGAGGACCTTTATTCCTTGACCGCTTTGCGCGGAGATTTTCATGTTCACAGTTGTCGTTCCGACGGTAAGCGTGACCCCTCGGCTGCTGCGGGTCATTACCGTGAGCAAGGCTATGATTTCTTTACATTGACCGACCATAACCGCTATTATCCGGGCGGTGAGATAGACGAGGTATATGACGGTGTAAATACGGGTTTTGTCCGTGTTTGCGGTGAGGAGGTACACGCTCCGGGAAGCGTTCTGCATATCGTTCACGCCTGCGGAGAGAGTAGTGTTGCCGACCTTTACGTGCACGACCGTGAGGGCTACGATAAGGCTATTGAGGAATACATGGGCAAAGTTCCCGCAAATATTCCCGAAAAGTATAAGAGCCGTTACGCAAAGGTAATGTGGTCGGTCGACAAAATACACGAGGCTGGCGGACTTGCCATATTCGCGCACCCGTTCTGGAGACCCAAAAAATCCCGCATGTTCAATTCCTGCGATGAATTTTCAAGAATGATGCTTATGAGCGGAATGTTCGACGTATTCGAGCTTGTCAGCGCAATGGAACAGGACGGAGTGAACCTCGCGGTAGCTCTTTGGGCAGACCTCAGAGCGCAAGGGTTAAAGATAAGTGTCGTCGGCTCGAGCGATATGCATGAGATAAACGGTTATACCTTCCCGCATTATTTTACTGTCTGCTTTGCGAAGTCCAATAGCAGAGAGGATATCCGCGACGCTGTCAAATCGGGGCTTTCGGTTGCGGTCGAGGCAACGGGAGACGAATACGCGCGCCATTACAGAGCCTACGGCTCGTTCAGGCTTGTAACTTACGCGCAGTTCTTGCTCAAATATTATTTTCCGAAGCGCCAGCGCATTTGTCAGAGCGAGGGCGTTGCCATGAGAGCATACTCGATGGGAGAGGCGTCAAAGGAGCTTGTTGAGCTTCAAGCGAAGCTTTCGGAGGATTTCACTCTCCGATTCTTCGGCAGAAAAGAGCCGAAGCTTCCCACAGCTGAGATGATAGAGTTTGAGAAGAAATGGCGTACTGTACACGCAAACGGACCTGAAACAAAGGGAAGTATCGTTTTTAAAGATTACGAAATGGAATAAAACAAAAGCAGAGAGCTAACGATTTCGTCAGCTCTCTGCCTTTAACATTTTTTCAACCTTTTCGAAAAAGGCGGTGCGGTCATTTTCATCAAGTATTGCAAAGGCAACGTAATTGCTAAAGACTTTTACCTCGGCATCACGGAGCTTTGGCAGCTCCTCGGGAGCGTACGATGCGATAAAGGCGTTTTCGTTCTCATATTTTTCTTCTATATATTCACGGCATTCGTTCGCAAGCTCGCGCGCGTTTTTCTCGTTGTCGGTCTTGAAGATACCAAACTCGTCAATGTCCTCGGAAAACAAGGAATACACAACGGAGCTGTCGGTCGCAAGTGAAATATCGTCGCCAAAAAGATATCCGAGCTCGGTCTCTCCGTAATGTACGTAACCGCCATCTGTTGCCATTTCTTTTTCGAGCGCGTCGGTTATCGCAGAACACGCAACGTCGCTCCTGTAAGCGTTTTTTGAGCCGCATGAGCATATTGAAATAGTAATCAAGACGATTGATAAAGCAAATTTAAAAAATTTTATCATGCTTCCTCCTCAATATTTTATATTTCAAATTTTGATTTATCGGGGGGACGCGATTTCCCGCTTTTTTGAAAAAAAGCTTGGCAAAAAACTTCCTGAAAAGGATTTATCGTGTAGCCGTTATGGCTATGCAAAACCTTGTTTTAGAAAGTTTTTTGAGGGAGTTTGAGGGAACTTTTTTTCAAAAAAGTTCCCTCATCG
>JAZNEM010000122.1:0-10451 GCA_045588595.1 Eubacteriales bacterium
CTTTGACGAGATCTAGTATTTTTCGCACTTCGCAATGCTTTGTACTTCTCTCTTGTTGTTCAATTTTCAATGACCGTTCCGCTGCCACGCTCTCGCGGACAGCTTGACTATTATATCACATCTCTTTCCTCTTGTCAATACCTTTTTTCAAAGTTTTTTGAATTTTTTTAAAAAGTTTTTGAGGGTCGTTTTGAGACGTGTTTTATAAGATAGTGTTGATATTTTACCACCTTTATCACATATTGTCAAGTATTTTTTTGAAATATTTTTCACAAACGGCATCAAGCACAAAATGTCGTATATTTTGACATATATCAAATAAGCAAATCGTACAAATACCAATGGTTTCAGACATTCGACCAAAATAGACAGCAAAGCCCATTGACTTTTTTCAAAAAACTTGCTATAATTTATACATCATTATATATAAGGACACTCACATGACAAAAAAACATTTTAAAATCATTTTATTCGCCGCATTTTTAATTATATTTACGGCATTTTTCATCTCGTGTGAAAAAGAATGTACCCACCCGTATTTTTCGGACAAGGTGATACCTCCCGCTTGCGACGTTGAGGGAAAGACCACTCACACCTGCACCGATTGCGGATTTGAATTCATCACCGACTACGTTGCTCCGACAGGTCATACGCTCACCTCTACCGTTTTCGCTCCGACCTGTGAATATCCCGGATATACATATTATTCCTGCGAATGTGGATATTCATACACGTCTGACAACATTTCCCCTCTCGGTCACGTTGGCTCGGAGACAGTCGTTCCCGCAACTTGCTCTGCCGAAGGCTACACGCTCGTTATGTGCGAAGCATGCCGAAAGGAATACAAAAAAGATATCATTCCTCCCGTAAGTCACAATATACTCTCAAAGACCTTTGAACCGACTTGCGAGGAATGTGGATACACTCTGTTCTCTTGCTCGGAATGTGACTTTTCTTACACAGGAGAGCTTGTTGAACCGAAGGGTCACACCTTTTCTCAAATGAAGATAGGCGCTTCCCTATCTCACCCAGGGTACACGTTGAACGTATGTGAGTGCGAGTACTCCTACAAAAGCAACGTATATTATTATAATGAAATATTGAACACGAGCTACGTTGAAAGCTCTGTGCCGATATCTAAGGGACTTGATATTTCAAAATGGAATCACAAAACGGGAGCAACATCGAATGATTTTCTTCCGCTTGATTGGAGTGCTCTGCGCGCGCAAGGTTTTGATTTTGTAATATTAAAAATAGGAAGCACTATCAGCGGACTTGAGCCCACCTTTGAAGCAGACTACAAAGCGGCAAAGGAAGCGGGTTTTGCGGTCGGAGTATATTTTTACACCTACGCGACGAACGTAGAGCAAGCGCGTGCCGACGCTGACATGGTCATGAAATGGCTTGACGGAAAGCAGCTTGAATTTCCTATCTTTTACGACATGGAAGACCCCTCCATCGAAGCTCTCGGCAAAGACCTGCTTACCGATATGTGTATCGCATTCATTGAAAGGTTACAGGAAAACTTCTATTACGCCGCTCTTTACTCGAACAACGATTGGCTGACCGTTATACTTGATTCCACACGACTTATAAATAAAGTAGACATCTGGTACGCGCGTTGGCTTTATCTGACCGATCCTGTTTCGGTCGAGCAAGCGTTTGAGTGGAACAAAGAAAAATACGGAAAGCAACTCTCCATGTGGCAGTACGCGCAAACGGGCGTGATAGACGGATTTACTCACGCGGGCGGCGGAAGCATACATTTTGACTTTAATTATTGCTATAAAGATTTTACTTCAATAATAAAAGAATGGCATCTTAACGGATATTGATAAAAACAAAAGGGGCGGTTTAGTGAAACCGTCCCTTTGTATTACCCCATCGGATAAATCCGATGGGGTACATTATTCAGAAAAACTAACAGTCAAGTTTTTATTGATTATCTGTATATTCTCTTCTTTTAAATTAGTCCATAGCTTTGGTCCATCCTCCGCAAAAGTGTAATAGAACTCATATTGTTTGTTAACATCGTAACTTATATTGTAATATTTATCTATACTTATCCAAAAATCATCTCTTTTAGGATCTCCATCTCCCGCATACCAACCACCTTTGATCTTCTCTTTAGGAAGATCGCCCAAATAAGGCGGAGTGGATTCAAGTGCACCTCTACGCTGAGTAAAATACGTAATATCGCCAACAAACTGAAATTCACCGTCAACAGTAAATGCAAGGCTATAAACATGCTCATCACGCCGCGATATATGATCTGCTTTGATTTGATATATATTTACCACATAACCAAAATCTGATTCATAGCTATACAAAAGAGGCATTTGGGTTATATCCACTTGATTTCTGTTTCGTTCAAAAATATAAAAACGATTGACTTCCCATATCAGTATAACATTAGCCAACAAACTTACACACGTAACCACTATTAATACAATTAAAGCTATCTTTTTTAACACACGGTTAACCTTGCTCATTTTCCGCACACTCCCATATGTAGTCTCTAAAAGCTGTAGCTATCGCGCTTGTTATCAGCCAAATAAGTTTTGTATCAGCCAAAAAGGGATCCACCAAACAAAAAACTGCCCATACCATATCGCAAATATAAATACACCCGCAATGATAGTAAATACCGAAAACAATATCTCCCTTTTCCCCGCTTTTAACACTATCATTGTTGCCATCCCTATAACGCCGCTTATCGCTAACGCAAATGAAAAATATAGCAATGAATAAAAGAAGACCGCCAATATAAAGTTAAACGTTCCATAATACATTGCCCGTACGCAGCTCAAAGTAAAGCTTACGGCATACAGTATGCCGATCAACTCCCAACCGAAAAACTTTTTGATCTTTTCTTTTCTCTCAATTTTCATTCTTACATCTCCCTATTATAAAAACGGCAAATGCTTGAGTTATCGCACTCTTCAATCTTATTATATCACAGGCAAACGAATTTGTCAACAATAAATTATCGAGATACAATAAAAATATATTCTTTAGCTTGACAAAAGCAAAATTTCATGATATAATAAAAGCAAGCAATAAAAATTTCAAGGATCAAAGCTTTTGGAGAACTACCGCTATGAAAAAACTATTAACTTGCATATTTGCGCTATGTTACAGCGTTCTTGCGGGATTATTATTTTGTTGTTCTGTAACTTATCTCCTTATAAGTCCCGCATACTATCCCCGATTATTTTGGTTTCGTTTAATAGTGGGAATTTTAGCGGCTATTCTTATTGGGGTGCTATTGATCATTAATTTTTGCTACTTTTCCAAGTTCAAAAGCGGTGTATATATTTTCTTTGAGATCTTAATATTCATGTTATTGCTATTGCCGTTTTGGAATATGTGGAATCTTATTTTTGAGCATCTGCAAATATTATTGTAAGGAACGAGAAAACGATGAAAAGCAAAAAGAGTATGTTGTTTTTATGGATAAGTCTTGCTTTTTCCGTGATCCTCACGGCAATTATGATAGCAATACAGATAGCGGCTTACAATCACACTATATCCAACATTGACATTTACGACACTCAACAACGCGTAGGATATGAAGAATCGCTATTCTATTCTGTATTTTTTGTACTTTCTTCCTTCGGGTTAGAGCTTTCTTTCATCAGAAGCATTTATAAAACGTTAAAGTTCAAGCCAAAGGGCTACGTCAAATCATGCTATATAATTTCGTCTGCCTTGGCGTTTCTTTTCGTTGCGATTTTCTACCTTGCTTATTTGGGATTTATTGATGGCGTTAGCTCAAACGGACATTGCTATATGAGTGATATATGCCTTTCCCTAATCCCCGCCTTCATAGTCTCTTTTATACTGGGAAGCATACCTGTAAAGCATGACGATCGATAAAAATAAAATTTTTCAAAAAACTATTTACAAACGCGCAAAAAGCGTGTATAATATTATTATGATATGAAAAGTCTGCGAACGGGAAGAAACCGACGATCGAAAACACAGAGAATCACCGCCATCGGCTGAAAGCGGTATATGAGAGGATCGGCTTGTGCGCCCGCGAGACCCGAATGTGAACTTCAAGTAATGTTTGGCGTTTGCCCCGCGTTAAAGGGCATCTGAGATGGAGAATTTTCTCCAAGCAGAGTGGAACCGCGTTTACACGCCTCTGTGCCTATGGGCATAGAGGCGTTATTTTTTGTATAGGAGGAGTACTATGGAACTCTCAAAGAAAAAAATCGGTAACGAAAGCAAAAAAAATGAAAAGCTTGATGAGCTTCAAGCAAAGCTCAAAAAGAAGCTTGGCGAAGTAAAAAACGGAATAGAAAAGACCGTCTCCGACATAAAGGACGACGTAAAGACCACGCGAGAGCGTGACCCCGCCGCGAGAAGTGACCTTGAGGTCTTTCTTCTCTATTCGGGCGTTCACGCGCTTATGGCGTACAGAGTTGCGCATAAGCTTCACGAAAAGAAGAAATATCTTCCCGCAAGAGCTATAAGCCAAGCCGCTCGTTTCTTTACGGGTATTGAGATACATCCGGGCGCAAAGATCGGCAAGGGACTCATGATAGATCACGGCATGGGCGTGGTCATAGGCGAAACTACCGAGATAGGCGATAACTGCACACTGTATCAAGGCGTTACCTTGGGCGGTACGGGTAAGGATGTCGGAAAGCGTCACCCGACCCTTGGCAACAACGTAATGGTAGGCGCTGGCGCGAAGGTCCTCGGACCTTTCAAGATCGGTGACAACACAAAGATCGCGGCAAATGCCGTTGTTCTTGAGGAGATCCCCGACAACTGTACGGCTGTGGGCATTCCCGCAAAGATCGTTCGCAAAGAAGGAATGAGAGTTGACGACCTCGACCAGATACACATTCCCGACCCCGTTGCGCAAGAGCTTGCAAGACTTGAAGCAAGACTCGGAGAGCTTGGTGAGCAGCTTGATACGCTCAAAAACGAAAAATCCAAAAAATAAAATAGAATAGAAAAAGGAAAAGAAAATGCTACTTTACAATTCACTTACAAGGACAAGAGAAGAATTTATCCCCAACGAGCCCGGAAAAGTAAAGCTCTATACCTGCGGTCCTACCGTTTATCACTATGCGCATATAGGAAATCTCCGCAGCTATATCATGGAGGACGTGCTTGAAAAGTATCTTCGCTATGCGGGATACGACGTAACGCGCGTTATGAACATCACCGACGTAGGACATCTTACAAGTGATGCCGATACAGGTGAGGACAAAATGCTCAAGGGTGCAAAGCGCGAGAAAAAGACCGTACTTGAAATAGCAAAGTATTACACAGACGCGTTCTTCGCTGACTGCGCCAAGCTTCACATTAAGACCCCCGACGTAGTTGCTCCCGCAACGAGCTGCATCGACGAATTTATAAAAACAATTGAAGCTCTTATCGAAAAAGGCTTTGCTTACGAGGCAGGCGGAAATATCTATTTTGATACTTCAAAACTCAAGCAGTACTACGTTTTCAACGATTTCAAGGAAGAAGACCTTGAGGTCGGTGTTCGTGAGGGCGTTGAAGAGGACTCGAACAAGAGAAACAAGGCTGACTTCGTGCTTTGGTTCACAAAGTCGAAGTTCGACGATCAGGAGCTCAAATGGGATAGCCCTTGGGGTATCGGTTACCCAGGCTGGCATATTGAGTGCTCGTGCATCAGCATGAAATACCTTGGCGAATATCTTGATATCCACTGTGGCGGTATCGATAACGCATTCCCCCACCACACCAACGAGATCGCGCAAAGCGAGGCGTTTGTGGGTCACAAGTGGTGCAATTATTGGTTTCATGTCCACCACCTCAACACAAACAGCGGCAAGATGAGCAAGAGCAGCGGCGAGTTTTTGACCGTTTCCCTGCTCGAATCAAAGGGGTATGACCCTCTCGTTTACAGACTTTTCTGCTTGCAGTCTCATTACCGCAAGTCTCTCGTTTTCTCTTATGAAAATCTTGACAATGCGGCTATCTCTTACAAGAAGCTTATCGCGCGTATCGCTTCTATCATGAAAGAGCCTGCGGGCGAGATCGATCAGGCTGCGTTTGACGAGCTTAAGGCTAACTTCTGCGCGGCTCTTGACAACGACATGAACACCTCTCTTGGTGTGACTGCGCTTTACGACGTGCTCAAGGCAAAGACTACTCCCGCTACCAAACTCGCGCTTATTTCTGACTTTGACAAGGTTCTTGACCTTGACCTCATCGAAAAAGCGAAGAAAGAAGCAGAGCCAAAAGAAGACGACGACGGGATCGACCACAACGATCCTTTTGTAAAGGAGATAGAAGTTCTTATCGCAGAACGCGCCGAAGCAAAGAAAGCAAAGAATTACGCGAGAGCCGACGAGATAAGACAGATACTTTCCGATAAGGGCGTAACGCTTATCGATACTCCTCAAGGCACGAAATTCAAATTTTAAACAAATATTGAAATATCTTGAAAACAGGTCAGCTTTGTGATACAATATAAGGTAACACATAAGAAAAGGAAATTCAAAAAATGAAAAACAACAAAAAGATCTTGAAAAGCGTGTTAACGTGTCTTCTCATGGTTGCCGTTGCTCTAACGCTTGTTGCATGCGGCGGCGGAACACCTAAAGCGTCTGACGCGAATGGAACGGTAGGTACTCTTAATTGGAACTATACGTCAAACGACCAGACTCTTACGATAAGCGGAAGCGGAGATATCCCATCCTCTGCAAGTGCTAAAGATGTATCTTGGACAAGTGTGCGCGAGAGTGTCGTAACCGTTAAATTCGTAGGAAGCGCAAGTACGGGCGGAGTAACATCTATCGGAGATTTTGCTTTCTACTATATGCCGAATCTCAAAACAGTTGAGATACCCGCAAGCGTTACATCTATCGGCAAGAGTGCTTTTGCTTTCTGCTCAAAGCTTGAAAACATTGTTATACCTCAAAATGTAACGAACATCGGAGAGTACGCTTTTGAGGGTTGCTCCGCGCTCAAAGCTATATCTCTTCCCGCATCTGTCACGTCTATCGGTCAGAGCGCATTCACTTACTGCAACTCATTGACCGACGTCAGTATCCTTGGCAACGTGGCTCTTCCCGCTTACGCGTTTAGAAACTGCAAATCACTCGCTAACCTTAACGTAGGCGAGGGTGTTACGGCAGATGCTACGGCGTTTGAGGGCGCGTCGAAAACGCTTGACAATGCTACCGCTATCGGCTCGGAAGGAACTATCACGGTAAAATACGTTCTTGAGGACGGAACTACCAACGCATTCGAGGAAAGCAAAGACATATCCGAATCTAAGAAGCTCGGAGAAGCTTATAGCTACGCCTCTCCCGAAAAAGAAGGATACACTCCCGACCAAACCGTAGTCAGCGGTGTTTCGGCAGGCACAAACAAAGAAATAATCGTTAAATACACTAAAAACGCTGAAGAGACTAGTGCTCAAACCGAGGCAGAAACAACTGCTACCGCAGAGACCGAAACTCCCACTGACGAAAATGAGGGCATAACGGCAAGTACTATAATTGCTATCGTTATCATGGGTGTTGTTATCGTGGCTATCATAGTTGGAGCTGTATTGCTCATGCGTTCCGATAAAAAAGACAACTCAAAGGGCAAAAACAACTCCGCAAAGAATAAAAACAAAAAATAATAAAAACTGATACAGAGGGAGCTTTCTCCCTCTGTATTTATAGGTGAAATATGAAAAACAATTATAATATAGAATTCAAGGTATCCGAGGAACTTTTGCGCAAGTTCTTATTCGTAGCGGAAAAGGAAAAACGCTCCCCTGCCGCGCAGTTCGCGTTCATGGTGCGCAATAACGTAGCATATTACGAAAAGACAAAAGGCAGGATCTCCGATGCGGAGCTTAAGAAAATAGACATCGAACAGTATTCGGAAAAAGAAGAATAAGCATAATAAACGAGGGTTATCGCAAATGTGATAACCCTCGTTTATTTTTAAGCCTTACGCAATACTTTTCCGCATCGCTTTCCGTTGTGGACAGCATTTTCGACAACGATCTCGCCCGACACGATAACGTAATTCAATCCCTCACAGGCAAGTGTGGGGTTAGTATATTCCGCGCGGTCAATAAATTTTTCTTCGGAAAATACGCAGATATCCGCATCATATCCTTCCTTTATCAAACCTTTGTTCGCAAGTCCGTAAACGTATGCGGGTAAGGATGTCGCCTTTCTTATGATCTCGGGCATAGAAACAAGCTTTTTATCTCTTGCGTAACGTCCGATAATTCTGGGAAAAGCCGCGCGCAGACGCGGATGATAAACAGTTTTGTTTTTAGCTACGCTCGAGTCAGTGCAGATCATAGCTCTCGGATATTTGATAGCGGTTTCAACGTCTGTCTCATCCATTTTGAAATAACAAGCCTTCGAGGTATTATTGCTGTCTACAATGATATCAAAAACAGTATTGTAAACGTCCGTGCCGCGCATTTTCGCTATTTCGTTGATTCGTTTTCCGATAGCGTCAGGTCTGTTTTCAGCAGATACCACAAGCACCCACGAAAGATCGTCCTCGCCATAGGTGTCTATCGTATATTTTCTTGCGATCTCACGCTTGGAGGGATCTTTTAAATTTTCAACCGTCTTTCCTCCGGCGCGCAGTTGCTCTGGAACAAAGCTTGCGGAAAGAGAGGTTTGCGACGCTACGTACGGATATACGTCGCAATATATATCCGCGCCCTCGGCATTTGCCTTGTCTATCATCTCAAGCATGGTTTTGACTTTACCGTAGTTCCGCTTTACTGCTGCCTTGATGTGCGAATGTATACCGCGCACCCCCGAAGCTTTCACTATACTTATGAATTCCGCAGTCGAATCAAGAACATTATCGCTTTCGTTTCTTATATGAGCAGAGATCACTCCGCCCTCTTCCTTTAGAACCTTTGCAAGCTCTATGACTTCCTCGGTATTGGCATAGCAGCCGGGAGAGTAATAAAGTCCAAGCGACATTCCAAAAGCTCCTTTTCTCATTCCATCGCGAAGAAGCTCCTTCATTTTTTCAAGCTCTTCGTCCGTAGGAGCGCGATTGTCATCAAGTCCCATTACCGCCTTGCGAAGAGCTCCGTGACCAACAAATATTACCATGTTACAGCCTTGCGGCACTTTACTTGAATATTCAAGGAAAGATTCCATTGTTTTGAAAATATCGTACTCTCTTCCATAGTTCCCTATCATTTTGTCGCTGTTTTTGTCGTAAAACGCGGGAATAGGCGCGGGGGAACTGCCGCATTGTCCCGCAACAGTAGTAGTTATACCCTGCTCTACCTTTTCTTTCATATCAGGAAAGCTGAATACCGCATTATCGGAGTGACTGTGTGAATCGATAAAACCAGGAGTGACAGCAAGTCCCTCTGCGTTGATAATGGCAGCTCCGCCTTCTATATCATTCGCTATCTTTACGATCTTTCCGTCCTTGAGCGCAATATCGGAAACGTAAGGCTCACCGCCGCTTCCGTCTATTATTTTTCCATTTTTAATAACGATATCATACATTATAATTATACCTATCTATATTTTTTATCCCTCAAATAAAATTCAAGAATTCCGTCTCTGCCGCCAGAGATAAAGATCCTGTCTCCAGCGAACAAAGCTCTTTCCGGCGATGCCGTAGTCTCAAGCCGAGCAAGTACGCACGGAGCGTTTACGTCACTTATATTGAGCGCCCAAATAAGACCTGTATCTTTTATAATTATATCACATTTTTAAAAAAAGTCAACACACAAAAATAATTCCAATTTCGGAAAAATATTTTAAAAAACTATTGACATATCATATTTATGGGTGTATAATAGTACTGTAATACATCGTTTTTGGCATCGTTTTAAACATTTATTCATAACTTATTTATTTTTTATTAATTTGTGAGGTATATTATGGCATCTGCACCTAAGAAAAAGCTCGAACTTTTGGTATCCCCCGACAGCGACAAGGAAGCAAAGAAAAAAGCCCTTAAGACCGCTCTTGCAAGTATCGAAAAGAAGCACGGCGAAGGCTCTGTTATGCGTCTTGGCGATAATACCAGAATGGAGGTTCAGGCTGTCAGCACCGGCTCTATCGCACTTGACGTAGCGCTCGGCATAGGCGGCGTTCCGCGTGGACGTATTATTGAGATCTTTGGACCTGAATCTTCTGGTAAAACGACCGTTGCGCTCCATATAGTTGCTGAGGTTCAGAAGGCTGGCGGCGAGGCGGCGTTTATCGACGCGGAGCACGCTCTTGACCCCGTTTATGCAAAAGCTCTCGGTGTTGATATCGACAATCTTCTCGTTTCCCAGCCCGACTGCGGTGAGGACGCACTCAATATCACCGAGGAACTTGTCCGCTCAGGCGCTATCGACGTAGTTGTCGTTGACTCGGTAGCCGCTCTTGTTCCACGTCAGGAGATCGAGGGGGATATGGGTCAGGCAACCGTCGGCGTACAGGCGCGCCTTATGTCACAGGCGATGAGAAAGC
>JAZNEM010000123.1:0-5235 GCA_045588595.1 Eubacteriales bacterium
CTTTGAGCTGTCGCGCTGTCCGCACTTCGTGCGGCTGCGATATTGACGGCTTCGTAAAAATGCCCTTGCAAGCATTTTTGCTTCATGGTATAATAGGTATAAAAGCAAAAATGCGCCCTTGGAGGATAGAAATATGTTCAAAATTTTAATTGTAGAGGACGACAAGGACCTTAACCGCAGTGTTTGCGCTTTTCTCAATAATAGCGGATATGAAGCGATCGGTTGTCTTGATGCAGAAAGTGCCTACGACGAGATGTATAAGACCACCTTCGACTGTATCGTGTCGGATATTATGATGCCGAACATAGACGGATTTGAGTTTGCAAAGACAGTGCGCTCACTCAACAATGATATTCCGATACTCTTTATGACCGCACGAGACGATTTCGCGTCCAAGCAGAGAGGTTTTCGCATCGGTATCGACGATTATATGACAAAGCCTATCGACCTTGACGAGCTTTTTCTGCGTATAGGCGCGCTTTTGCGCCGTTCCAAAATTGCATCGAGCCGCCGCCTTGAGATAGGCAATTTCGTCATGGACGCAGACGAGCGAAGCGCAACTCTTGACGGTGAGGAAATATCACTCACGGCACGAGAGTTCGATCTTCTTTATAAGCTCTTGTCCTATCCGAATAATACTTTTACGCGTACACAGCTGATGGACGAATTTTGGGATGTGGATACGCAGACAAGCACAAGAACTGTCGACGTATATATGACCAAGCTTCGCGCAAAGCTTTCGGAGTGTGACTCCTTTGAGATACAGACCGTTCACGGTCTTGGCTATAAGGCGGTGATCAAGTGAAGAAGGACAAAGCAAACAGAAAAATATTCAGCACGGTCAGTAATTTTTTTATCTTCTTTCTGCTTGCCTCATTTGTTACGACCTGCTGTATCATGCTCTTTGTTTCGGCTTTGCAGGATTCGGTCGGCAGAGAATTTACTCAAAATGAGATCACGCTTGCCGCAAAGATAACAATGGTGAATGTGATACTTATCAGCATGGGTATGGCTGTTATAGATTATCTTCGCCGCAAATATACGGTTGAACGTCCGGTAAAGAGAATTACCGATGCGGCATCAAGAATGGTTGAGGGAGATTTTAGTGTTCGCATCGAGCCGATAGCAAAATTAGGCACGGACGATAGCTTCAACGAGATCATTGAGGTCATTAACAAGATGGCAGCAGAGCTTTCAAGCGTCGAGACGCTCCGCACCGATTTTATCGCCAACGTATCCCATGAGATGAAAACGCCGCTTGCCGTGATGCAGAACTACGGAACTCTCTTGCAAGAACCCGATCTGTCCGAAGAGAAGCGCGTCGAGTACGCAAAGGCGATAACCGAGGCATCTCACCGCCTTGCTGATATGATGACGAATATATTAAAGCTCAATCGTCTTGAGAATCAACAGATATATCCAAACCTCGCAAACTTTGACCTTGGAGAACAGCTTTGCGAAAGTCTTTTGCAGTACGAAAGTACTTGGGAGAGAAAGAATATTGAAATTGAGACAGAGATTGCCGAGAGCGTATTCGTTTTCGCAGACGCAGAGCTCCTGTCTCTCGTGTGGAACAATCTTTTTTCAAACGCTTTCAAATTTACTGATGAGGGCGGAAAGGTGACTCTCACGCTTACGGCAGACGAGGAATACGCTACCGTCAAAATAGCCGACACGGGCTGTGGAATGAGCGCAGACGTTGGCGCGCATATTTTTGAAAAATTCTATCAAGCTGATACCTCTCACGCAACACAGGGAAACGGTCTTGGACTTGCACTCGTCAAGCGAGTGATCGATATTATGCAGGGCGAGATAGGAGTAGAGAGTACCGTGGGAGCAGGAACGATCTTTACTGTCAGAATAAGGAGGGCTGAAAATGGACTTTAAGAAATTAGGCAAAGCCTTGCTGTTTCCGCATATTGCCATAATGATCGTTCTCATTCCGATAGCTGCCGTTCTGCTTGTTTGCTCAATGGTATTTGTTGGGACAGAGTCGGCAATTGCATATATTTCTTACGTTCTCGCCTCCTATACCTTGACGGTCTGGTGCTTCAAAATTCCATATCTCATCAAATTTTTTAAAAACTTTAAGAACGAAAATCGATATGCGGTAAAATGGCAGGAAGATACTCGTCTGCGCGTAAACGTGTCGCTTTACGGCTCGCTTGTGTGGAACGCATTGTACGGGATCTTTCAGTTGTGGCTCGGATTTTATCACCATACCTTTTGGTTTTACTCACTTGGCGCATACTATATTTGCCTTGGCGTAATGCGATTCTTTTTGGTGCGTCATACAACAAGATACGCTCCGGGGGAAAAAATGCAGACCGAGCTGAAAAAATACCGCTTCTGCGGCATCGTATTTCTTGTAATGAACTTGGCATTGGCTTTGATAATCTTCTTTATGGTCTATTGGAACAGAACGTTCGAGCATCATATGATAACCGCGATAACCATGGCGGCATATACCTTTACGGCATTGACGACCGCTATTATCAACGTTATAAAGTATAGAAAGTATAACAGCCCCGTATTTTCAGCATCCAAGGCGATAAGCCTCGCGGCAGCACTCGTATCAATGCTGACGCTTGAATCAACGATGCTTACGACCTTTAGCGACGGAACGATGACGGAGATAGGGCAGAAATGGATGCTCGGAGCAACGGGCGGTGCTATATCCTTGTTGATCGTTGCAACTGCAATTTATATGATAATTGTCGGAACAAAAAAACTCAAACAACTGAAATCAGAGGTTAAGAATGGATAATAACAATAAAGAACAAAGCGGATTTAATTATACTTACTCCGCAAAAGAACATGCAGAACTGAAAAAGATTCGTGATAAATATACTGTACCGAGTGAAGCCGAGGACAAGATGGTTCGACTGCGTCGTCTTGACGCAAGCGTTACCAATACGGCACAAGCGGTCGCATTTGTGTTCGGTATCATAGGTATATTGATTCTCGGCTTTGGAATGAGCCTTATTATGACAGACATCAGAGATATCCTCGGTTCGTATCGGGATATGGCTATGGTCATCGGCATTATTGTCGGTATCGTCGGAGGTCTTCTCGCAAGTCTTGCTTATCCCATATATAATGCCATAGTAAAAGCAAAGCGCAAGAAGCTCGCACCGGAGATCATTCGTCTTACCGATGAACTGATGAAATGATGAAATGAACATCGTTGCTGAAAAACTTGATCACGATATAACAAAAATCAAGCCCCTCGCTTTATACGCGAAGGGCTTTTTATCGAACTTTTTATCGAAAAAGATAGATAAGATAGATTTTGCGAGATTAAATTTACGGAGAATACGTAGATATATTTCTCGGGAAATCTTTTGTTAGTATATTTTATTTTTTCTTTGCTTTAGCAGCCTTTTTGTTAGCGACGCCTTCCTTAACACAGCCGACGACGATTCCCGAAAGAGCCGCGAGCGCGATAACGTTGGGAATTACCATGAAGTTGTTGAACATATCGGTAAGAGACCATACGAGGTCGTTCTTGAGAACAGAGCCGAGGAAAATGAATATTATTGCAAGAACAGAGAAGATAAGTCCCGCTGTTTTGCCGTGCTTGCCGAACAAATAGGTCACGTTTATCTTTGCGAAGAGATTCCAACCTATAATAGTCGTGAAAGCAAAGAAGAGAAGGCAAATAGCTACGAAAATATTTCCTACACCTTCGTTACCGAAAGCCAAACCAAATGCTTTTTGTGCCATGTTTGCGTTTGCAAAGCCCTCCGCCGAGCCGCTTGCAAGCGGTCCGTTGCCCGCGTAAAGAGTGGAAATAACGACTATTGCGGTGATGTTGAGAACTACGAACGTATCTATAAATACGCCTATCATAGCAACAACGCCCTGCTTGTGAGGAGTCTCGACCTTTGCCATTGCGTGCGCGTGAGGAGTCGAGCCCATACCTGCCTCGTTAGAGAACAGACCGCGCTTCGCGCCTTGGCTTATCGCCTGTTTCAAAGCAAAACCAAGACCGCCGCCGATAATTGCGTTGGGCGCAAAGGCGTACTTGAATATCATACCGAAGCTCTCGGGGATATATTGAATACGGATACAGATGACCGCAAGTCCGCCGAGTATATAAAGGACAGCCATTACAGGAACTATCTTTTCGGCAACAGATGCAACTCTCTGCGCGCCGCCTATAAATATGATAGCGCAAATAGCCGCGATAACAAGTCCGACTATCCAAGCAACGTTTATATCATTTGAGGTAAATGAGTTTATAGCGGTATTCATTGTGGAAGCAATGGAGTTCGACTGAACCATAGCTCCCATAAAACCGAGTGCAAGGATAAGGCAAACAGAGAATATTACGGAAAGGATCTTTCCAAAGGTGCTTTTGAAAGCTTGTCTTATGTAGTAAACAGGGCCGCCGAGAACAGTGCCGTCCTCTTGAACCACACGGGTCTTTTGAGCAAGTGTAGCCTCGGCGTAGATAGTAGCCATTCCGAAGAATGCGATTATCCACATCCAGAAGATAGCACCCGGACCGCCTACGAGTATAGCACCGCAAGCACCGACAACGTTACCCGTTCCGACCTGTGCGGCAATTGCTGTAGCGAGTGCTTGGAATGAGCTCATTCCGCCGTGCTGCTTACCGCCGCGAAGCGATATTTTTCCGAAAACCTCCCTCATTCCTTCGCCGAAACAGCGAATCTGAACGAATCTGGTTCTTATTGAGTAGAAAAGACCAATGCCGACCAACAAAAAGATAAGAATGTAGTCCGACATATAAGTGTTGATGTTGTCAACGATTTTTTGAAGCGTATCCATTTTTGCTTCCTCCTTAAAATGAAAAATAAAAAATAAAAAAGCCGCTAAAAACAGCAGCTCTGAAGAATATAGGCGTAGAGATATGTGAAAATAAAAATTTTCGCTCTGTCCTTTTGCCTGAGAGTTTCGGCAGCGTTAAACACCGCCTTGCACCTTCGGCACTCCAAAACGGAGATTCTCCAGAGTTCCCAGTATCAACGGTCTCATAACGATTCCGCAGATCATTAAAGGGAATTGTATTAACAGAAAGCATTATAGCACAAAAATATCTTTATGTCAATAACTAATTTGATAAAAAATAAAACAAATTGCGGTTTATCGGGGAGATGGATTTAAGAAAAGTTTATGCACGTACCCAAAGGCTCCCTTGTGTAAAGGGAGCTCCCGACGGAGTCGGGTGAGGGATTGTTTTGTGTTAAAATGTTACTTTTACAATCCCTC
>JAZNEM010000124.1:0-25000 GCA_045588595.1 Eubacteriales bacterium
CAAAGAAGCTCTCGCTGTGAGGTGTTAAAACAGGATTTATTTTTTCAACGATGTTCTCCATTCACATATCATTTGATTAACTTCCGTCGTGGTCATTTTTGAAGCAACATCCCACGCTTGCGGAAAATAAGTTTGCACAAAGCGTACTTGCTCTTGCTTGGGTACATAGTCAGACGGAATCAATAATTTTTGCATATGGATTGCTCTAACAGTTTGCTTTAAAATTTTATTTTTATCATCTAATGATAGCTGACTATATCTTCGGATTATAATCTTTCCCAATGATTCTTGTTTTAGAATTTCATTATATACATTACCAATTTGTGTTTCTTTTTCAATAGATATAGAAATTTCGGAAGTATATACACCCTTCATGTGAGTGGGGGTAATCGCAGGATTATCACCGTTGCATTCATAAATGCTTCCAGTTACCTTGCTATAAAAATCGTAAAGCATATTATCGTAATGTTCGACAAAAACTACTTTACCATTTTCATTTTCACTAAAAGTTACCCATTTGTAAGAACGATTCCATATGTAAAACAGAGCAATACAATAGCTTGGCGTAAAACATATCACGGGTTTTGATATTGCATTGGTTTGTGTAGCGAACGGTTCTAATTTCTTTATGTTTTGAATTTGAGTTCCGTGATATAGATTCATATCAATATCCCCCATAACTTTTGGTACACTAATATTGTATCATAAAATGGGAACATTGTCAAGGAACATCAATTGTAAAGCCATTTTGTGGTGCTTGCGTCTGGGGCAAGCATAGCGCGCGGCAGTCCTCGCACAATCGGGCAGAAGCCCGAACCCACTATCCGCAGAGGTATGACGTACAAAGGCTCCCTTGTGCAAAGGGAGCTGTCACCGAAGGTGACTGAGGGATTGTTTTGCTATAAAAATCTGCTTTTTACAATCCTTCCGTCTTGCTTCGCAAGCCACCTCCCTTTACACAAGGGAGGCTTTGGCAAGTTTCCACCGACAGAAAAACACCACCAAAGAAATTTCATTGGTGGTGTTCGTGTTTTCTCCTCTAAAGTTGCAGACCTGAGATCCTATCCTTTTTTTATTTTGTTATTTACCAGTCTACATTTCCATACTGTTTGCTCTGAACTGCAATTCGTAAAGCTTTGCGTATTCTCCGCCCTTGGCGATAAGCTCGTCGTGCGTTCCCTGCTCTACGATTTTTCCACCAAGCACGACCGCTATCTCATCGGCGTTCTTTATAGTAGAAAGCCTATGCGCCACGACGATAGTAGTTCTGCCCTTGCAAAGCTCGTCGAGAGCTTGTTGGATCAGTATCTCTGTCGTATTATCAAGTGCGCTTGTCGCCTCATCAAGAATGAGTATCGGCGGATTTTTCAAGAACACTCGCGCGATAGAAAGACGTTGCTTCTGTCCGCCCGACAGACGAACTCCGCGCTCGCCTATCTGCGTATCGTATCCATTCTCAAGCGTCATTATATAGTCGTGGATATTCGCGCGTTTTGCCGCTTCTATTACCTCTTCCTCGGTAGCGTCAAGCCTGCCGTAAAGGATATTATCGCGTATGCTTGCGTTAAACAGATAAATATCCTGTTGAACGATACCTATGTTTCTGCGCACCGATTCGCGAGTCAGATTCGCTATATCCTTACCGTCTATAAGTATCTTACCCGAATCAAGTTCGTAAAAATGCGGTATGAGGTGGCATATCGTCGTTTTTCCTCCGCCCGATGAACCGACAAGTGCGTACGTCTTTCCCTTTTCGATATTCAAGGAAACATGATTGAGCACCTCTTTTTCGTTATCGTAAGAGTACGATACGTCACAAAGCTCTATATGACCCTCAACAACGCCCGCGTCAATAGCTCCCTCGCTGTCCTTTTCGGGCTCTGCATCCATTATCTCAACAAAGCGCGAGAAGCCCGTTACTCCGTTCTGATACTGCTCCATAAAGTTTATAAGAGTCATTACAGGGGAAATAAAGAGACTTACCGATACGATAAATGCCGAATAATCGCCAAAAGTTATTGAACCACCGTAAAGGAAAAGTCCGCCCGCAATAAGAACGACTACGTTAAAAACGTCGGTAATGAACGCGGTTGAGGAATGGAATTGTCCCATAGCCTTATACGCGGCTTTTCTCGATCTAACAAACGCCTCGTTCCCCTCTTCAAATTTCTCTTCCTCTTTTTTAGAGTTGTTGAACGCCTTTGTTACTCTGATTCCCGAAATACTTCCCTCAAGCGACGCGTTTATCTGTGCTATCGACTTACGGCTCTCCATGAAAGCATTTCGCATACGCTTGCGAAGAAGCATAGCTATCATAAGCAAAAACGGCACGCAAATGAAGATTATCAACGTAAGCCACTTATTTATGATAAACAGATAAACGAATGAGGTTATTACCGAAACTGTCGATATAAGTATGTTTTCAGGTCCGTGATGCGCAAGCTCGCTTATATCCATAAGGTCGTTAGTCATTCGCGACATTATTTTTCCCGTTTCATTGTTGTCGTAAAATTTATAAGGAAGCTTTTCGAGATGCTCGAACATATCGCGTCTCATCTGTGCCTGCATGCGCACACCCATTACGTGTCCATAATATTGAATAAAATAATTCAACAGCATACGAACGATATAAAGCACCAAAAGACCTACTCCGAACACCACTATCATTCGATAATTTCTGTTCGGTATAAGGTCGTTGAGCATGGTACGAGTCACTATCGGATATACGATAGCCACAAGCGCGACCAAAAGAGAGGCAAGCATATCGAGTGTAAATATAAGCTTATGCGGCTTATAATATGATAAAAAACGCTTTAACATTTATTCTCCTTTTAATAAAGGGAGCGCAATGCTTTGCGCTCCCTAAAAATTCAGTATATTAGCCGAAAAACGTACTGAAGATTCCGAATGCCCAGAACAAAACAAGTATCACAGGCAAAACGTAGGTACAATATACGCGGAGCTTATTGGATATCCCAAGTCCTTTTCCCGTGTTGGCTTCAAGCATAAAGTTATCCCAACCCCAGCCCTTGCGCTTCCAAGTACAGAAGCATACGTAAAAGAGCGAGCCGAGAGGAAGTATATTACTGCTGACGATAAAGTCCTCAAGGTCAAGAATACCGCTTCCCTCTCCAAGAGGCTGAACAAAGGAAAGAAGATTGAAGCCGAGAGCGCAAGGAAGTGAAAGAACTATTATAAGAATCACATTGATAATACAAGCTTTCTTTCTGCTCCAGCCCCACTTATCCATACCGATAGCGAGTATATTCTCAAACACCGCGGAAACGGTGGAAAGTGCCGCGAATACCATAAACAAGAAGAACAAGCTTCCCCATACTCTGCCGCCTGCCATTGAGTTAAATACGTTGGGCAAAGTGGTAAATATAAGTCCGGGACCCTGTCCTGGATTTATTCCGAACGCAAAGCAAGACGGAATAACGATAAGTCCCGCGGTAAAGGCTACAAACGTATCGAGAAGCGCTATTGACAAGGATTCGCCCATAAGACGACGCTCCTTGCTGATATAGCTTCCGAAAATAGCCATAGAGCCCATACCGATGGAAAGCGTAAAGAACGCCTGTCCCATAGCGGCGAATATGACCTCTCCTATACGTGCCGCTACGGTCTGTCCCTCTGCCGTCTCAAGCATCTTATCAAGGCTCGGTACGAGGTAATACTTAAGTCCCTCCGAAGCACCCGGAAGCGTTACCGCGCGAACCGCAAGGATAACGATGATAGCGAGCAAAGCAAGCATCATGACCTTATTTACTCGCTCAAGACCGTTCTTGAGTCCAAAGGAGCAAATGACCACTCCGAGAATAACGGTGAGTATCATAAATCCGATAACGGCAACGGGCTCGCTTATAAGCGCGCCAAACTCCGCATCGACCTGCGCCGACGTCTGTCCCGCATAAAAGTCGCCCTTTATCATTTTTATCATATAAGCGAACATCCAACCCGTAATGGTCGTATAGAACATCATGAGCAGATAGTTGCCAGCCATTCCTATCCACGAGAACCAATTCCAATTAGTTCCCTTTGGCTGAAGCGCTCCGAACGAGCTCGCAATACTTTTTTGACTTGCGCGACCTACCGAGAACTCCATAGTCATTATGGGAAGACCGAATATTACAAGAAAAGCAAGGTATATAAGTATAAACAGTGCGCCTCCGTACTGTCCTACAATATACGGAAAACGCCAGACATTTCCGAGTCCGATAGCACAGCCCGCGGAAATAAGTATAAATCCTAATCGTGAGCCGAATTTTTCTCTTTCCATGTTGTTTCTCCTGTTAAATTTTATTTGATATTCATAATATCTTTTACGTATTTTATCTGCGCCTCTACCGAAGCAACAGAAGTTCCGCCCTCGGATATTCTCTTCTCGACGCAAGTCTCAAGAGCTATATCGTTGTACAAGTCCGCATCGAAAAGCTCACTGTACGCTTTATATTCATCAAGCGTAAGAGTTTCAAGCACTTTCCCCTCGGAAATGCATTTAGCAACTATCTGTCCCGATATCTTATATGCCGAGCGGAAAGGCATTCCCTTTTTTACGAGGTAATCGGCAAGGTCAGTAGCGTTTATAAATCCGCCCTGTGCCGCCTTTTTCATATTATCGGCACGTACGCTCATCGTCGCTATCATGGGGGTCATGACGTCAAGACACATATTAAGTGTGTCCACCGCATCAAACACACTCTCTTTATCCTCCTGCATATCCTTGTTGTAAGCAAGCGGTATGCCCTTGAGCGTTGTGAGAAGTGCCATAAGGTCACCGTAAACACGTCCCGTCTTTCCGCGGATAAGCTCCGCCATATCGGGATTCTTTTTCTGCGGCATTATAGACGAGCCCGTTGTATAAGCATCCGAAAGCTCAATAAATTTGAACTCCCAGCTCGACCAAAGGATTATCTCCTCCGAAAAGCGAGAAAGGTGCATCATAAGCGTTGCGCCCGCGCTTAAAAACTCAACGCAGAAGTCTCTGTCCGAAACACCGTCGATGCTATTCATACAAATGCCGTCAAATCCGAGTCTTGCGGCTTCAAAGCGTCTGTCTGTATCATAAGTCGTTCCCGCAAGCGCGCAAGAGCCTATGGGTGACTGATCAAGACGCTTATTACAATCTCTCAAGCGGTCGCAATCGCGAGTAAGCATCATTACGTAAGCCATAAGATGATGGCCGAAGGTTATCGGCTGTGCTCTTTGCAAATGAGTATACCCCGGCATTATTACAGCCTTATACTTTTCTGCCGCGTCTAAAAGTGCAAATATAAGCTTTTCCGTCTTTTCTCTTATGGTATTTATCTCGTCGCGAAGGTACATGCGCAAGTCAAGCGCTACCTGATCGTTACGGCTTCTTGCCGTATGAAGCTTTTTTCCGACGTCGCCGAGTCTTTCGGTAAGTACCTGCTCAACGAACATATGGATATCTTCGCACGACATATCAAATTCAAGCTTTCCGCTGTCAATGTCTGAAAGTATTGTGTCAAGACCGTCGATAAGCGTCTGTGCTTCTTCCTGTGTAATTATATTCTTCGCGCCAAGCATTGCGGCGTGAGCCATGCTTCCCGTTATATCCTGACGGTACATTCTTGAATCGAAGCTGATAGAAGAGTTAAAATCGTCTGCGATACTGTCGGTCTGTCCCGCAGTTCTTCCAGCCCACATTTTTGCCATAGTCGTTCTCCTTTTTGTGTTTTTTAAAGCCGAAAGGGGTGTTCAAGCGACACCCCATACGGATAGCGATTACTTTACCGCGCTGCTCTTTTCTTTCTGAATAACGTCGTGAGCTCCGCCCTCAACGATACTCGTAGCGGATACGAGCGTAAGGACTGCCTTTTCCTGAAGCTCGGGAATAGTCAATGCTCCGCAGTTACACATAGTCGAGCGAACCTTTGCGAGCGACATAGCCACGTTGTCCTTAAGAGATCCTGCGTACGGAACGTAAGAATCAACTCCCTCCTCAAAGGAAAGCTTCTTGTCTCCGCCAAGGTCATATCTCTGCCAGTTACGAGCGCGGGCAGAGCCCTCGCCCCAATATTCTTTATAATACGTACCGCCAATGCTTACCTTGTTAGAGGGGCTTTCGTCAAAGCGTGCGAAATATCTTCCGAGCATTACGAAGTCTGCGCCCATTGCGAGAGAAAGTGTGATATGGTGGTCGTAAACGATACCTCCGTCAGAACATACGGGGATATATACGCCCGTCTCCTTGAAGTACTCGTCTCTTGCCTTGCATACCTCGATAAGAGCAGTAGCCTGTCCGCGTCCGATACCCTTTGTTTCTCGGGTGATACAGATAGAACCGCCGCCGATACCTACCTTAATGAAGTCCGCACCGCAATCAGCGAGGAAGCGGAAGCCAGCCGCGTCAACGACGTTACCCGCTCCAACCTTTACGCTGTCACCGTACTTTGCTCTTATCCACTCAAGCGTGAGTTTCTGCCACTCGGAGAAGCCCTCGGAGGAGTCGATACAAAGAACGTCTGCGCCTGCCTCAACGAGTGCGGGAACGCGTTCTGCGTAGTCTCTTGTGTTTATACCTGCGCCTACAACGTATCTTTTAGATGCGTCGAGAAGCTCGTTCTTATTCTGCTTATGCGAATCGTAGTCCTTACGGAATACCATGCAGCAAAGCTTGCCTTCCTTGTTTATAATGGGCAAGGAATTGAGCTTATGATCCCAAATGATATCGTTTGCTTCCTTAAGGGTAGTTCCCTCCTCTGCAACGATAAGCTTATCGAAGGGAGTCATGAACTCGGATACCTTTGTTGCGGGATCCATACGGCTGACACGGTAGTCACGGCTCGTAACTATACCGAGAAGCTTTCCGTTAGCTGTTCCATCGTCAGTAACGGCAACGGTAGAGTGTCCTGTTCTCTCCTTAAGAGCTACTACGTCTGCCATGGTAGCATCGGGACGAATATTGGAATCACTGTTAACAAAGCCTGCCTTATAATTCTTTGCGCGGCTTACCATTGCAGCCTCGTCTTCGATAGACTGTGAGCCGTAGATAAACGCTACACCGCCCTCAACCGCAAGAGCTACCGCAAGTCTGTCACCGGAAACCGACTGCATGATAGCCGAAACCATAGGAATGTTCATGGTTATAGCGGGGGTCTCTCCCTTTTTATATTTTACAAGCGGAGTCTTAAGACTTACGTTTGCGGGAATGCACTCGCTTGAAGAATATCCCGGAATCAAAAGATATTCGTTAAAAGTATGAGAAGGTTCGTTGATAAAAGTTGCCATTTTTTCTCCTCTTTATTTATTCAAATTATTTTATATATTATAACCTTTTTTTGTCGAGATGTCAAGAACAAAAGTCAAAGCTTTAGCTTTTTTTGCCTTTTTTCTCGCAATAGATACAACGGTAAACTCCGCCGTCCTCACTTGCAAAGCGGAATTTATGGTCGAGCTCCTGCTCGATCGAAGTTATACAAGCGGGATTCTTACAACGTATCTCGTTTACGATACAATCCTTTTCGATATCCTCGCCCATAACTCGATTTTCAGCATCCTCAAGAAGCTTGAGGATAAGAGCCATTCTGATGTATTTTCCGTTATATGCTTGTTTGAAATAACAAGCTCTTGGATCTGCGTCTACCTTTACGCTGATCTCATTGACTCTGGGAAGCGGGTGAAGGATAGAAAGATCCTTCTTTGCGTTATCGAGCTTTTCGAGCGTAAGTATATAGCTATCCTTAAGTCTTTCGTACTCGTCCTGATCGGGAAAACGCTCGCGCTGGATACGAGTCATATACAATATGTCGAGCTCGGGCATAGCCTTATCAAGATCGGCAGTCTCTTGAAATTCCATGCCGTTCTTTTTAAGCAGACCATCTCTTACGTATCCCGGAACTTTAAGTTCCTCGGGAGAAACGAGCACGACCTTTATTCCCTCATATCTCGTAAGTGCGGATATAAGCGAGTGTACCGTTCTTCCGTATTTAAGGTCTCCGCAAAATCCAACAGTCAGATCATTCAGTCTGCCCTTTTCGCGAAATATAGTAAGCAGGTCGGTAAGCGTCTGTGTGGGATGCGCGTGTCCACCGTCACCCGCGTTGATTATCGGAATACTTGCATTCTTTGATGCAACGTAAGGCGCGCCCTCTTTGGGATGGCGCATGGCGATAATATCCGCGTATGCGCTGATTACCTTTGCGGTATCGGCGATGCTCTCCCCCTTTGCCGCTGAAGAGCTTGAAGCCTCCGAGAAGCCTATAACGTTTCCACCGAGCTCAAGCATTGCCGCTTCAAAGCTGAGGCGTGTACGTGTAGAAGGCTCGAAAAACAGAGTTGCAAGTTTTTTTCCCTTACAGCTCTCCGCATACTTTGCGGGATTATCTATAATATCGTTTGCCCTTTCGATAAGTCCGTCAAGCTCCTCTACAGACAGATCGAAGATATCGATAAGACTCCTCATAGCTTATACCTTTGCACCGTTTACCTTGAGATAGTTCTTGATACGCTCTACGTTTTCAGCGTTCTTTTCGTCTTCCTCAAGATATTCGATTATATCGTAAACGTCAACGATGGAGTATACTGGGAAGCCGAACTGCTCCTCGATCTCCTGCATAGCTCCCTTTTCGGTCTGACCCTTTTCCTTGCGGTCTACCATGATAAAGGTTGCCGCTACCTTGACTCCCTCAAGGTGAGAAAGTATCTCCATGCTCTCACGTATTGCCGTTCCCGCGGTGATAACGTCCTCGATAATAACGACTTCCTCATCTGCGGTGGGAACGTATCCTACGAATACGCCGCCCTCTCCGTGATCCTTTACTTCCTTACGGTTGAAGAAGAAAGGAACGTTGAGATCGTTCTTTGAAAGAGCAACTGCCGCGGAAACCGCAAGCGAAATGCCCTTATATGCAGGACCGTAAAGGACCGCCTTTTTCGCTCCGAGCTTCTCGAAATAAGCCTTTGCGTAAAACTCACCGAGCTTTGCGATATCGTCGCCCGTTTTTATCATTCCCGCATTTATAAAATACGGGATCTTTCTTCCGCTCTTTGCGGTGAAATCACCAAACTTAAGAACGCCTGCGCTCTCAAGAAATTCAATAAACTCTCTCTTATAGCCTTCCATTTTTACGTATCCTCCTTGAAATTTCAGTCAACAAATTCGTTTACGCATCTTTCGTATGCGGCAACGGGATCTTCAGCGGCGGTTATCGGTCTGCCTACTACGATATAGTCAGAGCCTATCTTCTTTGCCTCTGCGGGAGTCATTACTCTCTTCTGGTCTCCAATGTCGCCGTCAGCAAAACGAACACCGGGGGTAACGGTAACGAAGCCTTTTCCACAAGTCTCGTGTACCTTGCCTGCCTCAAGAGGTGAGCAAACTACACCGTCAAGTCCCGCAACTTTTGCGTTATGAGCGTAGTGCATAACTACATCAGCGATGGGCTTCTCTATGAGAAGATCCTTTTCCATGCTCTCCTGATCGGTAGAGGTAAGCTGTGTTACCGCGATAAGCATAGGACGAGTTCCGTCGGGTCTTGTAAGTCCCTCGATAGCCGCCTCCATCATTCTGACAGTTCCTGCCGCGTGGAGATTGGTCATATCTACGTCAAGGCGTGAAAGCACCGCCATGGACTTCTTTACGGTATTGGGAATGTCGTGAAGCTTGAGGTCAAGGAATATCTTATGTCCGCGCTTCTTTATCTCGCGAACGATAGAAGGACCTTCGGCATAATAAAGCTCCATACCGATCTTAACAAAAGGCTTTTTGCCAGTGAATTTATCAAGAAATGCAAATGTTTTTTCCGCGCTGTCAAAGTCACAGGCAATAATTACGTCTTTTCCCATGATATTCTCCTTAATATTTTATTTGTTTTATACCGCTCCGATAATATCGGAAAGCGAATCTATTTTATACTTTTCCATTACTGTGGGCAGATCGTTTATGATATCTCTGCACACATAAGGATTTATAAGGTTAGCCGCGCCCACCTGAACCGCAGTCGCGCCTGCCATCATCATTTCAATTACGTCCTCGGCACTTGAAACTCCGCCCATTCCGACAACGGCGATATCGACAGCCTTTGCTACCTGATATACCATTCTTACGGCTACGGGGAAAATAGCCGGACCGGAGAAACCGCCCATAGTATTTGCTATAACGGGCTTTCTCTTATTTAGATCTATTCTCATACCGAGCAAGGTATTGATAAGACTTATTCCGTCAGCGCCTGCCGCCTCGCACGCCTTTGCGATAGAGACGATATCGGTAACGTTCGGGGAAAGCTTGATTATAAGCGGCTTATTCGTTACCTTGCGAACCGCCTTTGTTACTTCTGCTGCCGCATCGGGTGACGTACCGAAGCTCATTCCGCCGCCATGTACGTTCGGACAGCTTACGTTTACCTCAAACCAACCTATCTCGGAGCACGAGTCAAGCCTTTCTACCGTATAAGCGTAATCATCAATAGAAAATCCGCTTACGTTTGCCATAACGGGCTTATGGAAAACCTCTTTCATTTTAGGCAATTCCTCGGATATGACCTTTTCAACACCCGGATTCTGAAGCCCTACAGCGTTTATCATACCCGCGTAGCACTCCGCGATTCTGGGGGTGGGATTGCCAAACCTCGCATCCTTTGTCGTTCCCTTAAAGGAGAACGTACCGAGCATATTTATGTCGTAAAGCTCCGAAAACTCGTATCCGTATCCGAACGTACCGCTTGCGGGAATTATCGGATTGTCAAGAGTGATACCGCAAAGCTCTACTTTAGTATTCTTTACTTCTGCCACAGTATCTCCTCCTTTCTGAGTACGGGTCCGTCCTTACATATACGCTTATTTCCGTATATGGTCTTGCACGAGCAACCCATACACGCGCCGAAGCCACAGCCCATACGTTCTTCAAAGCTGAGCTGACCCTCGGTCACCGACGCGTTATATATTGCCTTGAGCATAGGCTCAGGACCGCAGGTATAAAAGTAAGTATATTCGATATCCTTCATAGCGTCGGTAACGAAGCCTTTGATCCCGTACGAGCCGTCAACCGTCGTTACATAAACGGTAGCACCAAGCTCTTTAAACTCATTTTCATAAAATATCTCGTCCTTTGTATTAAAGCCGAGAACGACAGTTACCCGCTTACCCTCACCGATAAGCTTTTTGGCAAGGAGGTAAAGGGGCGGAACGCCTACTCCTCCTCCGAGCAGCAGGGGCTTGTCCCCTGCTGTCGAAGTATCGTAACCGTTTCCGAGTCCTGTGAGAATATCGAGCTTTCCTTTCTTCATTTGAGCCATTTTCTCCGTTCCCTTGCCTACGACCTTATAAATAAGCGTAAGCTCTCCATCCGTGCAATCACAGACAGAAATGGGGCGACGGAGGTAAAGACCGTCTATCAAGATATTCACGAACTGACCCTCGCGTATATCCGAGGTATCACCCGAAAGGCGCATGCGATATACGTTACTTGTCAGAGCCGTATTTTCGGTTATTTCAAAAAATCTTTGCTTCATGAAGAAACTCCTTAAGCGTCAATAGTAGAAATACGAAGCGTGATCTCATCAAGTACGTCGAGAAGAACTCTAACAGTATCAAGAGAGGTAAAGAGCGTAACGTTACTCTCGGTAGCTATCTTTCTTATCTCGTGACCGTCATGTATCTGATCGCTCGAAGCAATATCACTCGTATTGATAACGTACGCGATATGACCCTGACGGATAGAATCCTGAATCTCGTCGCTTCCATCGCCTATCTTTCCAAGAACATGAGTGCGTATTCCGTTTTCCTTCAAGAACTTTGCCGTTCCCTCGGTTGCCTCGATATTAAATCCGAGGTTATAGAAACGACGAATAAGAGGAAGAGCCTCTTCCTTATCCTTGTCCGCGATAGTAGCGAATACAGTACCGTAATTCTGGAGATGCATTCCCGATGCCTGAAGTGCCTTATAGAACGCGCGGTTGAGCTTATCATCATATCCAATAGCTTCACCCGTAGACTTCATTTCGGGCGAGAGGTACGCGTCAAGTCCGCGAAGTTTATTATATGAGAACACGGGAACTTTGACGTACCAACGGTTCTTTTCCTCGGGATACAGGCAGAATATTCCCTGCTCCTTGAGCGACTTGCCGAGGATACACTCGGTCGCGATATCCGCAAGAGAGTATCCCGTTGACTTCGAAAGGAAAGGAACGGTACGTGACGAACGGGGATTTACCTCTATGATAAATACCTCATCGTTCTTATCAACGATAAACTGGATATTGTAAAGACCTACGATGCCTATTCCGAGACCGAGCTTCTTTGCGTATTGAAGTATCGTACCCTTTACCTTATCGGAGATACTGAATGAGGGATAAACGCTTATCGAGTCACCCGAGTGGATACCCGTTCTCTCAACGAGTTCCATGATACCCGGAACGAATACGTCGTGTCCGTCGCATATAGCATCGACCTCGACCTCTTTACCAATGATATACTTATCTACGAGAACGGGCTTGTCCTCGTCTATCTCAACGGCGGTCTTAAGATAGTGGCGAAGCTGTGCCTCATTTGCAACTATCTGCATCGCGCGGCCGCCAAGCACGAACGAAGGACGAACGAGAACGGGATAACCTATCTTTGCTGCCGCCGATACGCCGTCTTCTATCTTGGTTACGGCGCGACCCTCGGGCTGAGGGATATTAAGCTCCTTAAGAAGCTTCTCGAATGCGTCTCTGTTCTCTGCCTTGTCGATAGCTGCGCAATCCGTGCCGATTATCTTTACGCCAAAATCGTAAAGAGGCTGAGCAAGGTTTATCGCAGTCTGACCGCCAAGAGAAGCAACTACGCCCTCGGGCTTTTCAAACTCAATGATATTCATAACGTCCTCGGGAGTAAGAGGCTCGAAATAAAGCTTATCTGCCGTCGTATAGTCGGTAGAAACGGTCTCGGGGTTATTGTTTATGATTATAGCCTCATAGCCCGATTTCTTTATTGTGGTTACCGCATGAACGGTAGAATAGTCAAACTCAACGCCCTGACCGATACGGATAGGACCTGCACCGAGAACGACTATTTTCTTCTTATCGGTGAGGATAGAGGTATTCTCGCCGGAATAAGAGGAGTAGAAGTAAGGAATATATGCTCCCGTATGGCAGGTATCGACCATTCTGAATACAGGGAAAAGATCCTTTTCTTTTCTGAACTTGAATACGTCAAGCTCTGTGCACTTCCACATTCTCGCAACGTACTTATCCGAGAAGCCCATCTTCTTTGCCGCCTTGAGCGTTTCAAGCTCAAACGCGTGAGCCTTCAAGGTCTCTTCCATATCGACGATATTCTTTATCGCCTGAAGGAAGAACGAGGTTATCTTTGTGATATCGTGTATCTCCTCAACAGTCGCTCCGCGGTAGATAAGCTCCGCTATTGCGAAGATATTATCATCGCGAAATTCGGAGATATAAGCGCGAAGCTCGTCGTCGGACATATTGTCGAACTTGTGGTGATAAATGTGGTGTACACCGACTTCAAGCGAGCGAATACCCTTCAAGAGACATTCTTCAAGGTTTGAACCGATACCCATTACCTCACCCGTTGCCTTCATCTGCGTACCGAGAGTGTTGGAGGCAGTAGTGAATTTATCGAACGGGAAACGAGGAAGCTTTGCGATAACGTAATCAAGAACAGGCTCGAATGCCGCGTTGGTATTTGCTATCTTTATCTCCTCAAGTGCCATGCCTACCGCTATCTTTGCGGTCACACGGGCGATTGGGTATCCCGAAGCCTTTGACGCAAGCGCGGAAGAACGAGAGACGCGAGGGTTGACTTCTATAAGATAGTACTGGCTGGAGTGGGGGTCAAGCGCGAACTGTACGTTACAGCCGCCCTCTATCTTAAGCTCTTTGATAATTTTTATAGCGGAGTCATTAAGCATCTTCTTGTCCGCATCGGATAGCGTCATGATAGGAGCTACTACCAAAGAGTCTCCCGTGTGAACGCCTACGGGGTCGATGTTTTCCATTCCGCAGATGGTGATAGCGTGACCTGTGGAGTCGCGCATAACCTCAAACTCTATCTCCTTATAGCCCTTAACGCTCTTCTCGATAAGGACCTGATGAACGGGAGAGAGCTTGAACGCGTTAAGACCTATCTCGATAAGCTCTTCCTCGTTGTTTGCGAATCCGCCGCCCGTTCCTCCGAGAGTGAACGCGGGGCGAAGAACTACGGGGTAGCCTATTCTATTTGCCGCTTTCTTTGCCTCGTCAAGATCGTAAGTTATCTCCGAGGGGATAGTCGGCTCGCCAATAGACTGGCAAAGCTCCTTGAAAAGCTCTCTGTCCTCTGCTCTCTCAATACTCTCGCTGCTCGTTCCGAGAAGCTCTACGCGGCACTCTTTAAGAACGCCCTTTTTCTCAAGCTGCATAGCGAGGTTAAGACCCGTCTGTCCGCCGATACCTGGGAGTATCGCATCGGGACGCTCGTAGCGAAGTATCTTTGCGATATATTCAAGAGTAAGGGGCTCCATATAGACCTTATCGGCAATAGTCGTATCGGTCATGATAGTCGCGGGGTTCGAGTTTACGAGTACGACCTCGTATCCCTCTTCCTTAAGCGCAAGACACGCCTGCGTTCCCGCATAGTCAAACTCGGCAGCCTGACCTATAACGATAGGTCCTGAGCCGATGATCAGAATTTTTTTGATGTCTGTTCTCTTTGCCATATTTTGCCTCCGTGATATTATATATAGTTAATTTTAATTTTTGCTTTTATATACGACCTTACCGTCGCAAACAGTAAGAAGATTTTTGCCGAAGAGCTTCATGTCCGTTAAGGGCGTTGATCTTCCCTTTGAAAGAAATTCGTTCGGGTCAACGGTAAATTCAACGCTCAAGTCCCATGCGGAAAAATCGTTGCCAAGCGGTATTCCGAAACGGCGTCTCGGAGCAAACGCAAGTACGTCTACAAGCTTTTCCAAGGTTATGATTCCCGTTTTCACGAGTTTCGTATACATGAGCGGGAAAGCCGTTTCAAGACCGACTATTCCGAATGCACTCTTTTCAAGTCCGCGTGATTTCTCTTCCTCGGAGTGCGGCGCGTGGTCGGTCGCTATCATGTCGATAGTTCCGTCCTTTAAGCCTTCCACGAGCGCTTCTCTGTCCTCTCTGCTTCTAAGAGGGGGATTCATTTTAAAGCGCCCTTCCTCCCGCAGATCGCTGTCGTCCATAACAAGATAATGAGGTGCTGTCTCACACGTCACGTTCAAGCCCTCTTTCTTGGCTTTTCTTATAAGCTCGACCGTCTCCTTTGCGGAAATGTGACAAACGTGATACGCGCAGCCCGTTTCTCTTACGAGCTCGATGTCTCTCGCCACCTGCTCATATTCACTCGCCGAGCATATTCCCTTGTGACCGTGAGCCTTCGCGTATTCTCCGTCGTGTATATATCCGCCGTTAAGCAAGGAATTTACCTCGCAATGCGCTACTATCATTTTGCCCAGAGCCTTTGCCTTTAGCATTGCCTCTCTCATCATATCGTCGCTCTGCACTCCGCGGCCGTCGTCCGAAAACGCGATAGCTTCGCTTGCCATTTCCTCCATGTCGGAAAGTTTTTCACCCATCTGCCCCACAGTTATCGCGGCATAAGGATAAACATTTATCGTCGCGTCTCTCTTTATGATATCAAGCTGTTCTGAAAGATGCTCCTTTGTGTCGGGAACGGGCTTTAGATTCGGCATAGTGCATACCGCGGTGTATCCTCCGCGAGCCGCCGCCGCGCTTCCCGTTGCCATAGTTTCTTTATAAGAAAAGCCCGGCTCACGAAAATGCACATGCACATCGCAAAAACCGGGGAAAAAGACAATGTCTTCAGAATCAGAAATAACGATATCACCAATAGAAAAAGATGCTGCGGAATGGGACAATTCACCCTTGTGAAGAAACGTGGTATTTGCCTTACGAAATTCCGTTATGTTTTTCATAGTGACTCCTTTTTTTTATTTTTATTATTATACCACATCACACATCTTTTGTCAAGAAAATTGTGCAATATTGTTTGACAATATTACGCGTTTTTCGAGCATATTTTTTGTTGTTTTTTATAGCAAGGGAATGGGGTGCGATTTGTGGAAACTTTCTTGAAAGAAAGTTTCCACACCTTCAAAGAACTTCCCAAAAGAAGTAATTACTTTACTTATCGATATCGGGCGTATTTTCTTTCAATAGAATATTTTTTCCTTATTTACCTAAAGAAAGCGCGGTCGGTGGCTTTAGCCGTCCGACCCCTTTCTTCCTTAGAGAAAAACTATCAAATTTAGTTATCCACAAACGGTTATTTATAATAACCCCTTATGGAAAGTTTTTGAAGGGGGTCTGGGGGAAACTTTTTTCAAAAAGTTCCCCCCCACGCATCCCCCCGCGTCCTACGCGTCCTTGCGTCCCTTAAAACAATCCCGAAATTTTTCCGTTTTCGTCAACGTCGATACGTTCTGCGGCGGGAACTTTGGGGAGTCCCGGCATAGTCATGATATCGCCCGTGAGCGCGACTATAAAGCCTGCGCCCGCCGACACTTTGACGTTACGAACGGTGACCGTGAAGCCTTCGGGCGCGCCGAGCTTCGTCTGGTCATCGGAGAAGCTATACTGCGTTTTTGCCATACAGATGGGCATTTTATCAAAGCCGAGAGCCGTGAGCTTTGCTATCTCCTTTTTAGCAAGAGGAGCAAAAGTCACACCGTCTCCGCCGTAAATTCTGCGGACGATAGCCTCTATCTTTTCCTCGATAGTTCCGTCAAGCTCATAGCTGAACGAGAAATCGTTCTTTTCCTCGCAAAGACGGACGACCTCCTCGGCAAGCTCCATGCCGCCCTTTCCGCCCTCTGCCCAAACGGTAGAGAGACGAACGTTTACGCCAAGCTCACGGCACTTTGCTATAACCAGCTCTATCTCTGCGTCGGTATCGGTCGGAAAACGGTTTACGGCTACCACGCAAGGCAGCTTATAAACGTTCTTGATGTTAGATACGTGACGGAGAAGATTGGGGATTCCCGCTTCAAGAGCGCAAAGGTTCTCGGAATTAAGCTCGGTCTTTGCAACACCGCCATGCATCTTGAGTGCACGAACGGTAGCGACTACGACTACTGCATCAGGCTTAAGTCCTGCGTAACGGCACTTGATATCAAGGAACTTCTCTGCTCCGAGGTCCGCGCCAAAACCAGCCTCAGTCACTGCGTAATCGGCAAGCTTCATAGCCATCTTCGTCGCGATAACAGAGTTACAGCCGTGTGCGATATTCGCGAAAGGTCCGCCGTGAACGAACGCGGGCGTTCCCTCAAGCGTCTGCACGAGGTTAGGCTTAAGCGCGTCCTTCAAGAGTGCCGCCATAGCGCCAACAGCTCCGATATCTCCCGCAGTAACGGGCTTCTCGTCATAGGTGTAAGCAACAACTATTCTCGAGAGTCTTTCTTTCAAGTCATTTATAGAATTTGCAAGGCAGAACACCGCCATTATCTCGGAGGCAACGGTGATATCAAAGCCGTCCTCACGGGGAGTTCCGTTTACTCGTCCTCCAAGTCCGTCTGTAACGAAACGAAGCTGACGGTCGTTCATATCGACACAACGCTTCCAAGTGATACGTCTGGGGTCGATATTAAGCGAATTTCCCTGATAGATATGGTTATCAAGCATTGCCGCAAGCAGATTGTTTGCCACGCCTATTGCGTGGAAATCGCCCGTAAAGTGAAGATTTATATCCTCCATCGGCACGACCTGCGCGTATCCGCCGCCTGCCGCACCGCCCTTGATTCCAAAAACGGGACCCAAGGAAGGCTCACGGAGAGCTACCGCGACGTTCTTGCCGATACGGCGCATACCGTCGGCAAGACCTATGGTCGTGGTAGTTTTTCCCTCTCCCGCGGGAGTGGGAGTTATAGCGGTCACAAGAATGAGCTTTCCGTTCTTACGGGGAGACTCATTAAGAAGCGCGTAATCTACTTTTGCTTTATATTTTCCGTACTGCTCAAGGTATTTCTCGTCAACGCCCGCCGTTTTTGCGACCTCGACGATAGGTTGCATTTGTGTGGACTGCGCTATTTCAATATCCGACATATATGCCATTTTTTCTACCTCTTTCAAATTTTAATTTTTAGTTTTTAAAATACTTTACTGCCGACTCGAACATCTTCATATCGAATTCTCCGACAACATTGCGGTAAAGTCCGCTTCCGATACGCTCGCTGTGTCCCATCTTACCGAACACTCTGCCGTCGGGAGAAGTGATACCCTCTATTGCAAAGGTCGAGTTGTTGGGGTTGTAGCGGATATCGTCGGTAGCGTTGCCGTTAAGGTCAACGTACTGCGTTGCTATCTGTCCGTTAGCGCCAAGCTCGCGGACGATCTCCTCGGAAGCGAGGAATCTTCCCTCTCCGTGAGATATCGGAACTGTATAAACGTCGCCAACGTTCGTTGCCGCAAGCCACGGGGACTTGTTGGAGGCTATGCGAACGCGAACGAGCTTCGACTGGTGGCGCGATATGGTATTGAAGGTCAGAGTAGGTGTATTTGCGTCTGCGTCGATTATCTTTCCGTAAGGAACAAGACCGAGCTTTACAAGAGCCTGAAATCCGTTACAGATTCCGCACATAAGACCGTCTCTGTTATTGAGAAGATCATGTACCTCGTCCTTTATAGCTTCGTTGCGGAAGAACGCCATGATAAATTTACCCGAACCGTCGGGCTCGTCTCCGCCTGAGAATCCACCCGGTACGAATACCATCTGCGAATCCTTAAGCTCCTTTGCGAACTGCTCTACGCTATTTGCGATCCCGTCAGATGTGAGGTTGTTAATAACGAATATATTAGCCTCCGCACCTGCGTCACGCATTACCTTTGCGGTATCGAACTCGCAGTTTGTTCCCGGAAATACGGGAATAAGGACCTTGGGTCTAGCTACCTTTACAGCGGGAGCTGCACGGTTCTCTGTTGCGTAAGAGAAGGTCTCTATACGCTTATTATCTGCCTTTTCCATGCAAGGATATACGCCCTCAAGCTTTTCTTCGTAAGTCTTTGAAAGCTCTGCCATGGGGATCTCGCACTCGCCCTTGCTCATCTTTGCGTCGTCGGTGATAAATCCTACGCATCTGCCCTCGTCAAATTCTGCGTCTACCTCAAGCAAGAACGCACCGTAAGAATAACCGAATATCTCGGAGAGCTCAACGTCGTCCTCATACTTAAATCCAAATCCATTACCGATAGCCATCTTGTATATAGCCTCGGCTACGCCGCCGTAAGTGGGAGTGTATGCCGCATAGACCTTACCGTCGCGCATAAGCTCGGTGACCTTATCGTAAAGGTCGAGGAGAGATTCCGCAACGGGAAGTCCGTTATCGTCGTATTCGGGAGAGAGAGCAACTACTTTATGTCCTGCAGCCTTGAAGTCGTTAGAGATAACCTCGTCGGTCTTACCGGTAGTCACGGCAAAGGAAACGAGCGTGGGAGGAACGTCAAGATCCTCAAACGAACCGCTCATAGAGTCCTTACCTCCAATAGAAGCGATTCCGAGATCGAGCTGTGCTCGGAACGCGCCAAGGAGAGCCGCCATAGGCTTGCCCCAACGCTTTGCGTCCTTATTGGGCTTCTCGAAATACTCCTGGAACGTCAGATATACATCATCAAAGGAAGCACCCGTAGCGATAAGCTTGGATACGCTTTCAACTACTGCGAGATATGCGCCGTGATACGCACTCTTCTCGGTGATATAGGGGTTGTAGCCCCAAGACATATAAGAACAATCGTCGGTATGCTTCTGCTCTACCGATATCTTGTGTACCATTGCCTGAATAGGTGTGAGCTGATGCTTTCCTCCGAAAGGCATAAGCACTGTTCCCGCACCGATGGTGGAGTCAAATCTCTCCGAAAGTCCTCTGTGTGAGCATACGTTGAGATCGTCAACGAGTGCGCGGTAGCCGTCCTCGAAGCTTTCAACACGCTCTTTTGCATATGCCGCAGGAGCTGCGGGAGCAATATCTATATGCTTTTCTGCTCCGTTGGAGTTGAGGAATTCGCGCGAGATATCAACTATCGTCTTACCGTTCCAATGCATACGGAGTCTGGGCTCTTCGGTAACGCGAGCGACAACGGTCGCCTCAAGATTTTCGGAAAGCGCGAGTTCCATGAAGCGATCTACGTTTTCCTTTTCGATAACGACAGCCATTCTCTCTTGAGACTCACTTATAGCAAGCTCTGTACCGTCAAGTCCGTCGTATTTCTTGGGAACTGCGTTAAGGTCTATATCAAGTCCGTCCGCAAGCTCACCGACAGCAACGGAAACACCGCCCGCGCCAAAGTCGTTGCAACGCTTTATCATTCGGCAAGCCTCTGCGTTGCGGAAAAGTCTCTGAAGCTTACGCTCCTCGGGGGCGTTACCCTTTTGGACCTCTGCTCCGCAGGTCTCAAGAGACTGAAGCGTATGCTTCTTCGATGAGCCGGTAGCACCGCCGCAGCCATCACGTCCCGTACGTCCGCCAAGCAAAATAACTATATCTCCGTCCTCGGGTCTCTCGCGGCGAACGTTCGCCTCGGGAGCAGCCGCGATAACAGCGCCTATCTCCATTCTCTTTGCCGCATAACCTGAGTGGTAAAGCTCGTCTACCATACCCGTAGCAAGTCCTATCTGGTTACCGTAAGACGAATAACCTGCCGCCGCGGTCTGAACTATCTTTCTTTGAGGAAGCTTACCCTTTATCGTTTCTGAAACAGGGGTCAAGGGATCTCCCGCACCCGTTACGCGCATTGCGGCATATACGTAAGAACGTCCTGAAAGCGGGTCGCGTATTGCTCCGCCGATACAGGTTGCCGCGCCTCCGAAAGGCTCGATCTCGGTGGGGTGATTATGAGTTTCGTTCTTAAAGAGGAGCAACCAAGGCTCTTTCTTTCCATCTACCTCTATCTCTATCTTAACGGTACAAGCGTTTATCTCCTCGGACTCATCGAGTTTCGGGAGCTTGCCCTCGCTCTTCAAGTATCTTGTCGCGATGGTAGCGATATCCATGAGGTTCTGAGGCTTTGTTCTGCCAAGCTTTTTGCGAGTCTCAAGATAATCGTTATACGCGCTCTGCAAAAGCTCGTCCTCAAAAGTAACGTTGTCTATCGTTGTCAAGAAAGTAGTATGACGGCAGTGATCCGACCAATAAGTATCTATCATTCTTATCTCGGTAATAGTGGGATCTCTCTTCTCCGTGATAAAATAGTCGCGGCAGAAGCGAAGATCGTCAACGTCCATAGCAAGACCGTACTGCGAAATAAATCCCGCAAGGTCTTCCTCTTTCATGTTACAAAAGCCGTCAAGCGTTGCGACCTCTGTGGGTATCTCGTAATTTACGACGAGAGTTTTTGGAAGCTCCAAGGAAGCCTCTCTTGCTTCAACGGGGTTGATAACGTACTTCTTGATTGTTTCAACCTCTGCGTCGGTAAGCGCTCCGCCGAGAACGTAGACCTTTGCCGTTCTTATGATAGGACGCTCTCCGCAAGAGATTATCTGTATGCACTGTGCCGCGGAGTCTGCTCTCTGGTCGAACTGACCGGGGAGATACTCAACAGCGAAAACCTTGCCTCCCTTTGCGTCTATCTCGCCAGATACGTTATCGAGCTGAGGCTCTGAAAAAACGGTATTTACCGCTTCCGCGTAAAGCTTGTCTGCGATGTTCTCAACGTCATAACGGTTGATAATACGAACGCTTTCAAGCGCGCTTATTCCAACGAGATTGCGAAGCTCGGAGCAAAGTGCGTTTGCCTCGTGTGCAAGCTCGGGTCTTTTTTCCACATATACTCTATAAACCATTATTTTTCCTCCGTCAATGCGGCAAGGGCGCGTTTTCCGATATCCTTGCGGTAATATGCGTTAGCAAAATGTATCTTTTCGGTCAATGCGTAAGCCGACTTTATTGCTGTGCGAAGATCGTCCTCGACTGCCGTAACGCCAAGCACGCGTCCGCCCGAATTTACGAGCTTTCCGTCCTTGAGTTCTGCTCCTGCCACGTAAACGTGGTCAGCTACGTCTGCGGGAATAGTTATCTCGTATCCCTTTTCATAAGCCGTGGGATAGCCGTCCGACGCCATAATTACGCAACAAGCCGCACCGTTAGAAAATTCGACCTCGACCTCGGCAAGTCGCTCGTCGGTGACTGCCTGCATGACCGTGAGAAGATCGCTCTTAAGAAGCGGCAGGACTACCTGTGTTTCGGGATCTCCGAAGCGGCAGTTATATTCAATCACCTTCGGTCCGTTCGGAGTCAGCATGAGACCGAAATAAAGACAGCCCTTGAATTTTCTACCCTCTGAGTTCATCGCGTTCATGGTAGGCAGGAAGATAGTCTCCATGCACTCTTTTGCGATATCCTCTGTGTAATAAGGGTTGGGAGCTACCGTTCCCATACCACCTGTATTGAGTCCCTCGTCGTTATCTCTTGCGCGCTTATGATCCATTGATGATATCATAGGAACGAGAGTTTTTCCGTCGGTAAAGCTCAAAACAGATACTTCCGGACCTGTCAAAAATTCCTCGATAACGATATTGTCTCCGCTCTTTCCGAAGACCTTATCCTCCATCATGGAGCGTACCGCGTCTACAGCTTCGCTGTAGCTCTGCGCGATTATAACGCCCTTACCCAAAGCAAGTCCGTCAGCCTTAACAACGGTTGGAAAATCACAGGTCTTGAGGTAGTCGATAGCCGACTCGGCATCGGTAAACACCTCGTATTTTGCGGTGGGGATACCGTATTTCTTCATAAGATCCTTTGAAAAGACCTTACTTCCCTCGATTATTGCCGCGTTCTTATTAGGACCGAAGCAACGGATACCCGCGTCACTCAATGCATCTACCGCTCCGAGTACAAGCGGATCGTCGGGAGCGACCACAGCGTAATCTATTTTATTTGCAACTGCAAACTCAACGATTTTTTCTATATCCTTAACGCCGATAGCAACGCACTCCGCGTCAGCCGCGATACCTCCGTTGCCCGAGAGCGCGTATATCTTTTCTACATCTTTATTTTTCTTGATGGCTTTGATAATGGCGTGTTCTCTGCCGCCATTTCCTATAACCAATATCTTCATCTACGTCACCTCTGTCGGATCAATGGTGGAAGAGTCTCATGCCTGTAAACGCCATGACCATTCCGTATTTATCGGCACACTCGATAACGACGTCGTCGCGGATAGACCCACCGGGCTCTGCGATATATTTTACACCGCTTCTCTTTGCGCGCTCAATGTTATCGCTGAATGGGAAGAACGCATCAGAACCGAGAGCCACTCCGTCGATGGAAGAAAGGTATTCTCTGATCTCCGCGTCAGTGAGAGGCGCGGGCTGTTCGGTAAAGTACTTCTGCCAGTTGCCGTCAGCGCATACATCCTCTTCGTTGCGGTTGATGTAACCGTCGATAACGTTATCTCTGTCGGGTCTGCCGAGCGTTTCCTTGAAAGGAAGTGCCAAAACCTTTTCATGCTGACGCAAGAACCAAGTATCTGCCTTTGTTCCCGCAAGTCTTGTGCAATGTATTCTCGACTGCTGACCGGCTCCTACTCCGATAGCCTGTCCGTCTACTGCGTAGCAAACAGAGTTTGACTGCGTGTATTTCAAGGTTATAAGCGCGATAATGAGGTCGCGGACAGCACTCTCGGGCATATCCTTATTCGCGGTAACGATATTCGAAAGAAGTTCGCGGTTTATCTCAAAGTTATTTCTTCCCTGCTCAAAGGTAATACCGTATACCTGCTTATGCTCTACGGGTGCGGGAACGAAATCAGGGTCTATCTTTACGATATTGTAAGAGCCTTTTCTCTTGGACTTGAGTATCTCAAGTGCCTCGGGCTCGTAACCGGGAGCGATGATACCGTCGGATACCTCTCTCTGTATCATCTTTGCGGTAGTAACGTCACAAACGTCGGACAAAGCTACCCAGTCACCGAAAGAGCACATTCTGTCAGTTCCTCTTGCTCTTGCGTAAGCGCAAGCCAAGGGAGACTCGTCAAGTCCCTCGATATCGTCAACGAAGCAAGCCTTCTTCAAGTTATCGGAAAGCTTTACGCCTACTGCCGCGGAAGTAGGGCTTACGTGCTTAAAAGAGGTTACTGCGGGAAGTCCGAGAGCCTCTTTGAGCTCCTTAACGAGCTGCCAGCTGTTGAATGCGTCAAGAAAATTGATAAAACCGGGTCTGCCGTTAAGTATCTCGATAGGAAGCTCGCTTCCGTCGTGCATAAATATCTTCGCAGGCTTCTGATTGGGGTTACAACCGTATTTAAGTTCAAATTCTTTCATAATATCGTCCTCTCTATTGTTTTTGTTTTTTATCATATCATCATTATTTTTTAAATAAGAATATACGCTCACACCAATAGCCTCCCTTGTGTAAATGGAGGTGTCATGCCGAAAGGCGTGACGGAGGGATTGGCAAATAAAGAATCTCTTTATAAAAAACAATCCCTCACCCGCTATCGCGGGAGCTCCCTTTACACAAGGGAGCCTTTGCTATATCAATGCTGATATTTTAAATTATGAATTTTTATTTATAAGTCTGTTCTCTGCCTTTCCGCTCTCAAGGTCAACGTAGCGAACGTAAAGCGATATCTTATTGTCAGCGTCAAGCGCGCCCCAAAGCTTATCTGTAAACTCGTCGATATCATTGGGGATAGCTACTCTCTCGGGCTCACCCTGAAAAGTAGGAATAGGATTGCCGTCACAAACGTAGGTGTGAATGAAATGTCCGAGTCCCGCAAGAGACGGATACGCGAAGGTGTAACGGTTGCACGCGCTTCCCTCTGCGTCTGCGCTCTTAAGAATGCTCATCTCATACGAAAAATCACCGTTTGCAAAGGTTGCCATTCCGCTGATTCTGGGCGTGAGATTGGGGTGGTCGGGCTCAAACTCTCTTGTTGCAAGCGCGCTTGTAAAGGACGCACCGAGCTTCAAGCCGTTCCATATAGTGTCTGTCTGGTCGCCGTTGGTGACGATAAGCTTATTTTCATGCTCGCGAAGAGCCGCGTAAATGATAAGGCTCGGGTCTTCTACC
>JAZNEM010000125.1:0-39824 GCA_045588595.1 Eubacteriales bacterium
GTAATAAAAGAAGTACTCCATTTGGCATACCTGCGATAAAGCAGGTTATTCATTTTACTTTTCTACGCTCATCCAACAACCTTCTGCACCAATTCCATCCTCGGGCGGTGTTAATACGCCTTTTTCAATAAGGCATTCAACAACTGCATCGAGAACAGGTGCATTAGCGAGAATATTAGCAAATCTCCATTCTCCATACAGATAATCGGGAATAGATTTTTTGATAAGGTCCGCAATTTTTTCTGCAACAATTTCTGCGTCAGTATCAAAATAACCTTCTCTCAAACCGTTACTGATCTTGAAAAGATCTTTCTCCAAAAGAGTATAGTTATCAGTCAGTGCACTAACAAGAATCTTGGTGTACAGCATATCTCCGTCACGATATAGGTATCCACATTCAATAGCTTTAGCCGCGTGTTCCTTTTCTGTTTCTGACAACGTTGTGATATCGAGACCGTCGATAGCGCGAAGCGCAAGCTGAATCTGCGGATCACGAGAAATATTATGACCGCAGCGGAAATGAGCCTTAATGCGTGTAATGTAAATGTTTCTAAGGTGTACCTTTGAAAATCCGCAAATATTTTCCGCATATTCTCCATCACAACCGCCACCGTAATACTTGCCGTTATCAACGTATCCAAAGGAACTGTACGGACGCTCCACCTCAGCAACGTCAGAAAAATGCTTTTCTTTCAAAATACGCTTAACGTTTTCGGAAAACGCACTTGAAATCTCAGATATTTGCTGCCACAAAATAAGGTTCATATCCACTTTTTTGTTTAGATACGGATATGCAAGGTATTCTGACTTATGCTCCTCGATATAATCGGATATCGTATCACAAATCTTCGGCAATCTTTCCATATAGATCTCATTTGCTTTTTCAAACACGTCCTTATCAAGCAAAACAATATTTATTGCATATTTACCATTATCCAAACGGCGAAGTAAGCCGTATTCACCGTTTTCACCCTTGCGAAGAATCTCAAGTTCTTCCTCAACGTAAAGCGTGGGAACGTTCAATTCCTCTGCAATTTCAGATGCGCTCATTGGCTTTTTGTGGCTAAGCCATACAATGTGTTTTGAAAGTGTCCTATAACATATGGTGCTGGGATCTCCCCAAGCGGGGCTTCCCGTTCCCCAAAATACAAAATTAATTTTATCAAGTGATACAGGTTTATTATAAGTATCAGCCATTTCTTCTACCTCACTTTTGATCTTTTGTCTTGCTGAAAAGAGCCTTTGACGAACAGCACCTTCACTTGTTCCTTGTTTCTTCGCAATCTGAGCAGTGGAAAGACCGTCTATGTAGAACATTATCATTACTTCACGATACGCCTTGGTTAAAAAAGCAATTCTGCGGTATACAGAAGTTAATAATTCTGCGGTATCATCAGAAGTGTCTTCTTCCGCAACACCGAGCAAAACTTCTTCCGAATCGCCTCCACAGGTAGTTTCCGCGCGTTTTCTTCGATTATCGATAAAGTCAGCATAAACATTACGAGCTACTCTCCAAATAAACGGATATACGCTTTCGATCTCTCCATCACTATTGGCAGCTTTAACGAGGGCATAGATTATATCCGAGCATAGTTCCTCTGCCTCGTAGCTGTCTTTTGTTCTCGCATAGCAAAAGCCAAACAGCTTATCAAGCAAGTTGTCATCAAAATATTTTAGCAAGTCTTGTTTTTTCATTTGTTTCTCCAAGCGATTGATCAATGCTTTCACTTATATAGTCCGTGCATTTATGAAAAAGTTAGGTGAGATATAAAATATTATATTATAAATTTTTTAAGTTGTAAACAAACGAAAAATGCACCTGTGACAAATTTGCCACAAGTGCATTATGTTTTTAATTATTCCGTAAGTTCTCCCGCGATTTTTGGAGCTTCGAGGTCAACTATCTCGCGGAGAATATATTCGGGTTTTTCTTGCTTCGTTACGCAATTTTCGTGTATCACGACTTCGGCAATTTCGGGTCGCGAGGGAACTTCGTACATGATATCCATCATGATTCCTTCCATGATGGAACGAAGTCCGCGTGCGCCTGTATTACGCTCAATAGCCAAGCCTGCGATAGCTTGAAGTGCTGAATCATCAAAAGTAAGCGTTACGCCATCCATTTCCAAAAGCTTGAGATACTGCTTCAAAATGGAGTTTTTAGGCTCGCTCAAAATGCGAACAAGTGCGTTTTTATCAAGGTCATTCAAGGTAACTATCACGGGGATACGACCTACAAGCTCAGGGATAAGTCCGAACTTTACGATATCGTGGGGAGTAACGTCCTTAAATATACCGTTTGCTTTGCGCTCGACCTTTTTCTTTATTTCACTTGAGAAGCCAATGGTTTGATTTCCTTGACGTTTTTCAATGAATTTATCAAGTCCGTCGAATGCTCCGCCGCAAATAAAGAGGATATTTTCAGTATTTATCTGAATAAACTCTTGATTTGGATGCTTTCTTCCTCCTTGAGGAGGAACATTAGCGACCGTACCCTCAAGTATCTTGAGAAGAGCTTGCTGAACACCTTCGCCCGAAACGTCTCGAGTGATAGAACGATTTTCACTCTTACGAGCGATCTTGTCTATCTCATCGATATAGATGATTCCTTTTTCCGCAAGCTCGATATCGTAATCAGCAGCTTGGATAAGGCGAAGAAGAATATTCTCAACGTCCTCACCTACGTAACCTGCCTCGGTAAGCGTGGTAGCGTCCGCGATAGCAAAGGGAACTTTTAAAGACTTTGCCAAGGTTTGAGCCAAATAAGTTTTTCCCACACCCGTAGGACCTATAAGGAGAACGTTACTCTTTTGAAGATCTACTTCGGATATATCGTTATCGCCCTTTTTCTTTTTATCTTCGTTGCTTTTTCTGTAAAGAATACGCTTGTAGTGGTTATAAACTGCCACGGATAGAGCGACCTTTGCCTCGTCCTGACCTATAACATACTCGTCAAGAATATCCTTGATCTGTGTTGGTTTAGGCAAAGTTTCAAAGGTAAGATCGTCTATATCCGTCTGAACAACCGTATTTTCATAAATAAGCTGCTGACAAGCATCTACGCAAAAATCGCAAATGTACGTTCCCGTAGGGGAGGGGATCAAAAAATTGACCTGCGATTCATTGCGTCCGCAAAAAGAGCAATATCTGATATTTGAATTTTTATTACCGTTGTTGCTATTATTTGAAGCCATTATAATCCTTTCAAGACAAGAGCTTACGCTCTTTTAGCAAATATCTTGTCGATAAGTCCGTATTCGAGTGCCTCTTGTGCTGTCATATAATTATCGCGCTCTGTATCTCTCGCTATCTCTTCGATAGGACGTCCCGTATTTTCAGCAAGAATACGGTTAAGATTTTCGCGAGTGCGAAGTATCAGATCGGCTTGGATCTTGATATCGGTCGCCTGACCTCTTGCACCGCCGAGAGGCTGGTGGATCATTATCTCACTATTGGGAAGAGCGATACGCTTACCCTTTGTTCCTGCGGAAAGGAGGAATGCCCCCATGCTTGCAGCCATACCGATACAAATTGTAGAGACATCGCACTTTATAAAGTTCATCGTATCATATATAGCCATTCCCGCAGTAACCGAACCACCGGGACTGTTGATATAAAAGCTGATATCCTTATCAGGATCTTGTGCCTCAAGGAAAAGAAGCTGCGCAACGATTAAAGAAGCGGTTGCATCGTTTACTTCATCGGATAAAAATATAATTCTGTCATTGAGCAAACGTGAAAAAATATCGTAAGAACGTTCACCGCGACTTGTTTGTTCCACGACCATAGGAACAAGAGCATCATATCTTTTGTTTTCAGAATTAAACATTAAAATCACCTCCGAAATGTTGCAAATAGCTAAAAAACAAATTACTTGGACTTGATTACAGCCTTTTCTTTTACGAATTCAACAGCCTTCTTGACCTTCATATCAGCTGCGATAGCATCGGCTGCGATGCTTGCCTTGACCTGCTCAACGTCAACGTTGTATGCAGATGCGATCTGTGCATATTCAGCCTCAATATCTTCTTCGGTAGCTGCGAGATTTTCAAGAGCTGCTATCTTCTCAAGAGCAAGTCTGCCCTTTACCTGACGCTCAGCCTGAGGTCTCATCTGCTCACGAAGAGAGTCGAGAGTCTGATTGGTGTACTTAAGGAAGGTAGCAAGATCCATTCCCTGAGAGCGAAGTCTCATATCATAGTCACGAACATAGTTCTCGGTTTCTTCCTCGAACATAGCCTCGGGGATCTCTGCTTCAAGCTTCTCGATAAGAGCCTCAACGAGCTTTTCCTCAAGAGCACTCTCTGCTGCATTTTCGTGTCTCTTTTCAATTTTAGCCTTCATATCAGCTTTATATTCATCAAAAGTGTCAAATTCAGAAACATCTTTTGCGAAATCATCATCAAGAGCGGGAAGCTCAACCTTGGTCAAAGCGTGGATCTTAACCTTAAAGGTTGCATCCTTGCCTGCAAGGTCAGCTGCATGATATTCAGCAGGGAAGGTAACGTTAACATCGAACTCGTCATCGATGTTCTTGCCAACGATCTGCTCTTCAAATCCGGGGATAAATGAACCCGAACCGAGAGTAAGAGCATAGTCAGTACCCTTACCACCCTCAAAAGCAACTCCGTCGCAGAAGCCTTCGAAATCGATAACAGCGGTGTCGCCCATTTCAGCAGCGCGATCAGTAACCTCGATCTCGCGAGAGTTACGTTCACGAATAGTCTCGATCTCCTTGTCAACCTCTTCATCGGTAACGGGCTCTACTTCATTCTCAACTTCGATTCCGCAGTAGTCCTTGATCTCAACGTCGGGCTTTACATAAACCTTTGCAGAGAGAACGAGTCCGTTCTCATCAAGGCTAACTATGTCAAATTCAGGCTGACCTACAACCTCAAGTTCGGACTCCGCAAGAGCAGCGGGATAAGCGGTAGGGATAAGGTCATTGATAGCATCCTCATAGAAAACGCCCGTGCCGTACATCTTTTCGATGATAGAGCGGGGAGCTTTTCCTTTTCTGAATCCGGGAACGCTTATTGTCTTTACTTGCTTGCGGTATACCTTTTCAACCGCTGCATCAAAAGTTGCTTTTTCGATAGTAAACTGCAACTCATATCTGTTTTTTTCAATAGCTTCCTTTTTTGTCAAACTCATTTTAGTTTAAACCTCCGATATGTTTTGTTTATTTTTTTACATACTAATATATTGTACTTTTTTTTGTATGATTTGTCAATAGATATTTGAAAATTTATCCTATAAATAGCGGAATAAAGTCAATATAATCGGCAGATATCATATTAAAATCAATTTCTTGATACTGAAAACGTCCGCTTACGTTGTAACAACCGTGTATATGTCCGAAATAACAACGCTTTATATCATATTCTTTTAAAATTTTAATTATAGGTTCACAAGAATAATCAGCCCAAACAGGCGGGAAATGAAAGAAAACGAGAATTTCCTTTTGTGTTTCTTTTTGTAATCTTTTGGCGTCATCCAATGACATTTTCAGACGTATAACTTCACGATTTATTATTTTTTCATAGTCAACATTGAGTTCTGCATTCTGAACGGATTTATCCACGAACCAACCTCGTGAGCCTGCAATAATATAATTTTCAACCTCAAGCGCGTTATTGTTCAAAATATCGATGGTGTTTATACAGTTTTCACAAAAAAACTTTTTCATTTTTGAAACGGTAGACCACCAAAAATCGTGATTGCCCTTCATAATTATCTTTTTTCCGGGAAGTGCTTCTATCCATAAAAGGTCGTATAACGCTTCATTTGTCGTCAAAGCCCATGAAATATCTCCGGGTATAATAACGGTATCCGTGGGTTCTACAATTTTTTTCCAATTATTAGATATCCTATCGGTATAGTTTTTCCATCTTGCACCAAAAACTTCCATGGATTTTTCGTTCGATTTGACATCAAGATGAAGATCGGAAATAACAAAAATCGCCATAAGGACTCCTTATCAGTTTATGAATAAAATTTGCGGTTATGAGCAGAATAATAATATTCTTATCATAAGGAGGTAAAAATAATGAATCACGAAACCGAAACACGCGGATGCGGAACAGCAAAGATCTGCAAAGAACACATTAAGGGTATTCGCTGTGATGTTAAGAATTGCATGTATCACGATTGTGAGACCTATTGCATGGCAGGTGAAATTGCCGTAGGTCCCAGCAACGCGACAACAAGTGCGGACACTATTTGCGCGACCTTTAAAGAAAAGAAGTAAGTTTGTTAAAAGGGTTGTTGCCGTGAGGCAACAACCCCATATTTTTACATGAATTTATACACTGCTTCAAGCATAGCGTCGGAATCGATAACGTCGGAGAATCTGATCTCGCGCTTATCAAGATCGCGAAGCGGATATGTTATCTCCGTATTTGTAAGAGCGGAAAGATCAAGCAACGCTCCCGTGTCGGCAGACGCGTCTTTTCCTGTCAAAGAGTGGTATACGTCAGCCGCAAATTTGTAAGGACTTGCGGTAGATGCAACGATAATTTTTGTATTATCATTTGATTCCGCAACGTATTTTTCAGCGCAACACAATGCAACAGAAGTATGAGTATCCGCGAGATAACCGTATTTTTCATAGAATTTACGAACAGTTTTTGCTGTTTCGTTTTCATCAGCGCAGAAGCCTACGAAGTTTTCCGCGATAAGTTTACGGATATCATCGCTAACGGTATATTTGCCTGTAGTGTTAAGCTCCTTCATATACTTTGCTGTCTCTTCTGCACCTGCGGTAAAGTAGAGGAGACGCTCAAGATTGCTCGATATGAGAATATCCATCGAAGGAGACATGGTCATATGGAATTTGCGGTTTCTGTCGTAAGTTCCTGTGCGCAAAAATTCAGTGAGCACATTGTTGGAGTTTGATGCGCAAATAAGCTTTCCAAGAGGAAGCCCCATAGCTTTGGCGATATATGCGGCAAAGATGTTTCCAAAGTTGCCCGTAGGAACACATACGTTGACCTTTTCACCGTAACTTATCTCGCCGGAAGCTAACATATCACAGTATGCTGATACATAATATACGATCTGAGGAGCTAAACGTCCCCAGTTGATAGAGTTTGCGCTTGAAAGAATATAATTGTTTTTCAGAAGCTCTTCTTTAGCGGTCGCGTCTGCAAATATTTTCTTAACTCCGTTTTGTGCATCGTCAAAGTTTCCGCGGATCGCGCAAACATTGACGTTTGACCCCGTCTGAGTAGCCATCTGAAGCTTCTGTACCTTACTTACGCCGTCGACAGGGTAGAACACCATTATCTTAACGTGATCGATATCCTTGTATCCCTCAAGAGCGGCTTTTCCCGTGTCACCCGATGTAGCAACAAGAATAAGCGCGGTATTGCTCTCACCTGTTTTCACAAGAGCACGCGAAAGGAGTCTGGGCATTATCTGCAAAGCCATATCCTTAAAAGCAGCGGTCGGACCGTGCCAAAGTTCAAGAGAAGAGAAGATATCGTCTATTTTCTTTAATGGTGCAGCACCTCCTGGGAAAGACGATCCCGCATATGCACCTTCGCTATCTGCTAAAAGCTCATCATAGGTATAGTCTGTTAAAAATTTAGAGAGTATATATGCGGCTCTTTGCGGATAAGTTTTGTCGCAAAGAGACAAGGTTTCTTCTTTTGTTAATGTAGGAATGGATTCGGGGACGAACAAGCCACCGTCATTTGCCAAGCCTTGCTTTATAACAAGAGCAGAATCAAACTTATTTTTTTGAGAATCACGTGTGCTGAAATATTTCATTTTTTCACCCTTTGTTTATGTAATGATTTTTATAGTAACACATCCGAAATATTGGATCTGTATTTTAAGTTATTTATAAATGAAAGCGTTTTCGATGTGATTTATAGCTTTTACCTTAAAATTGATTTTGTCAAGATATACTTCAATAACATCGAAACGGATCATTTTATTTTTAATTTTTTTAGGATTGGAAGCTATAAAGCTTCTTGCGCCATTTATGGTTCGTTCTTGCTTTCCGAGATTTACAGCAGATGCGGCGTAACCGAAGGAAATATTATCATTTGAATTGACGGTTCTTGTTTTTACTTCAACAAAGACAATAAATTGAGAATTTGAAGCAATAATATCTATTTCGTTATGAGATTCATGCTTGTTTCGTTCAATAATGCGGTAACCATGTTTTTTCAAAAAGCGAACCGATTTTTTCTCACCAAGATTTCCAATGTCCTTTGTGTTCATTATTTATCCTTGTCAAGAAATCTAATGAATTTTGTTCTGTGTATCGGAGCAGGACCGTATTTGCGAAGCGCATCCATATGTACTTTAGTACCGTAGCCCTTATGCTTTGCTATTTCATACTGTGGATATTCGCGGTCAAGCTCTATACATTTGCGGTCACGAGTTACCTTTGCGAGAATAGAAGCGGCGGCGATAGACGGAGAGATTGCGTCACCGTGTACTACCGCTTTGGTCGGAAGCTCAAATCCACGTGTTATGTTACCATCAATAAGAGCAAGATCGGGAGTTATTTTCAACATAGAAATTGCTCTGCGCATAGTATGCAAGGTCGTTTCGAGAATGTTCGTTTCATTGATCTCCTCGACCGAACCTTCTGCGATCGCGTAAGCGAGAGCGTTTTCGCATATCTGATCAAAAAGAATTTCTCTCTTCTTTTCAGTAAGCTTTTTTGAATCGTTTAAACCCTCAAGATAAAGTCCTTTTGGAAGTATAACGGCAGCGGCAACAACAGGACCGCATAAAGGACCTCTGCCTGCCTCATCTACTCCGCATACGATGGGATAACCGTTTTGTTCAGCTTCGATCTCCAAAGTATATTCAAGCATAAAAGCCTCCATCAACCAGATACTCTATCAAGAGTTATTCGCCCAAGCTTTGCAGAACGGAATTCATCAATAAGCATATTTGCGGTACGTTCTGTGTTAACCTCACCACCTGAAACGAGAAACCCTCTTTTTCTGCCTATACGACACATCAGGTCATAATTGTCCACTTCATCTTCGGACGGCAGGGAATCAAGCTTATAACGAGCGCAAAGATAGTCAGGATACATTTTACGCAATTTTCCGCAAAGGAGCATAGCTATCTCCTCTATGTCAAGAACGTCGTCCTTTATAGCGCCCGTTATTGCCAAGTTTTCACCAACGATAACATCTTCAAATTTTGGCCACAAAACGCCTGGCATATCCATTAGTAAAATGCCTATGTTGGTGGATACCCATTGTTTGTCAAGAGTAACACCGGGACGATTTTCTACCTTTGCCTTTTTGTTACCGCATATCTTGTTTATCAAAGATGATTTCCCGACGTTTGGGATTCCTACGACCATTGCTTTCAAAGAACGCCCTACCATGCCTTTTCCTTCGTATCGGTCGAGCTTTTCCTTGCAAAGTTCTCTTATCGCGGGCGCTATCTGGGATATACCCTTACCGCTTATACAATCGGTTTCGATGCATATAGTTTTTTCATTAGAATAATGCTCGCTAAAAGTCTTTGTAACGTTAGGGTCAGCCAGATCGGCTTTATTTAAAAGAATAATAGAGGGCTTGTCCGCACAAAGCTTTTGTATTTCTGGATTTCGAGAGCTATAAGGTATTCTCGCATCTAAAAGCTCAATAACGGCATCAACATTTCTTAGGTTATCTCGGATAAGACGTCTGGTTTTTGCCATATGTCCGGGAAACCATTGAATATTTTGCGATGGCATAAACCACACCTCCGATCACATTTATTTTACTGTTCCGAATCTTGAAAAAGGAGAGATCCGAAAAATAACTTTTCCTAAGATTCTTCTCGTATCGACAAGACCTATTCGTGAATCTCGACTGTCTGCCGAATTATGTCTGTTATCACCAAGAACAAAAACCGTTCCTTCCTCAACCTTTACAGTAGTTGGTAAGGGGTAGGGATTATATGATTTTTCGTCTATATACTTATAATCTTCTTGCAGTACCGTAACGTTTCCTTCACTGTCGGTTATAGTGACTATAACGTTATGATCATCATATGAGACGTTTACCGTGTCTCCCGCAACTCCTATAACTCTTTTTACAATAGGTTCGTTAAAAGAGTAATCTCCCGTTTGGTGAAAAACAACTATATCATTTCGGTCGGGGGTGTATAAGATGTCCGAAGTGATGAGCTTTTCGTTGTTATAAAGCGTTTTTTCCATAGACGGACCTTTGACAGTACAAAGTCTTATACCCGTAAAAGAAAACAGTAGAATAACAAAGCAAACAGCTATTACAAAAACTTCCACATAATCTAAAATGTTTGAGAACTTTGCTTTCTTTTCGGCAGAGTTTGCAGTATCATTAAAAAGGGTAGGGGTTTGCTCTTTTGATGTCTCGTTCTGCTCAATATTTGACATATCAAATATCGCCTTTCTTTTCGTTTTATAATGAATTATTTTTCAACAAAACGCTCCATAAGAGTGAAGCCATCGGGAATATAGAAATTCTTTGCCTGTGCGCTGAACTCGTTAAAATGCTTTACTCCGTCTTGCTCACACTTTGACGAATATATCATGAAAGGAACCGGAGTTATGGTATGCGTGCGAAGATGTATAGGAGTTGGGTGATCTGGAAGAAGCATTATTTTGAACTCCTCACCGCAGTTCTTAAGATATTCATACACAGGAGCAAGTATCTTTTTATCGATAAGCTCTATGGCAAGTGCCTTGTTTTCGATTTCGGCACGGTGTCCGCACTCGTCAGGACCTTCAACGTGAACATATACAAGATCAGCACCGTTCTTAAATGCATCGATCGCGGCATTGGCCTTGCCGTCATAGTTGGTATGAACGTTACCCGTAGCACCTTCTACGTCAATGGATTGCATTTCAGCGCAAATACCAATACCTTTAATAAGATCTACTGCCGATATTACTGCCGCATTCAAGCCCCATTTTTCTTTAAAAGAGGGAAGTTGCGGCTTTTTGCCGGGACTCCAAAGCCAAGCTGAGTTAGCAGGCTTAAGCCCTCTTTCTTTTCTTGCAATATTTACGGGGTGATCCTTTAAGATATCATAACTATCTCGCATAAGCTTTAAAAATTCTTCGCCGCCATCAGATTCTTTTGGTAAATATTCTCCTATGCGCTTGCCGAGAATATCGTGCGGGCGCATAAAATTATAAGTATCGTTTCCGTTTTTCCAAATGAGGCAGTGACGATAGCTGATTCCCGTATAGAATTTTCTGATATCGTTTCCAAGCTTTTCTTCAAGTGCTTTGATAAGAAGATCAGCTTCTTCGGTTGAAATTTCATCCGCACTGTGATCGAGGATTATTCTATCCTCGTATTTGTCTTGCTCCTCGGTAAGTGTTACCACGTTGCAACGGTATGCCGTTTCATCGGGCTGCATTTTTATTCCTATGCTTACTGCTTCAAGAGGCGATCTGCCTTTGGAATATGTCTTAGGGTCGAAAGAAAGAATTGCCATATTAGCGGTATCGCTTTCTGGAACCATTCCTTCAGGAACATTTGAAACTGTACCAACAAGAGATCTTGCGGCAAGCATGTCCATTGTAGGAGTATCTGCTTTTTGCAGGGGCGTAAGGTTACCAAGTTCTTTTATTGGTTCATCAGCCATTCCGTCGGGTATTAATACAAGATATTTCATATGTTATTTCCTTTGAGTTTTTTAATAAAAATAAACTATGTTATAATTATATCATAACAGTTACCAAAATACAATGAAAATTTCAATAATTTAATAAAAAATTAAATAAATGTAGCGGTAAGTGTTGAATTTTTTGCTTTTTTGTGTTAATATTATTTAAGAAGTAAGTGTTGTTCACGGAGGAAAAGCTAATGAGTAGCAAGAAAAAGCTTTTAATTGCTATTATTTCCATTGTTTCGGTTATAGCGTTGCTTATAATAGCCGTTGAAATTATTGAATACATAAATAGCAAAAAAGCATTCGCGCCTATTGAGATCGATTATGACTTTTATCCCGCAAACTATGATGAAAACATTTTAGAAAACGAAAAATATCTTGAACTTATCAAAGGGGAATATATAAGAGTGTGCAACGCCTCTACAGGAGTAACGTCAGGTGTGGATCTTAATAAAACAGATAAATATTCGCCCGAGATCTTATTCATGTTAGATTATATTAAAGACATCGTAAATGGAGATCATGAGAGCTATAACGCTCGTTTTTCAGAGGATTATTATGAAAATCATGAACCGTTAGAACGCTTTACGATGCAAAAAGTGTATGATGTGCTTATTACACAAAAAGAAGTTGAAACTGTAACCGAGAAGAAAACCGGAGTTAATTATACAAAATATTTGATCGTTCTTGAATACAAGATATATGAAAACAACGGTACTTTCAGGCGTGATATAGGAAATGGGTCAAGAAAGCAGTATATTACTATAACCGATAAAACGGGAACGCTTTTGATAGATTCTATAGGTATAGATAGAACAAAAAAATAACAAAAAACAAAGCGGAAGTTAGTTGATAAATAACTTCCGCAAATAAAATGTACTTTTTGTAACAGATCTTACTGGATGCTGTTTACAATGGTATGTGCCCAATCAAGCAAAGCAGTCTTTTCTTCAGCGTTTATTTTGCTTCCAAATATGGAAAGACCGCCAAGCTTAACGTACAGAATGTTGTCAATAACGTTAGAACCTGCATCTCGAAGAACCTCGGTAAGCTTGCTAGCGAACTTTTCATCGCCATCTACCAAGAGAGCGATGTTTTGAGCCTTTTTCTTATTAAGCTCGGAACAGAAACGTCGAAGGATATCATCAGGCTCACCCTTGCCGGAAACAGCAAGTATTACCAAGCGTTCGTTTTCGCAAGAATAAGCGGGAGGAATGATATCAATTGCATTAAAGTTCTGTGCAAGATCAAACTCCGTTTTGATAGCTTCCGCATAAGCTTTCATTTTGCCTTTGCCGGAATAGTACAGAAATCTCATTTTTAATGCCATTGGTTTGAATCTCCTTTATGATAAGTATTTAGGTTATACCTTAAATACCATTATAACATATTTTTTCTAATTATCAATAGGGTTTAATAAAAAAAATGATTTTCTTACATTTTTACTCCCCTCAATTATACAAAATTTGCATTTTGTATAATTGGCTTTCTGTTTCGCGCAGGGTATTTCCCGCTTTGGAATTATATCTTTCACATTAATTTTTGAGGTTTTTATAATTGGCTTATTTGGATTTTGATACTCTTTTAATATGTAACGATCGATTTGATGAGGAATCTATAAAATACACATTGGATTTTTTCAAAGGTGTTGGCATAAGAAAATTTATTTTTACATATGATTTTGACCGTGACGTCAAGCCGATGGCTTTGGCTGTTCAAAAGTTTAGATCACTTAAACCGTATCTTTCTTCATTAGCCCCTCGCGGACTGCGCATTTATACGGCTTTTAACGTTCTTTTGTCTGAAGGTGCTGTTTTTGATCCTTCATTTAACAGACTGACTTTGGGACATAGTGACAGAATATTTACAAAGCTTCCGTTTTATAATTATGAGGATTGGCTGGAGGCTGATATGAATCGTTTATTATACAAAAACAAATTGAAGCCCGCATTTGTATCTTTTGAACGAAGTCTTTCCATTATTGACCGAGATATTATCGAACGTTTTATGACTATTAAAAACGCTGTGTTTTGTATGGATATAAATTATCTGACGTCTATTCAAGCGATTGCCGATTTGGAACATTTTCTCTCTCTAGGGATAAACATTCTCCCCTGTGTTTCAGCGGATATCTTTAATTATCCCGGAATAATCAAATCCTTTGATTTGCTCAAAAATCGTATTGGAAAGCAAAATTATACCAATTTATGTAAATTTTTTCACAATTCTTCAAAAGTGATCATGTCAGATGCTACGTATTATCCGCGTAAGGATTGAATGGATCGGTATTTTTGTCTTGTGGCTTCCCCACCGCGTAAATGCCTTTCTTGCTTATTGAGATCAAGTATTTCTTTTACTTCAAGATACAAACCGTAATTTTCCTTTTTTAACGTTTGCGTTATATCCTTATGTACGGTACTTTTGCTTATCCCAAAATGCGCAGCAACACCTCGCACGGTGGTTTTTTGACTTATTAAGTATTTTCCAAGAATAATACAGCGTTCTTGCCCAAGGGGTGCGTTTATCATAATTATCCGCTCCTATTTTAATAATAATTACTAAATTATATGTTTAAGATTATTTTAAAATTATTTTTTTAGAGGTTTTTATGCAAAAAAAAGAAATAGAAAAATTTTATGATTCAGAACTGCTTGAAGGTATGTCCTCAATATCCGCGCTGATAAAGGCTATGGAGCGCAATTATGCTACGAATAATAGAAAAATATTAAAGATATTGATAGACGAAAACAAAAAGCGATCAAAGGTCCGAGAGATAGGATTCTTGAAGGCTAAATCCTTGCAGCTTGATTTTTCTATAGATTTTGTCAGCCCCGAAGTTATTGCCGAAAAAACAGTGGGACAGACACACGGCGGTATTATTGCGGAATGCACTTCTCGTGATATACCTATGCTTAACGAGGCAACATTGAATAAAAACGGCATCTATTATTTTTTGGAAGGCGTTGAAGACCCTTATAATTTCGGCTATGCGATAAGATCGCTCTATGCATCGGGGGCGGACGGACTTATCCTATCTCCAAGGAACTGGATGGGTGCTGCAGGTATTGTGGCACGTTCTTCGGCAGGAGCATCTGAATTGATGGAACTATATATTTCCGAACCAACAGAGGCTATCGAGATCTTTAAAAAATTAGGTTATACTGTAATATGTGCAGGTATCAGAGATTCCGTATCTATATTTGATTCAAAATTAAAAAAGCCGTTATTTGTTATTCTTGGCGGTGAAAAACGCGGTATTTCGGGAGCTGTGCTTGATATGGCGGATAATATTGTACGAATAGATTACGGAACTGAATTTGGAGGCTCATTGTCAACAGCTGCAGCTGCAGCTGTCTTTGGATTTGAAATATTAAGACAAAACAGAGATTCCTAAAATTTAAGTAATAATTGAAAAGTATTTATGATTTGTTAAAAAAATCATGTTATAATATGGTGTTAAAATAAATTTTATAGACAAGAGGTTGGTTTTATGCCCTACTCAATGGCAGTAATTGGCTTCGGAAACATGGCTAAAGCGATAATTTCCGGAGTGTTGGATTCAGCGTTAAACATTGAAGAAATTAAAATTTTTGATAAAGCTCCCGAGCAATATGCTTCGTTTAAAAAAGATAATTGTGAATTAAAGCAAGAAAATAGTATTGCTGACGCAATTAATGGTGCGGATGTAGTATTGCTTGCCGTAAAGCCTCAAAATTATCCCGAGGTGCTTTCGGAAATATGTGAAAATAAAGAATACGATAAAAAATTATACATATCGATCGCGGCTGGTATTACTTCTCAAAGCGTGTCGGATTCTTTAGGCGGAGCTGACGTAATAAGGGTATTGCCCAACGTTCCTATGATAATTGGCAAGGGGGTTTCGGTTATCTGCAGAAACGTTAACGTGGATAGCGAAAAATTCCAATTCGTATGCGATATTTTCGGTTCTGCGGGAAATAACGTAATTATCAACGAAGATGATATGAACGCTATGATAGGTGTCACCTCATCATCTCCCGCGTACGTTTTCAGATTTATTAACGCGATATACGAAGGTGCTATCGCTCAAGGGCTTTCTGATGACGGAGAGCTTATAAAAGCTATCTGTGACGTAGTTATAGGCTCTGCTCAAATGTTAAAGACTTCCTGTGATTCTCCAAGAGAACTGGTACAAAAGGTCGCGTCAAAGGGCGGCACTACCGAGAGAGCTCTTGCGGTACTTGACGAGCGTGACTTCGATGCTTCTATTATTGATGCTATGAGGGCTTGTACTGCTCGAGCAAATGAATTAGGAACACAGAAAAAGTAATTTGAACCGATCTTCTTTCATATCCTTATATAGAGAACTTGTACACGGATATGGAGAAAATATGAAAAGAAACTTTAAGCGTTTTGATAAAAAATTGCTGTTCCAATATGTATTAATACTTATATCTTCGCTATGTATAGGCTTGCTATTACCAAGATTTTTAAGTGAAGGATTTTTGCAACCGCTATATCAAAAGATATCATTACATTTTCAAGTACCAATATATGGAGTCGAAAAATTCTCTGATTGGATCAAAGCAACACTTGAATATGCGCTATCGGATATTATCTGCTTGTGTATCGTTTTGATGTTTTCATTTTCATCAATAACTTCGATAATATCGGGTTTGGCGATAGTATATATCGGAATAAAAAACGGATGTCAGATATCGCTTGTGTATTTTACATACATAGCAAATATTGAATATCCTCCTACATTTAGTGAGATGTGTGTATTCTTTATATTAAAATTGCTGCTTGTCTTATTTTTGATGCGATATATTCTGTATTCTTCCCTTTTTTCTTCAACTCTTTGTTATGGTTCATACTCTAACAATGCGTTTATTTGGCAAACTTCAAAATTTATCGTAACTTCCCTTTTGTACGTTTGTATTTTGCTATTTTTACATGGGATCTATTGTTTCACAATAAAAAGTATATAAAATAAAGGAATTAAGAAAATTGAAAAACGAAAAAAACAAAAAATTCAAACTGTTTGATTTTTCACGCGAAGGAAAAGGCGTGGAAGAGATCGAAGACCGTAAGCCAACGTTAAAATTTTTCTTTAAGCTTTTGTGGAGAAAATTTTCTCAATTATTGCAACTTAATCTTTTGATGCTATTTCAAATCATACCTTTACTCGTGATAGTTTGCGTCGTGTACGTTTACGGAGCAAAGACCGCGCTTATAAACGAGGCTATGTACGTTCCGCTTTACGGCATCTCACAAGTATCTCCAAACTTTTCGGGAGCGCCTCTTTTTGACCTTGTAAGCAATCTGACTGAAAGCACAGTATATTTTACACCTGTAATGATACTCGTTACCATTGCTATGTTACTGTTACTTGCAATTACTTATGGTTGGCAAAACGTTGGTGCGGCATATGTTCTTCGCGGCCTGTTCAGAGGAGATGCTGTATTCGTATTCTCTGATTTTTTCTACGGTATTAAGAAAAATTTTAAGCAAGCGTTTTTCATGGGACTCTTGGATTTTCTCTTTACCGTGGTGCTTATCGTTGATATAATCTTCTTTATGGGCAGAAGCGGCGGCTTGAATACTGTTATGTATGGCGTTATATTTGCCATTATCATACTGTATATCACAATGAAATTTTATATGTATCAGTTGCTTGTGACCTTTGATCTGACAAACTTTAAGATATTGAAGAATTCGTTGATATTTACAGCTTTGGGTATAAAGAGAAATCTTATGGCATTCCTTGGACTTATCGTTCTCTTTGCTTTACAGATAGGACTTATATTCTTGGCTCTCGTGTATGGACTTACCGTATTTATAGTTCTACCCTTCGTTTACATACTGGCACTCATTGGATTTATAGCTACGTATGCGGCATATCCTGTAATTGATAGATATATGATAGCTCCGTATGCCAACGAAAACGTTGAAGCTGTTGACGAAGAAAACATAAAAGAATAAATTTTTAGCGGAGAGTTTGCTTTAAGCAGACTCTCCGCTTATTAATTCTGAAACAGTTACAAATTCGTATCCGCGTTTCAATATTTCGGGAATCAATATTTTTAATGCTTCACAGGTGGTATTCTTTCCAGAAATATAATCGTGCATAAGGATAATATCTCCGTCGTTCAATGAGGATAATACCTTTGACACTATTTCTTCGGGAGGTGTGTGCGCCCAATCCTCTGTATCTATGCTCCATAATATAATATCATACCCTTTAGATGCAGCGGTATCCTCAAGTATTTTTGAATAAGCTCCTTGCGGTGGACGGAATAGCTTTTTTGTGTTATTTACGCGGTCGCAAATAGCAGATTCGCATTTTGTTATCTCATTTAAGATATCTTCCGAGGAAGCATTACGCAAATTTTCGTGGGTAAATGTGTGGTTTCCTATTTCACACCCAGCTTCCGATATGGCGCAAAGTGCTTCGGGATAAAGTGTAGCATTTACTCCGATAATGAAAAACGTTGCGGTGATATGATATTCCTCGAGAATTTCAAGTATATCTTTGGTGTATCTTGGATGCGGTCCGTCGTCAAAGGTCAAGGCGACTTGACCGATCTTTTCTCTGTTTTTTGAATATACTCGTTTTGCTTCATTCGCGTAAACTATATGATCTGTATTTGTAATTAAAATAAAACAAAGTATCAGAAATATTATAAAAAATTTTTTTACGTTCTTCATGTTATCGTTTGCGTAAGCTCATCCATAGTTCCAAACCTAAACCCCTGCCCTTTTAATTCGCGTATAACGTCTGCTAATATCCGTGCATTAGTTTCTGAGGTTGGGTGGAGCAATAAAACAGCTCCGTTGTGAATGTTGTCCATTATTTTTGCTTTGGCGGCTTCGGGAGACATTTGATTGTTATTATCCCAGTCTGCGTAAGCAAAGCTCCAAAATATAGTTTTATAGCCGAGCTCATGAGCATATTTCATGCTCTGCCTACTGAATTTTCCTTCAGGAGGTCTGAAATACTTAGGCATATCTTTTCCCGTCTTTTCCTTAAAAAGCACTTCAAGATCAGATAATTCGGCTTGTAGTTCCTCTTGACTTAATATACGGGAAACATCACGGTGCTTTGCTGTGTGGTTAGCGACCGTATGCCCCTCGTTTATCATTCTGTTGACAAGGTCAAGGTTTTTTATCAGTAAGAGATCAAGTATAAAAAACGTAGCGGTTACGTTTTCTTCTTTTAGGGCATCAAGCACTTTTGCAACGTTTCCGTTTTCATAGCCCGCATCGAAAGTGAGATATATTACTTTGTCATCGCAATCATTTCCATGCTTTTTATCAACGTAATATCCGCCGTATTCGGTAACGAATTCAATAGTGTTATCAGCCAAAGGCTGTGTGTGGTCTTTGGTTCGTTTGCAATACCAACTAAAAGCTTCATTGGTTGCAAAAGCTTGTAAATTACAAGTTGATATAATTATTATAACGGTTAAAAATAAAGCAATTTTTTTGATCATGATTTTTCACCTCTGTAAATTAGTGTTTCAGAAATAATTCATTTGAAACGCTGAAAAAAATACCGAATCTTATTGATTTTTTTTGAAAAAGGATTATAATATAAGTAATTGATTTTTAAGAAAGGATATTATTCATATGCGCATTGAATTAATTCCCGAAAACGGAAAATTTTACAAGGTAAATATGCATTCTCATACAAATATTTCAGATGGTAAACAAACTCCTGAAGAAATGAAGAAATCTTTTAAGGATGCTGGTTATAGTGCCGTATGCTTTACCGATCATGAGGTGCTCATAGATCACAAAGCGCTTTGTGATGAAGAGTTTGTTGCTCTCCACGGATACGAGGTAGCAATAAAGCGAGACCTTTACAAGCATACCGCGTTATTTCAACCCGTGTATCATTTTAATATGATAGCAAGATTTCAAGACAATCTGAAGATGCCCAAATTTTTCAAGGACAACCCTTCTTTCCCCGGTAACGCTCGTGCATGGGCAGAAAAATACGCCGTTTACGATGAAACGATAGATACGGTCAAGTATGATAAGGAATGGATAAACGAGTATCTTGCGGCAGTTAATGCTGGCGGATTTTTGATAAACTATAATCACCCGCAGTGGTCGCTTCAAACAAAAGACGATTACGTAGGTCTTGAAAATTTGCATTCCATGGAGATAATCAACGGCGGTTGTGCATATCTTAACGACAATACTTCCATTCACTACGAGCAAATGGTAAGAAGCGGAGCAAAGGTATTTGTAACGGGCGGTGATGATAATCATTCCGAACGTGATAACTTTAAAGCGTGGACGATGATAAAAGCGCCCGAGCTTACATACGACGCTCTTATCTCCGCTTATGAAAAAGGATATTGCTATGCTTCCGACGGTCCCGAAATATTGAGCTTGATACTTGAAGATAATAAAATAAAGGTAAAAACCTCTCCAGCTGTTTCAATAAGATTATTTTCACAAGGACGTCACTCTCAATTTGTTGCTTCTGATACAACAACTTATACCGAAGCAGAATTTAATTACGCGCCTGAAAAATTCGGAACATATTTCCGTATAGAAGTTCGCGACGAAAAAGGAAATCACGCATATTCAAACGCTTATTTTATAGACGAAATAAAAAGCTTTAATTGATAAAACAGAGGTAAAGCATGAGACTTCAAAATTTACCTGACGAATATAGTGAAATATTTCAAGTAAATCTTCAAAAAGATAAAAATAAAGCCCTTATTATAAATCTCATAGGACTAGTTATAATTCTTCTTTTGGCAATACCAATGCATTTTTACATACCGTTTCAAACACTTTTTGATATGTCAAGAGGATTGGGCATTTATTGCATTCGTTTTGGAGTTATGATATTGGCTTGGATAGCTTATATTATTTTACACGAGATAGTTCATGGAATTGCTATGAAAATATGCGGAACCAAAAAAGTAAAATACGGATTTACGGGAATATATGCTTTCGCGGGTAGTGATGACTATTATGGTAAAAGATCATATATTTTTATTGCTCTTGCCCCTGTCGTTTTTTGGGGAGTAGTGGTTGCTATCATAAATTTGTTTGTTCCATACGAATGGTTTTGGGTAGTTTACAGTGTTCAAATATTCAATATATCGGGAGCTGTGGGGGATTTTTATGTAACTGCAAAATTTTCACGAATGCCCAAGGATATTCTTATAAAGGATATTGGTGTAGGAATGACCGTATATTCTTCAAAATAAAAAAATATCTCTTCATTTTGTAAAAATGAAGAGATATTTTTTTAAAATAGAGTTAATTGGTCTGTTTCATTCAAGCTATCAAGAACGCTGTTTTTACGAAGTATCTCAATAACGCTTTTCGTAAGCTTTGCGCGGATACGCAGGTCCTCGATCGAGAAGAACGGTTCTTCGTTTCTTGCCGCGATTATATTCAAAGCCGCGTTTTCACCAAGTCCTGGGAGAGCCGAGAAAGGCATTCTTATCGCTCCGTTTTCGGGCAAAAATGCGTATGCGTCTGATTTTTCGATATGTACGGGTAAAAACTTTATTTTTCTTGCCATACATTCATTCGCAAGCTGAAGCGTGGGAATAGAGCTTTGCTCCTTGGGAGAAGCTTCTTTTCCTCGTTTTTCTATGTCCTTTATAGTCGAAGTAACATGTGCGCGTCCTTTTATAACTATCTCGGCATCAAATCCGCCGGGAGCTACCGTGAACATGGCGCAATAGAATGCTATCGGAATATGTACCTTATACCAGCCAAGACGTATAGCGGACATAACGTATGCCGCCGCATGAGCCTTAGGGAACATGTATTTTATCTTTTTGCAAGAACCGATATACCATTCGGGAACGTTATGCTCGCGCATATTCTCTTCCCATTCAGGTGTAAGTCCCTTTCCCTTTCGCACCGATTCCATTATCTTAAAGGAAAGCGCGTTTTCTACACCGTAACGGATAAGGTCATTCATAATATTATCACGACATCCGATAACCTTGGAAATATCGCATATTCCCGATTTTATAAGCTCGTCCGCGTTTCCGAGCCAAACTCCCGTACCGTGAGTAAGTCCCGATATCTGCAAAAGGTCGGCAAAGTTTTTCGGCTTTGCGTCAACGAGAACCTGCTGGAGAAATCTCGTACCAAATTCGGGAAGTCCGAAAGTACCTATCGGCGCATCGATGTCGTCGGGAGATACTCCGAGAGGCTTGGTGTTTAGGAAAAGCTCGTAAACGTCACGGTCGTTCATAGGAACGTCCATAACGCTCGTATCCGAAAACTTTTCAAGCCACTTATATTTGGTCGGAATATCGTGTCCGAGCTCGTCAAGCTTAAGTATCGTATCGTGCAGATACGAAAAAGCAAAGTGAGTGGTAACTATATCGGAATTCGGGTCGTCTGCGGGATGCTGTACGGGGGTAAAATCGTAGACCTCATATTCACGCGGAACAACTATAATTCCACCTGGGTGCTGGCCTGTGGTTCGTTTAACTCCGACACAGTTTTGAATTATACGGTCTATTTCCGCACGTCCTACACTAACGCCTTTGGATTCGAAGTATTTTGCTACAAATCCGAAAGCAGTTTTGTCCGCGAGCGTTCCGAGCGTTCCCGCACGGAAAACGTTTTCAGAACCGAAAAGCTCCTCTGTATATTTGTGTACGCGTCCTTGAACGTCACCCGAGAAGTTAAGGTCTATATCGGGGGATTTATCTCCGTAGAAACCAAGAAAAGTCTCAAAAGGTATATCGTGACCGTCCGCTTTTAGCTTATGTCCGCATTTAGGACAGTTGGCATCAGGCAAGTCGAACCCCGAACCTACACTTCCGTCAGTAAAGAATTGAGAATATTGGCACTCAGGACAATAATAGTGCGGGGGCAAGGGATTTACTTCCGATATTCCCGCCATCGTAGCTACGAAAGACGAACCGACCGAACCTCGCGAGCCAACGAGATATCCTTGGCTTTCACTATACCACACAAGCCTTTGCGCTATCATATAAAGCACGGCAAAGCCGTTTTTAATAATAGAGGTAAGCTCTTTTTCAAGACGGTTAGCCACAAGTTCGGGTACGGGATCACCATACATTGATTTAGCGCGTGTCCAACATTTTTCTTGGAGCTCTTCTTCCGCGCCCTCCATGTTAGGCGTATAAGAGCCCTTGGGAATAGGGCGAACGCTTTCTATCATATCGTTGATCATGTTGGTGTTTTCAACGACGACTTCGTAAGCCTTTTCTTCTCCGAGATATGAAAATTCATCAAGCATTTCCTGCGTTGTACGATAATACAAATGAATATCTCTGTCGGCATCATCGAATTTCATTCCCGCCAGCAGTATCTTACGATATATTTCATCCTCTTCGTTCAAAAAATGCGCATCACAGGTTGCAACAACGGGCTTGTTGTATTTTTCTCCGAGAGCAACTATCTTTCGATTGAGTTCGCGTAAACCTTCGTCGTCTGCAACGTCTCCTCTGGCAACGAGAAAGCGGTTGTTGCATATAGGTTGAATTTCAAGATAGTCGTAGAAATTTACGATATCTTCGATCTCTTTTTCAGACTTGCCGTCAAGGATAGCCTTGAAAAGTTCTCCCGCTTCACAAGCAGAGCCAATGATAAGTCCCTCTCTATGTTTTTCAAGCTCGGTTTTAGGTATTCTTGGAGTTTTTCTGTGGTTGTACTCCAAGTAACTTGTCGATATAAGCTTGTATAGATTTTTAAGACCCGTTTGATTTTTAACCAAAATTATCTGATGAAAAGGCTTTAATTTTTTTGGGTCGGTCTTTTCACTCATTTCTTTTTCGAGGTCTTCAAAATCCTTTACGTCCGATTCCCCAAGCTGCTTTAGCATACAGAAGAATATTCTTGCAAGTATTTCGGCATCGTCGCACGCACGGTGATGGTGGAAATCTCCAAGTTCATAATGCTTTGCAAGATGGTCAAGTTTGTGTCCCTTCAAGTCGGGATTTAAGTATCTTGAAAGAGCAAGTGTATCAAGATACGCATTTGTAAAAGGAATATCAAGTGCTTTAGCTGCAACTCGGATAAAGCTCGTATCAAAATCAGCATTGTGAGCGATAAGCATACGGTCACCGACAAAATCAAGAAATTCGGGAAGAACGTCTTTTATAGTACGCGCCTCCGCTACCATTTCGTTTGTAATAGATGTCAATTGAACTATCTCGTCGGGTATAGGACATTCGGGATTAACGAACGTATTATAGCTTTCAATGACCTCTCCGCCCTTTATTTTAACAGCACCTATTTCGGTTATTTTGCAGGATACGGGAGAAAGTCCTGTTGTCTCTATATCAAATACAATGAATTCATCAGAAAAGCTACCCGTATAATTTCCATATACAGCACTTGCAGTATCATTTACAAAATATGCTTCCATACCGTAAATGACCTTCATATCACATTTTTCCGATGCTATCATAGCCTCGGGAAATCCTTGAACGTTTCCGTGGTCGGTGATAGCTACTGCGGGATGTCCCCACTTTTTAGCCATTTTTACCGCAACGTCGGGAGGTATCAAGGCATCCATTGCCGACATATTGGTATGCAAATGAAGTTCAACTCGCTTCTTTTCTGCGGTATCAACACGTTCTTTCTTTGAAATAACGGCAATGTCTGAATAGCTCATATAAAGCTCTGTTTCGTCGTTTCGCTCACCCTTGGTATATCCACGGATAGCGACACACATTCCGCTCTTTATCGCTCCCGAAAGCTCACTCGCTTCCTCGGGAAGCATTGAATAGCTTTTTACGTATATAGATGCATTTCCGTCGTAAAGACCGAATGTAACGTTTATTTTATCACCCGTTCTGTTAGCCTCACTCGTGAATGAGAATATCTCTCCGATGAAGGTAATGTTACGCATAGGACGAGTTACGGAAGATATAGGAATAGGCTTTATATCGAACTCAACGCCTATAACGAATTGAGGTGCGGAAATATCAAAGGTGATGTTCCCTATCTTTATAGTTCCGTTATCTCCGTAATCAACGACTGCATTAGTATCATAAACAGAAGAAATACGCGGAAGCTTAACTTCGTTCGACGAAGCTTCCTGTTGCTTTTGCGGGATAGGCGAATCTGCATGTCGTGAAATAGCTGCCGAATAATCCTTTTCAGCGGCGATTATTTGTCTGTCAAGCTCCTCAAGTCTATGTATCATTGATTCTGAATATCCCGTGAATTTTGAATCATCATGATGCAACGCAACGTGAATATTCAAATTAAACTCACTTTGAATTATCTTTTCTATTACAGACGGGGTAGACGCATCCTCAAGAAGCATAACTCCGTTTTTAGAAAAAGGTATATGTATGTCAAGAGTCGATCCGTTTAATTCATAAGTGTAATCCGCAAAAAAACCTTTTGCAACAATTCCTACACGCTCTGATTCAAGTAATATCTCGGGAACGTAAGAATAGGAAAAAAGCTCTGACGGGTAGTGAGGCAATATTTTAAAGCTATTAAGCTTATAAACTTCGGAAACTTGAGCTTCAAGGCGATAAAGCGTATTTTTTGAAATAAGCCTTGAGAATGCGGCGGTAACCTCTAAGAAACGTTTCTCCTTATCTATTCTTGAGCGAATAACTATACCGTCATCAAGTATGTCTTCAAATTCGGAAGGCGCTAAATATTTATTTAATAATTCTTTTAATTTTTTGTCTGCCATTTTATTCTCCTTCCGTTCTTTTTGATTATTGATTTGACATGTTTTTTATTTGCTCTATAAGGGTAGAAACGATATCTTCCTCGGAGATCTTACCAACTATCTCGCCTTTACGGATAAGAACAGCCTCTCCTTTTCCGCCCGCGATTCCAATATCGGCTTCACGAGCTTCCCCAGGTCCGTTTACAACGCACCCCATAATAGCAACTTTTAGCGGAATGTCCATGATTCCCTCTCTTTTTGCATGTTCTTCAAATTCACGCACGAGTGATATCAGATCTATCTTTGTTCTTCCGCAAGTAGGACAGCTTACAATGTCAAGACCACTTCGTCCTTCCATTCCGACCGCACGGAATATCTTCTTTGCGGCATCTATCTCTTCTTCGGGCTTGTCCGTCAGAGATACTCTTATAGTATCTCCTATGCCGTCACACAAAAGTGAGCCTATTCCGACTGCACTCTTTATTGAACCCATATCAACGCTTCCTGCTTCCGTAACACCGAGATGAAGCGGATAATCGCATTTTTGCGCAAGCAGACGATTAGCTCTTATCATATTGTATGGATTTGATGCCTTTATTGAAATAACGGTGTTATAAAAGTTGAATTTTTCAAGTAATGATACGTGATAAAGGGCGCTTTCGCAAAGTGCTTCGGGTGTAGGTGCGCCATAGCGCGCTAATATTTCTTTCTCAAGTGAACCGCTGTTTACGCCTATTCGAATAGGTATGTTTTTTTGATTGCAGATATCACAAACGGCCTTTACGTTTTCCTCACAACCGATATTTCCTGGATTTATTCTTATCTTGTCTACACCAAGCTCTGCGCATCGCAAAGCTACTCGATAATCAAAATGAATATCTGCAACTATTGGAATAACAACACCGTTTTCTTTCAAAAAAGGTATTGTTTCGGCAGCAGAAAGGTCAGGAACGGTAATGCGGATTATCTCACAGCCTAATTTTTCAAGTCTTTTTATTTGAGCAAGGGTAGCGTCTTTATCGTGCGTATCAGTATTAGTCATAGACTGTATGGCTACTGGATTGTTTGCTCCTATCGCTATGTTTCCGATCTTTACTTCCCTTGTTTTTCTTCTTATCTCATTATAATTCATATTTTTACCTAAATATCAGTTTCAGAATATCCTTGCAGGTAATGAATATCATAAATGCAAATAATATAACTATGCCTGCAAAATTAATATAAGATTCAACGTTTTTGTTTATAGGCTTGCGACGTATTGCTTCGATTATCAAGAAAAGGAAACGTCCGCCGTCAAGTGCCGGAAAAGGTAACATATTGAAGACGCCAAGATTTATAGTGAGTACGGCAACTATATATATTAGATTACCAAATCCCATTTTTGCGGCGTCTCCCACCACCTCAACTACTCCTACAGGACCAGATACGGCTTCTATTCCGAATCGTCCCGAAATCAGTCCGAACAGCGAATCGTACACCATCTTTACCGTTGATACCGATCTGAAAAACGTATGCTTTACAAGCGTACCGAAGTTTTTGTTTTCGGCTTTTACTTTAAAATCGTAAGAGCCAAAAGTTGCTCCGCTTTCACTGAAAGTGCCGAATTGGACCCCTTTAAGAACTAATTTTTCTTCATTGCGAATAACGGTAAGGTCGATAGGCTCGTAACCCTTATTCATTACCTCGTAAACAAGTTCCTCGCCCGTATGAACGCGAGCGTTCCCGACCTTTATGACTTCGTCTCCTAACTGTAATTGCTGCTGGGATATAGCATTTTCATCAAATGCGGCTATCACGTTTGACGGAAGCGCATCCTGTGAAAAAACAATAATTGCCATAAGTATAAATCCAAGCAAAAGATTCATGACCGCACCGGCAACGACGATAAGCATTCGTTGAGGTATCTTCTTGTTACAAAAAGCGTTGGTATCATCGGATTCTTCGTCCTCACCGACCATACTGACAAATCCGCCTATGGGCAAAAGACGAAGTCCGTATTTTGTTTCGTACTTTTTTGATCTCCACGAGAAGAGCGTAGGACCCATTCCGATAGCAAATTCTTTTACAGAAACACCGCAGATCCTCGCGGTAATGAAATGTCCGAATTCATGTATGAATATCATGACTCCAAAAACAAGGAGCATGAGCAGAATATATAATATCCACATAACCGTATCTCCTTAAGATTTATTAACACGGCTGTCAATGGTAAGGCTTATACAGAAATATAGTTTATAGCCTTTTCCCTTGCTTCACGGTCGCAATTTAAAATTTCCTCAAGAGTATGCGCGTTTGATGCATAGCTCATATCATCAACTACACGGCATACACCTTCTGTTATCTTGTAAAACGGTATTTTACCGTTAAGAAATGCTTTTACCGCTACTTCATTTGCCGCGTTCAAAACGGCAGGTAAAGCACCGCCCTTTTCAATACAAACAAAAGCGTATTTGAGAAGAGCAAAAGTTTCCATATCGGGACGCGCAAAGCTAAGATTTGAGAGCGTATAAAAATCAAGTTCATTTATAGCTGCCGTTGTCCTTTGCGGATACGTTATAGCATATTGAGCGCAGAGTCTCATATCGGGTACGGATAACTGCGCGATAATACTATTATCAATATATTCCACCATAGAATGAATTATACTTTCACGATGTACAACAACGTTTATCTTCGATGGGGCAACGCCAAAAAGATGTGCCGCCTCGATAACTTCAAAGCCTTTGTTCATAAGCGTTGCGGAATCTATAGTGATCTTTGCGCCCATTTTCCAAGTTGGGTGGGCAAGAGCTTCCTCGCGCGTAATACTGCGAAAACGGTCTTTTGAACAATCGAAAAAAGGTCCGCCCGAGGCCGTAAGCCACAGCCTTTTTACTTCTTCATTCTTCCCTGCTTTAAGACATTGGAAAATAGCGCAATGCTCACTGTCGACGGGAAGAATCTCAACACCTTTTTCTTTTGCTTTTGCGGTAACGATATCTCCCGCAACAACAAGCGATTCCTTGTTCGCCAGTGCCAACCTCGCACCTGAATCTATAGCAGAGAGAGTCGGCAAAAGTCCCGCTTCGCCGAGAATTGAATTGAGGACCACGTCTCTTTTTTCGGAGCGTATCATCTCGCAAATGCCGTCAGCTCCAGAATATATTTTTATATTAGTATCAGAAAGTCGAGTTTTTAATTCAAGCGCGGCTTTTTCGTCTGCCATAGCAACCGCTTTTACGTTGAACTTTCGTGCTTGCTCCTCAGCGCGCTTATAATTTGAATTTGCACTTATAGCACTTACGTTTAATGAGAATTTATCAGCGACATCAAGCGCCTGCTCTCCTACTGAGCCTGTAGAACCGAGCACAGCTATATTCTTTTTTAATTCTTTCATTGTTTTTCCTTTGAGAGAGTGTATGTAACGTTGTTTTACATTAACTGTATTCCCGTAAGCCTTACGAAAACACAGATACAAGCAAGCCCTATTGAAACTGCAAGTATGGAGTCGAATCTGTCAAGCATACCGCCGTGACCCGGAAAGATCTTTCCATAGTCTTTTATTTTATAGTGACGCTTTATTACAGACATAATAAGGTCGCCTATTTGAGAGATGACCGAGATTAAAATTCCGCTTATTCCAAGCATTATAAGATTTACTTCTCTGTTGAAAAAATGTCCTACTATTATGCCGAAAATAACGTAGCAAAGCGAACAGAAAAATATTCCGCCAATACTTCCTTCGATAGTCTTTTTAGGGCTTACGTCCTCAATAAGCTTATGCTTTCCGAAAAAGAACCCTGTAAAATATGCAAAAATATCGGTTATCCAAGCACCTATAAATATAAGCAAATAAAGGTATTTTCCGCTCTCATCAAAATCACGTATATAAACAATAGAATTAAAAGCAATAAGTATGTACGTTTCAACGGCATAAAATGCAAGAGTTTCATTAAACGTTGATTTGCCATGAGAGGTAATGATAACTATAAACAAATATAAAAGATATATTATAGCAAAAACAAACGATACCATTGCAAATTGAATGAAATCAAATACATATCGAATAAGAAAAGGCGCTGTGATAGCAAATATGTATATCGGTATTGTTATATAGAGTTTTTTGCCGATCCCCATACACTTTGCCATTTCATATGTGCTTATAAGAGTAATGGCAGCAATTCCTATTGAAAAAAAGAACGTATCGGAAAAAATAAGAAAAGGTAAAAGTATGATAACAGCAACTATGCTTGTAATAATACGTTTTAACATGATTATTTTGCCCCCTGAGAATCTATTACACCACCGAAGCGACGTTTTCTGTTGAGAAAATTATCTATGGCTTCATCTACGTCTTTAGCCGTAAGATCGGGCCAAAGTATGTCAGTAAAGTAGAGCTCCGCGTAAGCAGCTTGCCACAATAGAAAATTTGAAATACGAATATCTCCGCCTGTGCGGATTATAAGATCAAGCTCGGGCGAATCCTTTGTATATAACTCGGAAGAAATATCTTGCTCGGTAATATTTGCGCTGCCTTTAGCCAAGAGCTTGTTATATGCGTAAACCAACTCGTCGCGCCCACCGTAATTGAGCGCGAGATTTACTATAAATATATTATTGCGGGATATACGTTCGATATGCTCCATTTTTATGCGAAGCTTATCCGAAAAAACGTTTTTGTTACCAATAAAAATAAATCTGACGTTATTGTCCGTTAATTCCTTTATACATTCTTCAAGATATTGGTCGAGAAGCTCAAGAATAGCATCTACTTCTTTTTTCGGACGCTTCCAGTTTTCAGTTGAAAAGACGTAATAGGTAGATGCCTTGATGCCTCTCTCACAACAGTGTTTCATTATCTTGCGAAAAACGTTTGCACCCGATTTGTGACCGAATTCACGCGGCATCATTCTCTTTTTAGCCCATCTTCCGTTTCCGTCCATAATAAAAGCGATATGCTTTATCGGGCACTCGTCTATAGCTTGTTGATATTTCGTTTCTTCCATACCAATACTCCAATTATGAAAAATGAGGACGGGCATAAAAACCCGCCCTTATTGTAAAAAACAAGATTAGATCTGCATGATATCTTTCTCTTTCTTTGAAGTAACCGCATCTACTTCTTTGATGTACTTATCTGTAAGATCCTGTACCGATTTTTCAGATGCTTTCTGTTCATCCTCGGTCATTTCACCGTCTTTTTTCATTTTCTTGCAAAGGTCGTTTGCATCTCTTCTGATATTACGGATAGCGACCTTGCACTCCTCTCCGAATTTCTGTACCTGCTTTACAAGCTCACGGCGACGCTCCTCGGTCGGTTGAGGAAATACGAGGCGGATCATTTTACCGTCGTTGCTGGGTGTAATACCGATATCAGACGCAAGGATCGCCTTTTCCATCTCACGAAGAGTGGTTGCATCATAAGGAGTTATAGTTACTGTTTTGGAGTCTGCAACACGGATATCAGCCATAGAGCTTATAGGTGTGGGAGATCCCCAATATTCAAAGTTTACCTTTGCCAAAACAGCAGTATTAGCCTGACCTGCGCGAATGACGGAAAGATTTTCCTCATAAGCGGCGATAGCCTTTTGCATTTTTGTTTCAAAATCCTTGGTATTGAGTTTCATATTATGTTTCCTCCGTAGTATATGTAATTTTATATATTTTTTATTTGTGTAATTCCGTGCCTATCTTCTCACCCATGACAGCACGGTATATATTCATAGGGTCTTTGAGACCGAACGCATAAACGGTTATGTCGTTTTCCATACAGAAAGTCGCGGCGCTGAGGTCAAGTGCCTTCAATTCTTTAGAAATGACTTCTTTATACGTGATCTCGTCGTATCGAACCGCAGAAGGATCAAGCTTGGGATCTGCACTATAAACGCCATCTATGTTTTTAGCCATAAGAAGCGCATCGGATTCAATTTCTGCAGCGCGAAGCGCAGCTGCAGTATCGGTTGAAAAATATGGTGAACCAAGACCGCCACCGAATATAACTATATTACCGTTTTCCATGGCTTCAATAGCTTTGGGTGCTGAAAAGCGTTCTGCAAAAGGCTCCATGCTTATTGCGGTCATGACCTTTACTTTTAGACCGCACTGTATGAAGGTATCCTGAAGAGCAATAGAGTTTATTGTGGTTGCAAGCATGCCCATACTGTCTGCACGAACTCGGTTCATACTTCCACCCTGTCTGCCGCGCCAAATATTTCCCGCGCCAACGATAATACCGATCTGAACTCCTTGCTCTACGCATTTTTTCAGAACTTCTGCAACAGATGAAATAAAATCGAAATTAAGGATACCGTCACAATCGGCAGCCAATGCTTCTCCCGAAAGTTTCAGAAGAACACGTTTATACTTGGGCGTTAAATTCTGCATAAATATCAGATACCTTTCAATTAAGATTTATATATTTAAATAACATATATATTTTACTACATTTTTATCGTTTTGTAAACAGTTATTTTTACTTTTTTTCATATTTCGGTAAATTTATTCTAAAAAAGCAATGTTTATGACACTATTGTGCTTTTTTAATTCGCTTTTTCGCTCATAAAGATCGGGTAAAAAGCTATTTAGCGTTTGATAAAATTCCTTGGAATGATTTGGGTGGATAAAATGAGTAAATTCATGATAAATAATATATTCTACGCATTTTGTCGGTAAAAAGATAAGTTGTTTATTAAATATTATCTTATTGTTTTGAGAATGACAGCTTCCCCAACGCGATCTCATTTTTCGAATATATATTTCGGGATATGAAACGTTAAGCTGTCTGAAATCCTTTTCATATATATTTGAGCACATTAGTTCAAGTCTTTCTTTTAACGTATCTTCCAGAAACGATATAAGTAAATTTTGAATCATTTTAGTATTGCTTGGATCGGGCAAAGAGACTGTAAATTTATCATTTTCTATATAACAAGATTTCCCTTTACCGATTTTTACTGTTAAAACGTATTTTTTATCAAATACAGGTATAAGAGCTCCGTTTTTCAATTCAAATGTGTTCTCTTTTAAAGATTTATTTAATCGGTCAAGATGTTTAAATATCCATTTTGAACGAGAATTTATGAATTTTTCGACCGTTTGAGAAGAGACCGTTTGTGGTGCGGAAACCAAAACACTTCCGTCATTTCGTATCCTCAAGTTTATATTTTTTATATTCTTGCGTAAAAATTCGTAGATAAGTTCACGGTCATTGATTAAAATTTTTCTTTTCATAAAATCTCTCCAAGCAAAATATCACTCAAAAAAATTATAACAGTTTTTTGCGATTTAGTCAATAAAAAATATTCGCGGAGACTGCTCTCCGCGAATATTTTTTATTTATATAAGTGTTGGTGTACAGAATAAAAGCTCTCGCATTTTTGCATATATCAAAAAGCAGTCGCTTAACGGCAGCGGATTCTTACCTTTTCCGCATTCTATCGTAAACGATGGAATGTTTAATTCCTCGATACACCAATCGGTAAGTCCACAGTACGATGAGTTTTCTTCAGGTAAACACAGTGAATATCCCGACATTTTTGCGAGCCGTTCACCTATAGCACGCGAGCGAGGGGCTGTCTTTTCACCGCTTGTATAGTATATTTCTTCACCTTGTGAATGAAGGGTAAGTACAGTTCGAATATTTCTGTTGAATCTCAAAAAATTGCAAAGAGCTCCAACTTCAGGCTCGCTTTCGGGCATTTCTCCGCTGAAACGAACCGAAGAACCGCCAATGATACCCATTTCTCCCTCAAGATGCTTATATTCCGCGTATCTACTGTTATAGTTTCTATTAAGGTCAACTCCGCGCGCGTTTGCTTGCCAGCTTGAAAAATCAAGACTTCCGTTATTCATTGATATCAAGCGTTCACGTAAAACGTTATCTTCACTTACACCGTTTATCTGATAGTCTACACCGTCGGGATTAAGCATTGGAACAATATGTATGCTTCTGGTTGAAAACAGATAATTTAACGAATAATCGTATACCTTGTTCCCTCTCGAATAAAGCTCACAAAATTCGTTGATAAAACGCAATAATATGACCGATGTTATCCATTCCATTCCATGATGTGAACCCACGTAAACAAGGGACTTTTTTCCCTCTCCAAGCGTTATTAAAGGAATGCTTCTTCCAAGAATACTCTCTCCGAGCCCTGTTACAGATAAAAACGGATATCTTTCGGAAAGAACGTTGATATAACGCATCATTTTTGCGTGGTCAAGCGGTGTTTTTAATTCTAAAATGTTTTTTTGTGTGTTCATAAATATAGTTATCCTTTTTGTTTATCTTTTTTTGTTCTGATCTAAAAATATGATAAAGATAAAAAAATAATGATCAAAACATAAAATATTTACAAATAAATAACCAAATTCTTTTCTTATTGTGATACAATGTAATAGTAATTTAGAAAACAGACTCTATCGGGGGATTTATGCTACATTATTCAAACGAAACGAAAAATGATATAAAAAAATATCTTGTTTACTTTATGATCGTTGTTTGCTTATGTATGTACGTTATATATACTGCTTTGGCGTGGCTTTATACGCAAGCATCAACTAACGTTTTATTTATAGGCGGTTGGCTTCCTTTTGTAATGCGACTTTTGCTTGAGCTTATTGACGTTGCGATATTTGCGGGTGCGTATTTTTGTATTGTTTACGCATTTTTCCGAATATCAATCAAAAAAGCGTGGCTATTCCCTGTTTTATATCTTATATTGTCTTTGTTAAGAAGAGCTCTCACACTTTTACTTCAATTTGTTCAAGTGCAATATATAGGCAGCGACGATATTTTATCGCTTGTATTATATTATATCTTTGACGTTGTACAACTTTGTATAGTTATTGCCGTAGTTATATACGAAGTGCGTAAAAGCAGACGTTTTATAAATAATTATAAAGATGCGGGCTTGGATATTCCCAAATTTCTTCCGTTTACAAATGTGTTCAGCAAAAATAATCCCTTTCAGATGTGTTCGCTCAAATTGGCTATAATGATATCGGGAATAAAGATAGGTACACGTATTGTTTCGGATTTGTATTACGGTGCTCCTGAAAGCTTGGCGGAAGCTTTAATAATGATTGCGTATTACGCTTCAGACCTGCTTAACGGAGTTATCTTCTATACTATTCTTTGGTTTTTGTTTTCGAACATAAACAAAAAAGAAACCGCTCTGTTAAATAACAAAGCGGTAGATATTTAAATTTACGTCAACATATTTTGAATAAGAGACATTTTATTATTTGAATACTCGTATGCGCCTTTAAAATCGCCTATCTCACGGCAGCATATCTCAAGATCGCAGAAAACGAAATAAAGCATAGGCTCGGGAATTATCTCTTGATCTATTAATATTTTATGTAATGCGTTATAAGCTGATGAGAAATCACCGATCTTCATACTGTTGCGAGCTTCAATATGTGAGAAATACGGCTTTTCACTGTTAAGTTCAAGAGATGATCTGTCAACAGAGCCTTCCCGCGCATTTTTTTCGAAAAGAAGCGTATATCTGCAAAATTCGTCTGTCATTGCGGGATATACGTTCAGTTCTTCCTCATCGACAGTGTTCGAAGAAAGCGTTGCGGATATCATTCTCATATATTTGAAATATGCTCCCGCTTTTGCAAGAATATGCTCGGTGTGATAAATAGTCATCGCGCACGCGTCGATAGCCTCATCGAAATAATTACAAGCATTCCTGAGCTTACCAGAATTGAATTCCTCTATGGCGATCTCGAGGTTACACTCGGCAAGGATAAGCATTATCTCATCGTCACCGTGGCTTTCTGTATGCTGACACATATCTCGGCAAATTCGGTAGTCCTCTGTCATGTATGCCTTTTTTATATTCATTATCTCGCTATATTTAAGGTATACTTCCTCGTCGTTGCCTTCTGCGAGCAGAAATCCCGGTGAAACGTTCAAGCGAGCGGCAATATAAAGGATCGTTCCAAGAGACGGAAGCGCAGCACCGTTTTCTATTCGGCTTAACATATTTCGCGTTATTTCAGTTCCCGCAAGCTCGGATTGCGTCATTAGCTTTGCATTACGCAATTTTTTTATTTTTTGTCCAATATTCATATTTTAAATTACTCCAACAAAACAAGTATGTAAATTTATTTTACCACAAAATTATTAAAAAATCAAGTATATCTTTTGAAAGGTTTTTATTTATGTTAATAAAAGGTTTGCAAAAAACTACTCTGCTCGACTTTCCCGGAAAGGTCGCTTGTACTATTTTTACGGGAGGATGTAATTTCCGTTGCCCGTTCTGTCATAATGCGTCTCTTGTTACAAAGCTTGATAACGCTCCAGATATTTCGGAGCAAGAGGTGCTTTCATATTTAAGCAAGCGAAAAGGTATTCTTGACGGAGTATGCGTAACGGGAGGAGAGCCTCTGTTACAAACGGATATAATTCCATTTCTTGAAAAAATAAAAGTCCTCGGACTCCTCATTAAGCTTGATACGAACGGATCAAAGGCTGAAGTATTGGAAAAAATAATATCGATGGGTCTTGTAGATTATATAGCGATGGATATAAAAAATTCATTTGATAAATACGCTATGACCTGCGGTCTTGACGATGTACCACAAAATATAGATAAAAGCATCGATCTTATAATGAATTGCGGAATACCTTATGAATTTCGCACAACAGTCGTTAAAGAACTACATGAGGCGGACGATATCAGAAAGATGGCAGAACGCATAAAGAGTGCTAACGGATACTTTTTGCAGGGCTTTATAGATTCGGGAGACGTTATTGGCGGAACGTTTTCGGCATATAGTGCTGAAGAAATGGAGAGCTTCGCAAAGATTGCCCGCGAATACGTGCCGAACGCCGCGCTCCGTGGAATAGAAACATGACCTACACCCCCACAAATTGTGTTTGTGGGGGTGACTTTATACAAGATATAGTGATTTGCGACAAGTTTCGACCCGATATATTGTAGAATCTCACAATTGACATTTGGTTATGTTTGGGGTATAATATTAATGCTATATCACATAAAACAATTTAAGAAAAGGAGAAAAAATGTATCAGGTTTTAAAAAGAAACGGCAAAGTAATTGACTTTGACCTCGAAAAGATCTCTCATGCAATAAGACTTGCATTTGAAGCACAGGAAAAACAGTATCACCCCACAATTATCGATTTTCTTACTCTTAAGGTAACCGCAGATTTTGAGCCCAAGGTAAAAGAGGGCCTTATCGCTGTCGAGGATATTCAGGACAGCGTTGAGTCCGTGCTCGTTCAGGCAGGATATGCAGACGTTGTGAAAGCGTATATTCTCTACCGTAAGCAGAGAGAAAAAATGCGTAACATGGAATCTACCATCCTTGACTATAAGGAGATAGTTGACAGCTATGTTAAAAACATCGACTGGCGTGTTAAGGAAAACTCTACCGTTACGTATTCGGTAGGAGGACTTATCCTCAGCAACTCGGGTGCTATCACCGCTAACTATTGGTTGTCCGAAATATATGATGAAGAGATCGCTAACGCTCACAGAAACGCTGACCTTCATATCCATGACTTGTCCATGCTTACGGGTTACTGCGCCGGTTGGTCTCTCAAGCAGCTCATTCAAGAAGGTCTTGGCGGTGTTACGGGTAAGATAACATCTGCTCCCGCAAGCCACCTTGCAACTCTTTGTAATCAGATGGTAAACTTCCTTGGAATCATGCAGAACGAGTGGGCAGGCGCACAGGCGTTCTCGTCCTTTGACACTTACCTTGCTCCTTTCGTCAAGGTTGACAATCTTACCTACGATCAGGTCAAGAAGTGCATCGAATCCTTTATTTTCGGTGTAAATACACCTTCACGTTGGGGAACTCAAGCTCCCTTCTCTAACATTACTCTTGACTGGACAGTTCCCGCTGACCTTGCTGAGCTCAACGCTATCGTTGGCGGTAAGGAAATGGACTTCAAGTATAAGGATTGTAAGAAAGAAATGGATATGTTCAACAAGGCGTTCATCGAGACGATGATCGAGGGTGACGCTAACGGAAGAGGCTTCCAGTATCCTATTCCTACCTATTCCATTACCTCTAACTTTGACTGGTCCGATACCGAAAACAACAGACTCTTGTTTGAAATGACCTCGAAGTACGGAACACCTTACTTCTCTAACTATATCAACAGTGATATGGAACCCAGCGACGTAAGAAGTATGTGTTGCCGTTTGCGTCTTGACCTTCGTGAGCTTCGCAAGAAGTCCGGCGGATTCTTCGGAAGCGGAGAAAGCACCGGTTCTGTCGGTGTTGTTACTATCAACATGCCTCGTATTGCTTACCTTGCTGAAGACGAGGCTGACTTCTATGCGCGTCTTGATCACAAGATGGATATTGCGGCTCGTTCACTTAAGATCAAGAGAAACGTAATCTCAAAGCTCCTTGACGAGGGCTTGTATCCTTACACCAAGAGATACCTCGGAACGTTCAACAACCACTTCTCTACTATCGGTCTTGTAGGTATGAACGAGGCTTGCCTTAACGCTAAGTGGATAAAGAAGGATCTTACTACCGAAGAGGCACAGGAGTTCACCAAGAACGTTTTGAATCATATGCGTGACAGACTTTCCGATTATCAGGAAAAGTACGGTGACCTTTATAACCTTGAGGCAACTCCCGCTGAATCTACGTCCTACCGTCTTGCTAAGCACGACGTTAAGAGATTCCCCGAAATTATTACCGCTTCCGAAAAGGGCGAGACTCCTTACTATACCAACTCTTCTCACCTTCCCGTCGGATACACCGCGGATATTTTTGAGGCTCTTGACATTCAGGACGAGCTCCAGACCCTTTATACCTCGGGTACTGTATTCCACGCATTCCTCGGTGAAAAGCTTCCCGATTGGATGGCAGCTGCAACCTTGGTACGCAAGATCGCAGAAAACTATAAGCTTCCTTATTACACCTTGTCACCTACGTATTCCGTATGTAAGACTCACGGATATCTTGCAGGTGAAAAGTATACCTGTCCTCACTGCGGAGAAAAGACAGAAGTCTACAGCCGTATTACAGGTTACTACCGCCCCGTTCAGAACTGGAATGACGGTAAGTCGCAGGAATATAAGGAGCGTAAGCTTTATGATATTCCCTCTTCTATGGCAAAGCGTAACTTTGATAGCGCACCTGCAACAGAGGCAAAGGAAACAGCTGCATGTGACGTTGCTTGCGGTGACGAGCTTATCCTTTTCGCAACCAAGACCTGTCCTAACTGCAAAATAGCAGAAAAGTTTTTGAATGACGCGGGGATTGCCTTTGAAAAGGTATATGCTGAAGATGATCCCAAGCAGGTAGCTGAACTCGGTATCAAGAAAGCTCCTGTTCTTGTAATAAAGAGAAACGGTGTTCTTGTTGACAAGATCGACAACGTTTCGAATATTCGCAAGTTTATTGAACAAAACTGATATTAAAACAATATCCGAAGCGGTAACGCTTCGGATATTGTTAATGTAACTTTATAAAAGGAATATGCTTATGTACGATATTATTATAATCGGTGCGGGTCCTGCCGGACTTACCGCTGCGCTTTACGCATTGAGAGCTGACAAAAAGGTACTCGTTCTTGAAAAGGAGACTTTTGGCGGTCAGATAACCTTTTCTCCAAAGGTCGAAAATTATCCTACCTTGATGCAGGTAAGCGGAAACGACCTTGCTCAAATGCTTGTGGATCAGGTTATTACGCACGGTGCGGATATTGAGCTTGCAGAGGCTACCCGTATCGTTGATAACGGTGAGAAAAAGATAGTTATATGTGATTCGGGAGAGTTTGAGGGCAAGAGCGTTATTATTGCCGCAGGCTCGAAGCACAGACATCTGGGTCTGCCGAATGAAGAAGAGCTTATCGGTGAGGGCGTTTCTTATTGTGCAGTCTGTGACGGAGCATTTTATAGCGGTCAACGCGTTGCTATCGTTGGCGGAGGAAATACCGCGCTTCAAGAGGCGGTAATGCTCAGTGATATTTGTGAAAGCGTTACGGTCATACAGAATCTTTCCAAGCTTACTGGCGAGGGCAAATTGATCGCTGCCGTTGCTGAAAAAAGTAACGTTAACGTTATTTACAATACCGTTGTTTGCGGACTTATCGGTGATAAAAAACTTGAGGCTCTTGCTCTTAAAAATACCGAAAGCGGATATGAGACCACACTTGCTGTTGACGGCGTATTCGTTGCTATCGGTCAGCAACCCGAAAATGAGCCTTTTGCCGATGTAGCACCTATTAACCAAAACGGATATATAGTTGCGAGCGAAAACTGCCTTACAAAAACTGCCGGTATTTTTGTTGCGGGAGATTGCCGTACCAAAGAGATACGTCAGGTCACCACCGCAACCGCGGACGGCGCAGTCGCAGCTCTTGCCGCTTGCAGATATATCGAAGGGCTTTCAAAGTAAATAAAGTACAAAAAAACAGATGTCAAATACGAGACTTCTCATAAGGAAGTCTCGCAGTTTTATTCGCCTGCGGCGAGATCTATTGCTTCGCAGTGATATTCGGCTTTCGCCGAGTGATATTTGCTTTGCAAGTTAAAGGGGCGAATAAAATATCACTGAAGCCGTCAGGC
>JAZNEM010000126.1:0-9582 GCA_045588595.1 Eubacteriales bacterium
TGTCCTTACCAAGAAGTCCGTATTCACGAGCCTGCTTGATATCGATCTCAAGGCGGTGGATAGCGATCGTGTACTCTGCACGAACATATACGTAACCTTCGTCATCACCGATAGCGTAACCTGCGATAGCCATTGCCTCGATAAGAGCATGGGGGTCACCCTCAAGGATAGAACGGTCCATGAACGCACCGGGGTCACCCTCGTCCGCGTTACAAGCAACATACTTCTTAACATTTCCTCTGTTACCCGAAGCGAACTTCCACTTAAGACCTGTGGGGAATCCGCCGCCTCCGCGTCCGCGAAGACCGGAGTCAAGAACAGTCTGAATGACCTCATCAGGAGTCATTTCGGTAAGAACCTTACCGAGAGCCTGATAACCGTCCATAGCTATGTACTCATCGATATTTTCGGGGTCGATAACACCGCAGTTACGAAGAGCAACTCTCTTCTGCTTCTTATAGAAAGCGGTCTCGGAAAGAGACGTTGCGTGATGAACGTCCTTATCGTTAACTTCGTGATAAACAAGTCTTTCAACAGGACGACCCTTCAAGAAGTGCTCTTCAACGATCTCTGCCGCGTCCTCAGGCTTAACCTGGCTATAGAAAGTTCCCTCGGGATATACTATCATAATAGGACCGAGAGCGCAAAGACCAAAGCATCCCGTAAGTACGACCTTGACCTCGTTTTCAAGTCCGCGAGCGACAAGTTCTTTATTCATTGCTTCCTGAATCTTCATACTATTCGAAGAAGAACAACCCGTACCGCCGCAAATCAAAACATGTGTTCTAATCATATTTCTTTTCCTTTCGTTAAGTCAAATCATTTGCTGTAAGCGCCGATCGTATATTCCTCTACGATCTTTCCGCCCTTAAGATGCTTTTCAACGATTTCTGCCGCCTTATCAGCGTCAAGCTTTACGTAAGTTACCTTTTCCTTGCCGTCCTCGAAGATCTCCACTACGGGCTCGTACTGGCATACGCCGATACATCCTGTCTGGGATACGGTTACCTTTTCGGAAAGTCCTGCCTTAGCCACCTGATCAACAAAGGTGTTAAGAACGGGTCTTGCTCCGGCAGCTATTCCGCAGGTTGCCATTCCGACAACTACTCTGATAGCGCCTTCGCCTTCGCGGATAACAACTTTGTCCTTCATTTTGTCTCTGATCGCAGCAAGTTCTGCCAAAGATTTCATGATTTTTTCCTCCGTTTATATTATGATTATTTTATTTTTAATGTTGAGCATACTGCTCACTCAAATATTCCGATATCCACACTTGGATCTCAGGTTCTGCAAGAGAGATATCCTCGCCGAGAACAGCCCTTAGCTCTTTAGTTTGCAAACTTACTTGACGGTCTTTCGTAATATCCGAAAAATCAAAATCTATCTCGGGGCTTCCCGCGATAAGTATACATACGGTAGATACTATGTCGCCGATTGGCATAAAATCGATACTTTTAGTATCAAACACAGCCGTTACCGTAGTACCGTGATCGTTTTCAGCCTTTGATGATTCGAGCTTAAGATATCCGCCTGTCTGCTCTGCCGCAAGCTTAAGCAAAGGAAGTCCCATGCCTACCTTTCTTGTTGTTCGCGTAGTATAGAACGGATCGGTCACGTTTTTGATTGTCTCCTCCGTCATACCGCAGCCATCGTCCTTTATGATAAGCGTAAGCATTCCGTCCGCATCGGTAACCAAAGAAATTATTACGTTCTCCGCTCCCGCTACGACAGAATTCTTCGCTACATCAAGAATATTAAGTGACAGTTCTTTCATTATTATTTATACTTTTCGAGTATACCTTCGATATCGCTTACCTTAAGCTTACCGTAAACCTCATTGTTGATAGTGAGAACGGGAGCAAGTCCGCAAGCACCGATGCATCTTGTTGCTTCAAGAGAATACTTACCGTCAGGTGTTGTAGAACCTGCGGGAAGTCCAAGAACCTGAGTGATCTTATCCAAAAGATCTCCGCTACCCTTAACGTAGCAAGCCGTACCCAAGCAAACAGCTATAGACACCTCTCCCTTGGGGTTAAGTACGAACTGAGAGTAGAAGGTTGCTACTCCGAATACTTCTTCAAGGGAAATGCCCATTCTCAATGCAATGATCTTCTGAACCTCAACAGGCAGATATCCGTAGATCCCCTGCGCCTCCTGCAGTACAGGCATCAATGCACCTTCTATTCCGCGATATTTCTCAATGACAGCGATAAGCTGCTCTTCTTGAGCCTTTGTTCCGCGGAACATTACTGTGGTCAAATTTTTTTTCATGACGAAAAATTCCTCCGTTTTTATTTTTATTTATTTTTAATTAAATAAATACTTTGATCAGTTTGTACCCTTCAGGTACTCAAAAAGCTTTTTGCGAACCAATGCCGAGCTATACGGCTCGTCATCAAGCTTCACGAAATTTTCTGCCTCGCTTATATCCCACAAATGATGCGCATCCGATGAAATTATACGCTTCGCATTCGCAAGATGCGGATATCGTTTGGCTATTTGCTCTATATTGCCAGAATCGTTAAATTCTAAACAATCAAAGCCGTACTCCGACGGAATATCACCGAGAATAGCAATTATTCCATTTGATTCTCTGTCTATATGCGCCGGATGAACGTGCGCACCGTACTTTCTTGCAAGCTCTATTGCATCGGCTATCGGCAACGCCGTTGGAGATATAAGAAGCTTTTCTTCGCTTCCTATCTGCTCGTCCTCACCGTCAAGAATAAATTGATTCCCAAATATTTCCGGGCGGTTTTTTATATTCAACAAATGTTCGCTCACGGCCGCATCAAACGCCATTGCTTGTTCAAGCTCTTCGAAAAGGCATACGATATGTATATCCTCTGTGGTAGACAATTCCATGCCGGCTATCGCAATAATTCCCTGCCTTTTACACGCCTCAAAAAAGGCAGGACAGTTTTTACAGGAATTATGATCGGTAAGAGCAACTATTTGCAATCCCTTGAGAGCCGCCATTCCCGCTATATTATTCGGGGTCATGTCATCATCCGAACACGGTGAGAGGCATGAGTGTATATGAAGATCATAATAATATGAATTCATATCAATTTTGAAATTTTTGCGGAGACCGCAAAGGTATCCTCATTACTTGAAAGTATATTTACGCCAACCGACTGAGCTTTTTCAATCACTCCGTCGTCAGCCGATACTCCTTCGGAAAGCACTATACACGCAGGATCTGCAAGCGTTGCGACAGCAACGATATTTACGTTTGACATTATAGTCACCCATGCGTCACCCGCTTTAGCTCTTCCCATTACCCAGCTGAGAAGATCACCTGCGTATCCGCCTGTAATCTCTCTGTCACCGTCAGGCATACATATAACTTTTAAATCCAACGCAGACACAAGTTCTTTTACAGTCAAGATAGCACCTCCAAATTACTTATCCAAAGTATCTCTGAGTTTTATAAGGCAGTCCCCTTTTTCAGCTTCTCCCTTGATTATATCTTCTGCGAGAGCATGGCAATTTGGAGCTCCGCAAGATCCGCAATCAAGATGCGGAAGGACTTTATAAATCTCCTCGACCGCTGACATTTTTGAAATAGCAGTCATTCTGTCTTCTGACAAAGCAAAATTTCCTACATTACCGAGAATACTGTCAAAATCATCAAGGTACAATTCTTCCGGAACTAGATCAGAAGAAGCAGGATGATTTCTTGACACCGGCAAATGTTTTCTCAAGGAACGAAGACGCGCTTTAGCGATAAAGGGGTTCTCTACGTTCAGCGTTCCACCGACGCAACCGCCTGTACAAGCATTAAGTTCAACAAAATCAAGTGTATGTATAGTACCGTTTTCGATCTCGTCAAGAACATTTATACAATTCTCTATCCCGTCTGCCGCAAGATATCGGTCAAAACGCAACGACGTTGCTTCTCCGCCCGAACCTGCCCAGTTCAGACCGATTATTCCTGTATTAAATATTGATTTAGATTCCGATATCTCCTTGCGTTTAGCTCTTATCTTGAAATAGAAATCATTTATTGCCAAAGCTCCTGTAACAGCACTTTCGGAAACCCCCAAAGGATTTTTGACATAGCTTATCTTTGCGGGACACGGCGATAAAAACAATACGCAGATATCATCGTTTGTAAGTTCGGGATGGGTTTCAAGCGCCTCTTTTCTTGCAAGTCTTGCCGCATACTCGATAGGCGGCATAAGCGGAAGCAGATTTTCCGTAAGATACGGGAATCTTTGTGCGATAAGTCTTACTATTGCGGGACAAGCCGAGCTTATAACAGGCTTATGAAGTCCCTCTTGCTTCATATAACGTCTTGTATATTCGGTAACAAGCTCTGCGGCTCTTGACACCTCAAATATAGCGTCAAATCCGCATTCAAGAAGAGCTGTAAGTATCTCATCGATATTATTATCGTCGATATCATCAAACTGCCCATACAAAGCGGGAGCAGGAAGAGCTATTTTATACTTATAATTTGCAAAATCTTCAAATTTATCAAATATAGCTTTCTTTGCTTGATACGGACAAACTCTTATACATTCTCCGCAGTCTATACATCTGTCTTCTTTTATTATTGCGTGTCCGTCTCGCACGCGAATAGCCTCTGTGGGACATCTTTTAATGCAGTTTGTACACCCCTTGCACTTTGATAAGTCAAGCGTAACGGAATGCTTATAACTCGACATTATTACCTCTTTTCCAAGGTTTGAAAGAAATCGTTATACGTTGACCGTCATATAAATGGTCGTTCCCTTTCCAACCTCTGATTCTATTCTCATGTTATCGGTATATCTCTTCATATTAGGCAGACCCATTCCCGCTCCAAATCCGAGCGAACGAATGTTATCAGGAGCTGTTGAATATCCCTCTTGCATAGCAAGCTCAACATCGGAAATTCCATCTCCCTTATCTGCAAGGATTATTTCTATTCTGTCAACGTAAACGTTTACGTCAGCCTCCCCGCCGTTTGCATGAATGACCATATTAATCTCGCCCTCATACATAGCTACCGAAACTCTGCGAATAACATCGGGATTGAATCCCATTTCACGCAAATGCTTTTTTATTCTTACGGAAGCTTCTCCGGCAGACGTGAAATTATCTCCATCAATATCGAAATGAAAATTAACAAAGTTATTATCCATGATCTACCTCTCCACCGGCAAGACCATTAACGTATAGCTTTCCGCAAGCAGTATACATTCTCTCCCCTGATGCCAACACTACGATCCCTGCTTCTTCGGCAAGTGTCAAAATATCCTCCGACGGCATTTTACCTCTTACGAAGACCACGCATCTCATATCCATCATTATAGCGGTTCTTATTACCTGAGGATTACACAATCCAGTTAGCAACACAGCCTGCTCTTTTACGAAGGCAAGAACGTCACTCATCATATCGCAACCGCAAGCAGAGTGTACTATACCGTCCACCTTATCTTCTCCGCAAAGCACTTTTGCATCGAGCAGATCAACAATTTCAGATATTTTCATTTATAGTCCTCCTAACGACAGATACACACAAAATGCACAGTTTAAAGCATACATATACATTATACTATATTTTTTCTAAAATGTCTATATGTTTTTTTATTTTTTTGCTCGAATTTTGTTAAAAAATTAATTTTTATTTTGCTTCGTACCAATTTTTACCTGAATTCACCTCCACTTCCATAGGAACAGAAAGAGAAACCGCGTTCTCCATGCATTCTCTAAGAAGCTTTAGTGCATCATTCGCGCAATCCTTATGAGCCTCGATCAAAAGCTCGTCATGTACCTGAAGAAGAAGTCTTGCGTCTATTTTTGTTCTTTTTATCTCTTTATCGACTAATATCATAGCAATTTTTATAATATCCGCAGCCGTTCCTTGAATGGGGCTGTTCATTGCCACACGCTCGCCGAAATGCTGAAGATTTTTATTTGAGGAAGATAGCTCGGGAATATAACGTTTTCTTCCGAAATACGTGGTAACGTATCCGTTCTCTTTCGCGGTCTGTTTGATCGTTTCAAGATAATCCTTTACCTTGGGGAATCCCTCAAGATAACTGTCAATATATCGTTTTGCTTGCGCGCGGGATGTTCCAAGATCCTCGGAAAGCGAATATTCGCCGATACCGTAAATAATCCCGAAATTCACGGCTTTCGCGCGTTTGCGAAGCTCCGCGTTTACCTGCTCGGGCTCTACGCCAAATACCTTGCTTGCCGTCATGGTATGGATATCTACCCCCTCAAGATATGATCCTATCATGGTATCATCACCCGAAATATGCGCGAGAAGTCGTAGTTCTATCTGAGAATAATCCGCGTCGATTATAACGTAATCCTCATTTTTTGGAATAAAATATCTTCTGAATTCTCTTCCCGCCTCGGTCCTTACGGGAATGTTCTGGAGATTCGGTTCTGATGACGAAAGTCTACCCGTAGCCGTTCCCGTCTGATTGAATGCGCTATGCACGCGTCCCTCTGTATCAGCTGCCTTTGCAAGACCGTCGGCATAAGTGGATTTAAGCTTGGTCATCTGGCGATAATCAAGGATATCCTCAATTATCGGGTGGTAGGGTATCAATTTTTGCAGAGTCTCGGCATCGGTAGAATATCCCGTTTTGGTTTTCTTGGATTTCGGAAGAGCCATTTTTTCAAAAAGCACCTCTCCAAGCTGCTTTGGAGACGAAATATTGAACTCCTCACCTGCGCAGCTGTAAATTCTCGATTGCAAAGCCTCGGCAGTTTCCTTCAAAATCTCACCGTAACGTGTAATACCGTCCACATCTATTCTGAAGCCCGCAAGCTCCATATCGGCAAGAACTGCCGCAAGAGGTATCTCTATTTCGTACAAAAGCTTTTCCTGACCGTCAGTGATAATTTCCTCTTCAAGCTTTTTACCAAGCGCAAAAATGTGTGAGCAATCAAAAGAGTCTGCCTCTGCCGTCACTCCGAGATAACGTACAAGAAGCTCGGAAAGCTTTGCACCCGTACGGTTAGAATCGAGAACGTATGCCGCAAGCATAGAGTCGAACGCGCAATTTCTTATATGAACACCGAGCGCCTCAAGGTCTTTGTATAGCTTTTTGCAATCAAATGTTATAAGCTCGACAGCCGAGAGCAAATTTTCTATATTTTTTGCGTTTTCTTTGTTTATCTCAACAGATGTAAGCACTTCTCCGTCACACAAGGAAAGCTTGTTTTCACTCAAGGTTACAGCGGCTTTTTGACCCGAAAAACGAGAGATCATTTCTTCAACGGAAAGAGCTTCTTCTTTTATAGTTTTTTGCTCGACAGCTGGAATATTGCTTGCGGAATCGTCCGAATCAACGTCCGAAAGACCGAATTTGCCAATGAGCGCGTTAAACTCAAGCTTTACAAAAAGGTCGCGAAGCTCTCGCTTTCTTATGCCGTTGTATGCGTAATCCGCCATAGAAGTTTCAAGCGGAACGTCACGGTCTATTCTTGCAAGCTCTTGAGACAAAAACGCCTTTTCCTTGCCGTCCGTAAGCTTTTGCTTTACCGAGGGGGAGAGCTTTGCGCCCTCGTACTCCTCATAGAGATTTTCAAGACTTCCAAACTCCGAAATAAGCTTCAACGCGGTCTTTTCACCTATACCCGCGACCCCTGGGATATTGTCCGAGGAATCGCCCATGAGAGCTTTGACGTCAACGAATTGCGAAGAGTGTATTCCGTAAATCTCGACAAATTCCTTTTCGGTGACGGACAACGTCTCCTTGGTCTTGACGAGCAGGACGGTGGTATTATCGGAAATAAGCTGTAACGAGTCGCGGTCGCCCGTTAAAATATATGCGTCTATTCCCTCTTTATTAGCCTGTGCGGAAAGTGTTCCGAGGATATCGTCCGCCTCGTAGCCCTCAAGCGAGAGCACCGAAAAACCAAGCGCACTCATGCACTCCTTGGCATACGGAAGCTGAACGGCAAGCTCTTCGGGCATTCCCGTTCTGTTAGCTTTATAGAGGTCGTACATCTTGTGGCGGAAGGTGGGAGCTTTAAGGTCAAATGCCACAGCGCAGTAGTCGGGCTTTAGGGCTTCGATATGCCGCGAAAGTATAGTTACCATTCCATATACGGCATTCGTATAGAGCCCGTCCTTGTTGGTGAGCAGACGTATGCCGTAAAACGCTCTGTTGAGAATACTGTTTCCATCTACTACAAGCAATTTTTTCATAAAGATATCTCCTTTTTTTGCTCCTGAACTTATCCATATTATTATACCATTTTTTTGCTGGGTTTGTCAACTTGTTTATATGATGAGGCAAAATAATTTCAAAAACGGACAGTCGAATTTAAAATATAAAGAATGAGGCAAGCCAACTAAATGACTTGCCTCAAAGATTTATGAGATCTTATATTCTTTTCTTTTTGGTTACCGCGAGGACGGCTATGCCCATAACGACAGCAATTACGCCAAATCCCGCGCCGAGATTTGAGGAGCAACCGCCGTCGGTTGTATTATCGCTTGTAGCACTCGTTTCAGAGCCTTTGGTGGTTTCTGTTGTTCCTGTTGTTTCTACAGGTTTTGTTGTTTCGGGAGCTTTATTGGTCTTATCAACAGTTTCTGTCTTCGTTTCTCCGCAGTCGGTGCAAGTAAAGGTCTTTATGCCTGTTGCGCTGTGGGTGGCGGGAGTAGTTATCTCACCGTTATTCCATGCGTGCTCAAAATAGTCTGTTTCTCCGCACATATAGCAAGTTCCTTTATGTTTATCCGCGGTATATTTCTCACAAGATGTTAGATAATGCTTTTGTAAACTCCAATCGCCTGTGTTATATTCCCAGTTCGCGAGCTTTGTGATAGCGTTCCATTGCGCTTCTGTTCCGCAATATATAATTTTTTCTAAAGAAGTACAACCAGAGAACGCATACTTGCCTATACTCGTCACGCTGTCGGGGATATTTACGCTCTTAAGGCTGTTGCAATATCTGAACGCAGAATCGCCTATGCTCGTAACGCTGTTGGGGATAGTTATGCTCGTAAGGCTTGTGCAATAACAGAACGCAGCACCGCCTATACTCGTCACGCTGTCGGGGATATTTACGCTCGTAAGGCTTGAGCAACCATAGAACGCAGAATTGCCTATACTCGTCACGCTGTCGGGGATCACAAGGCTTGTAACTAATACTCCGTTTAAATATAGATTTTTAGCATAATATAACGGATTTGAAGAAGAAACACTAAACTTTATTTCACACCATTTTGCTATATCACTTATATATACGCTCGTAAGGCTGTCGCAATCATAGAACGCATAATCGCCTATACTCGTTACGCTATCGGGAATAGTTACGCTCGTAAGGCTTGAGCAACCACGGAACGCAGAATAGCCTATAATCGTCACGCTGTCGCCGATAGTTACACTCGTAAGGCTTGTGCAATTACTGAACGCTGCTTCGTCTTTACTCGTCACGCTGTTGCCTATTGTTACGCTCGTAAGGCTTGTGCAATTATAGAACGCACGAGAGCCTATACTCGTCACGCTATTGCCGATAGATACGCTCGTAAGGATTGTGCAATAATAGAATGCAGAATCGCCTATACTCGTCACGCTATTGCCGATAGTTACGCTCGTAAGGCTTGTGCAATAAAAGAAC
>JAZNEM010000127.1:0-2400 GCA_045588595.1 Eubacteriales bacterium
ATTTGAATACACATAACGGCTACACAATAAATACTTTTCAGGAAGTTTTTTGCCAAGCTTTTTTTCAAAAAAGCGGAAAATCGCGTCCCCCGCGTCCCCCGCGTCCTCGCGTCCCCCGCGTCCTCCGCATCCTACGCGTCCCTCTCGTCCTAATCAAACAATTTCTTTACGAACTCGGAAGAAAACTCGTTTTGCGCCTTGAAATCCATTGAAGCGGAGTATATTTTTTCAAGCTCGAAATGGTACTCACCCGCATCCGCTAAAGAGTCTTTCGCGGACGCGAGAAGAGCGTCGTATATACGGTCATTTGCTCTCACCCGCGAGCGAACGGCACGTATCTTATCGGCACTCACGAATCGTTTCATATTTATCCGAACATCACACTTGCGTGTCTCCTCCGAAATAACGAAGCAATCTCCCGTATGGCAAAAACATACGGCATCGGGCTCGCTAACGTGGATGGGGTCATATGACACGTACAGAGGGCAATCTCTTTGCAAAGCTCCTGTTATGAGAGCCCTCAAAAACAGATGCCCCGTTTTAAAATGGTCCTCGATAACGTAAAGCCTTTTCGCGGAACGCTCGTAAGAGTCAAAGCGCACTCTTCCCTTCATTCCGAACGAATCGGCTATCGCGGGCTTTACGCAAGCTCCCTCTCCGCGAGGTATCGCGGAAAGATAACGAGCGACCGCCCTCTCAAGCTTTTTATGCTCGACCGCTTTCAGAACGAGCGCGCGGTTCGTCTCAAAAATGCCGTCGCAGCCGTTAAGATACCTGTACGCCATCTTGTAGCTCTCGCTCTTTTCGTCTCGCAAGCGCTCTATCTCCGCGCGGTGCTCACGCAAAGCCTTTGAATCCCAGAACGCGCCGAGGTCTACTATCTCGTCCCTCGCGCCGGCAAGCTCCGTATCCTCGCTGTGCGGAGCTGTGCCGTCTATAATGGCTATTTTGCCGTCAATAACGATACCGTCGAGCGAGTCGGGGTCGGATGAGCACCTGTAATGCTCTACCGTCCGTCCCCGTGCCGCCGCCTCGTGCGATATCCTTTTCATAAAGCTGCTCTTTCCCGTTCCGGGACCGCCCTTTATGATATATCTTCGCTCTATCGACTCGTTTGCGAATATCTCCGAATAAAATGACTTAAAGCCTTTTCCGCTATTTGCGGCGGCAAATAGCGGGTCTGCCAAAAAATTAGGTTTGCTCGCGCTCATACGCTTTCCTCCAAATATGCATTATCTATTGCAATACAGAGTATGCGTAAATCGACCCGTTTGTGAATCAACGCTGAATTATCTTTATGTTTACGGGCTTGATGCCTGCCTGTTGGAATACTATCTCGTTTATCTGCGATATCTCCGAGGCGATAAGTCCTTCGCTCTTTACGACGATGCTCGCGTTCTCACCGCTTATAACGGCTACACACTCCTCAAAGCCCTTTGCTACGATGAGAGATTCGATATTTGCCTCGGTCTCCATTACCTTGGCAAGATTCTGTATCTCGGCAAGAGCCTCTTCCTTGGCAGTCGCGGTCGAGGCGGCATTGTCAACGACCGATTGAAGTACCTCGATAGCTTCGTCGCGGCTTCTCTGTCTGTTTACCTGAACGTCAGAAAAGTAAGTATCCTTTGCGTTTGACGTGTCGGCAGGAGCAGTCTCTCCCGTTTGAGCGTTTGAGCCGTCCATACCCGCACTCTGATCGTAGTTAAAGCCGTCGTCCTCCCGCGAGAATATCGCGATATTGATAACGAGTGCGGCTACGACCAAACACACCGAGCCGATGATGATAAAATTGCGTTTTCCAACGCGAGAGAAAAAGTTCTTTACCTTCTCTTTAAATTGACCTGTTCCCATAATAATTTCCTCCATTGTTTTCAAGCTTTATTTCTACGCTACATTTATATTGAGCATGAAATACTTTTATGACTCTTTCTTTTTGATTTGATCGAATTTTAAAAATTGCGGGTTATCGAACGGTTTGAAATATAAAATATGGCGAGAATAAAAGCAAACGGTTAGAACCAAAGGCTTCTCCAGCGGAGAAGCTGTCGCGATAGCGACTGATGAGGAGAGCAAATTATGTATAAACTAAATGGTGATCTCCTCATCCGTCTTTTGCTTCGCAAAATCCACCCAATGTCCGACTTGTCGGACTTGGCTGTTGCTTGCAACAAGATTCTCACGCTGGAGAAGGCTCATGGTGGTAACCGTTTCTCTCATGCATTGCCGCTTCGTTTAATTTTGCATTTATCAAACCCACCTATAAATCAAAATTTATCGGCATATGTTCGCTCGAACTCCGTAGGGGAGACCTGTGGTCTCCCGCGGGCGAACAAAGTTCGCCCCTACGGTGTTTGGGTTAAATTTTTGCGTTATTGCGTAGCCGTTTCATTTGATTTTGTA
>JAZNEM010000128.1:0-5439 GCA_045588595.1 Eubacteriales bacterium
TATAAATATGATAAACTGAATAATTAAAACGGCTTACAGAGGTAGTGCCTCTGTAAGCCGTTAATCTTTATTTCTCAGTGAAAAGGGGTGTGGAGAAGTATCTTTCTGCTGTGTCGGGCAGCACGGTAACAACGGTTTTTCCCTTGCCGAGCTTTCTTGCAAGCTTTATTGCGGCGGCAACATTTGTACCGCTTGAAATACCGCAAAGAATTCCCTCTTTAGACGCTAAGTCTTTTGAGGTCTGAAGGGCTTCTTCATCCTTTATTATGCAAACATCATCAATTATGGTCTGATTAAGTATTTCGGGGATTATACCGTCACCAATACCCATCTGAACGTGAGTACCAATAGAGCCTCCCGACAGTATTGCCGCGTTCTCGGGCTCGACTGCCCATATCGTCATGTTCGGATTCTTTTCTTTAAGAGTCTCGCCGATACCCGTGATAGTTCCGCCCGTACCAATACCCGAACAAAATCCGTGTATCTCACCGTTTACCTGCCCCAGTATCTCCATTCCCGTTCCGCTTCGCTGTACCGCGGGGTTTGCCGGATTTTCAAACTGTTGAGGAACGAAAACATTTTTATCTTCGGCTTTCATTTTAAGCGCAAGCTCAACGCACTCCTCAATGCAAAGTCCTATATTGCCGTTATCGTGCACTAGAATGACCTCTGCTCCGTAATGCTCGACGAGCTTTCTTCTCTCCTCGCTCACAGAGTCGGGCATAATTATTTTCACCTTATATCCGCGAACCGCGCCTACAAGCGAAAGTCCGATTCCCTGATTTCCGCTAGTCGGCTCGACGATTATCGTATTTTCATTTATAAGTCCGCGCTTCTCGGCGTCAAGTATCATATTGTAAGCCGTTCGCGTCTTAATAGAGCCGCCAACGTTAAGTCCCTCGAATTTAACGAGTATCTGCGCGTCATTCTCGCCCGTCATATGTTGAAGCCTTATTATCGGAGTATTTCCGATAGCATCTAATATCGTATTGCAGATCATTTTAATTGCCTTCTTTTAAGATTTTTTATTATGTGTATAACAATCTTAATTATTATATCACGTTTTGAGGCTTTTGTCAATCATTTTTATGATTTCAAAATATTCCTACAGATCTCAAAAGAAAAGCTATGAAGAATATCGAAAACGCCGACACGAGTGTCGTCCAAACCACGAGTTGCCCTGCAAGCGTTACGTCGGAGTCCATCTCCTGCGCCATAGGAACGCTCGAGATGGATACGGGCGTTGCAAATACCGCGATAAATGCCGCGAAATGCGCACCATAAAACTGTTCACGGAAAAAGACCAACGCAATTCCGATTCCAATAAGCGGCACAAAGACTGTACGCGCTAAAGTTCCAAAAATTATCTCTTTTCGAAGTTCCTTTACCGCGGAAAACTCAAACTGCGCGCCAAGACACAAAAGAGCTATGGGCGTTGCAACTCTGCCGAGATATTCGAGCGCAGTATATATGGGCTTTATATCCGAAAGCCTGAAACTGATTCCGACTTTGACAAAAAGCACACGTATAACGAGCATGAAAAGCCCAAGGAAAACGCCTTGTATCAAGGGATTTTTTACAACGCCTAATAAAATTTTGCCAACGCTTGTCTTTTTGCCGTCTTTATTGAATACCGATAGGCTTATTACCGCAAGGATATTTAGTGTGGGTACAGTTGCCGCCGAAAGTATTGTGGCTATCATCGCGCCCTCCGCGCCGAAAAGCGACTCTGCAAGAGGAATACCTATAAGCGCGTAATTTGAGCGGAAAGCCGCCTGCCAAAGCGCACCGCGTCGTTCGGATCTTTTGGTAACGAGCATAACGAGGGGCAAGGATATAATGAATACCGCGAGCAATATCACGACAGTATAAATTATGTATCCTATTTCTACATCACCAATACCGCCTATTTTATATACATTCAAAAAAAGCATGGACGGCAAAAAAACGTGAAAAACGAGCTTGTTTGCCATTTTCGCGAATTTTCCGTCCATCCATCCGATTTTTTTTAGGATATATCCAAGAGCTACGAGAATTATTATAGGAGCTATTGCGTTTATTGAAAATATTAAAGAATCCATACTTTTTCCCTTTGTTCGACAAATATATATTATATATATTTTACTCCAAAAGGATAAAAAAGTCAAGGCACTCAATACAAAGATATATACTTTTTATTTATGACGAATCATAAGAGAAATTTATATATCGAGCTTGCTCCGCGCCTTACCGTGTCCTCAACAAATACGTTTTTCAAAAAACAAATTGCAGTTTATCGGGGGACGCGAGTCTTTTTAAATATCAAATACATTTATCAAAAGTATCCATGCAAGCCCATAGTAAGTCACAACGGCAACGAGATCGTTTATCGTTGTAATAAACGGGCCTGACGCGACTGCGGGGTCTATCTTCATTTTCTCAAGTATCATCGGTATCGACGTTCCCGATATACTTGAGAGAAGCATGGAAATAAGCATAGCTATACCTATACAAAGAGATACCGAAAAGGAAAGCCCCGCGCTCTCTCCTTTAAGAAAAAACAGATACGCGCCAATAGCGGCAAACGAAAGTATCCCTATAAGCAATCCGTTACAAAATCCGACTCTCGCTTCCTTAAACACGAGAGAAGATCTTTGCTTTCCTGTAAGTTCTTCGTCTGAAAGCGTACGGATCGTCACCGCAAGTGACTGTGTACCGACGTTTCCCGCCATTCCGAGTATGAGTGACTGAAAAGAAACTATCAAGGTAAGACTTGCAACCACGCTTTCAAACGCACCAATAACGCTTGAGACTAAAAATCCCATAAAAAATAGCGCAAGAAGCCACGGCAAACGTTTTGCAAGGCTTCGCATAATCGGCTCGTGAAGCTCCTCCTCCGAGCTAAGACCGCCGAGCTTTGCGTAATCGTCGCCTATCTCGTCCTCTATGACCTGCGTGATCTCATGTGCAGTCAATACTCCCATTAGCTTACCGTTTTCGTCAAGTACGGGAATCTGCTCCTCCGAATATCCTCTTATGAGCTCGATACATTCGTCAGTCGGTTCATTTTCACAGATCCGCGGATAAGCAGTATCTGTTATCTTCTCGAGCGGTGTATCCTGCCTTGCTACTATAAGATCGGTCAGCGCGATAGTACCAACGAACCGTTCTTCATTATCTACAACGTATATCGTTGATACGTTATCCTTATTTGCGGCTTGTGCTATAAGAGTGCTCATAGCTCCCCTTACGTCTGTTCCCTTTTTTATCGATATAAAATTTTCGGTCATCTTACTGCCAATAGTATCTTCGTTCTCTCGGTATGTTCTTTCTATCATTTTCCTCAACCCATAAAAATTATTCGTTATTACTATTATATCTCCATATGGGTCATTTATCTGCTTTTGTATCGACTTTATTTCAAAATGTGTTAATGAACGACTTTTCATAAACACAAGATTCCCCGACAGATCTTATAAATATCTATCGGGGACATAAGTACATTAAATTCAATTATTTTTTCATCCAAGCAAAACATCTGTCACAAGCATAAGGCAGAAGCCGACGAGGAGCGCGTAAGTCGCGCCTCTTTGATGACCGTGCGCGTGGGTTTCGGGTATCATCTCGTCACTTATAACGTAAATCATCGTTCCGCCCGCAAAGGCAAGAGCAAAAGGCAAGATAGCCGACGCTACGCTTACGGCAAAATATCCGATAAGCGTTCCCACGACCTCAACGACACCTGTGAGCATAGCGAGAATAAAAGTTCTTCTCGGTTTTACACCCGCTGCAAGCATTGGCCCGATTATGACCATACCCTCGGGGATATTTTGGAGAGCTATGCCACCCGCGATTATCAAAGCCTGAGACGTATCTCCCGAACCAAAACCGACGCCTGCGGCAATTCCCTCGGGAAGATTATGTATAGCGATAGCCGTTACGAACAAAAGCACCTTAGAAAGATTTGCGTTATGATGCGCCTCCGATTCCGCCCCCGCAAGCTTATGCAGGTGAGGAACCAGCTTGTCTATAAGATTTAAGCAAAGCGCTCCCGCAAAGATACCGGCGATCGTAATGAGCAGACCGTATTTGCCGCCATATTCAAGAGACGGAAGAACAAGACCAATCACCGCCGCAGCGAGCATAACGCCGGCAGCGAATGACAATACGATATCCGAAAATGTATGAGATATTTTCTTGAATACGAATCCTATTATCGCACCGATAACAGTCGCGCCTCCGACCCCGAGAGCCGTTAAAAGTACAAGTTCCATAAAATTTCTCCGTTATTCAAGAAGCTCCCGAAGGTTTTCGGGAGCTTCTTTTATTATCAATAGTTTTCTGCGTGTATCTCAAAATAAGCCTGAGGATGTGCGCAGGTGGGACATATCTGTGGTGCTTTCATACCGACAACGATATGTCCGCAGTTACGGCACTCCCATACCTTAACTTCGCTCTTTTCAAATACTTGAGCGGTCTCAACGTTCTTAAGAAGTGCGCGGTAGCGCTCCTCGTGATGCTTTTCAACCTGTGCTACAAGTCTGAACTTTGCCGCAAGCTCGGGGAAACCTTCCTCCTGTGCGGTCTTTGCAAAGCCTGCATACATATCTGTCCACTCGTAGTTCTCACCGTTAGCCGCCGACACGAGATTCTCTGCCGTATCGCCAAGTCCGCCAAGCTCCTTGAACCACATCTTTGCGTGTTCCTTTTCGTTGTCCGCAGTCTTTAAGAAAAGAGCGGATATCTGCTCAAATCCTTGCTTTTTTGCGACTGACGCGAAATAGGTATATTTGTTTCTCGCCTCGGATTCACCCGAAAAAGCCGCCATCAAATTCTTTTCTGTTTGTGTACCCTTGTACTTGTTCTCTGCCATTTTTATTTCCTCCTAAAATATTTTGTTTTTATATTTTATGCTTCTGCAAACTGGTCTTTACCTACACCGCAAAGAGGACATTCGAAATCAGCGGGAAGATCCTCGAATTTCGTTCCTGCGGGAATATTGTGTTCAGCATCTCCAAGTGCCTCGTCATACTCCCAACCGCAAACCTCACATACATATTTTTTCATAATAGATTACCTCCGTTTATTATTATTTTTATTTTATTACAGTACCAATGACGGTGCTGTATAAACTCTTGCCGCAAGCTCCTGATTAAGCATATAAAGGCTCTTTGGATCAGAACCGAAAAGCTCCATCTTGGAGATAAGATCATTCGCGTTGGTCTCCTCCTCGCCCTGCTCCTTTACAAACCAGTCAAGGAACTGCATGGTACGGAAATCTCTGACGTCATAAGCCGCACCATAAATATCATTGATGAGAGAGGTTACGTATCTCTCGTGCTCAAGACCTGCTTCAAGGACGGACATATGACTGTGAAATACCTTATCGGGCTTTGCGATAGGCTCGAGAGTTAGGGGCATATTTTGGTTCTGTAAATAGGTGTAAAAGAGCATAGCGTG
>JAZNEM010000129.1:0-2326 GCA_045588595.1 Eubacteriales bacterium
GGTGAGGACGCGATTACTTTCTTTTTCGCGAAAAAGAAAGTGGAGTTGCAAGCAACTCTGTCAAAGAAAAAGCAATACAAAAAATTATTATGTAGCCATTATGGCTATGCAAAGCCTTGTTTTTGAAAGTTTTTGAGGGGAGTTTGAGGGGGACTTTTTTAAAAAAGTCTCCCTCATCGCGTCCCCGACAAACCGCAATTTATCAGATTTTCAAAACGACAAGGAATTTAATATTTCAGCAAATAATAATATTGATTTTTTTCTCGAATCGTGTTATAATTTATAGGTAAAGAACTCAAATAACATATTATGAAAGGGATATAAAAATGGAAAACGAAAAATCCTTGGATACACTTTGTGCCGCTCTCGCGTATGCTATCGGAGTTGAAGCACCTGCGTGTGCCGCTCCCGCATCTCCTGAACTTTGTGAATACGTTGATAAGGCTTTTGGCGGCAAAAAGGCAGACAGGATTCTTATGTATAACCCCGATGCTATCGCGCAGTGGGTATATGAAAAATATCCCCAGCTTCTCGACGTCGCAACGAGCAAGACCGAGCTGACGCTTCCTTTCTGTTCGGTCATGCCCTCGGTAACTCCCGTTTGCTTCGGTACTATGTATACGGGCGCACAGCCCGCAGTTCACGGCATTAGAAAGTATGCAAAGCCTGTAATAACGATAGATACGCTCTTTGACGCGCTTATCCGCGCGTGCAAGAAGCCCGTTATAATCGCGCAGAGCGAGTGCAGTATGTCAAAGATATATCTTGAGCGTGAGATGGATTACTTTATTTATGATACCATCGATGAGGTCAACGCAAAGGCGGCGGAGGTCATAATGGAGGACAAATACGACTTTGTTTGCGTTTATAACGGAAACTATGACGCGCGCATGCACAAGTTCGGTCCTGAAAGCATAGAGGCTCTGGGCGAGCTTCGCTCAAACGCGCATGAGTTTGCGGCACTTTGCCATCTCGTTCAGAATCATTGGAAGAGCCACAATACTCTCGTTGGATTCGCTATGGACCACGGCTGTCACGAGCTTGACAATAAAGAACCCGGTGGCAAGTGCGGCTCTCACGGACTTGATATGGAGGAGGATCTCAATATCGTCCACCTTTACCGCGCTTATCCAGCACAAAAGTAATATATAACACTCCTAAAAACCTCTCAATTTGCGAAAATTGAGAGGTTTTTTGAAAATGTTTTTTGTTTAATACGGAAAAATCGATATAAATATAAAAAAATTTCAAAAAAAATATTGCTACTTTTTTCTTAATGTGATAAAATATATACTGTAAAAAGATTTTTTTTGATCTATAAAACGGAGGATAAATAAATGGATAACAACAAGCGCCCCGAAACAATGGAACGTATTACAACAAAAGAACTCGCTGATAAATTTATCAAAGAGCAGGTTCGCGAGGTTCGCGAGCAGGTAGGCGACAAAAAGGTTCTTCTTGCCCTTTCGGGAGGAGTGGATTCTTCTGTCGTTGCCGCGCTTCTTATAAAGGCTATCGGCAAGCAGCTCGTGTGCGTTCACGTAAACCATGGTCTTATGCGTAAAAATGAGTCCGAAAACGTGGTTGAGGTTTTCACAAATCAGCTTGATGCAAATCTTGTGTACGTAGACGCGACCGACCGTTTCTTGAATCTCCTTGACGGAGTTTCCGACCCCGAAAAGAAGAGAAAGATAATCGGCGCGGAGTTCATAAACGTATTTGCGGACGAAGCAAGAAAGCTTGACGGAGTTGCATATCTTGCTCAGGGAACTATCTATCCCGACATACTCGAGAGCATTAAGCAGGCAGAGGGCAAAAAGGCGGTAAAGTCGCACCATAACGTCGGCGGACTTCCCGAGGATCTTAAGTTTGAAGGTCTTGTTGAGCCTGTTAAGCTTCTTTTCAAGGACGAGGTAAGAGTTGTGGGCGAGGCACTCGGACTTCCTCACGCAATGGTCTACCGTCAGCCGTTCCCAGGTCCCGGACTTGGTGTTCGTTGCCTCGGTGCTATAACGAGAGACAGACTTCACGCGCTTCGTGAGGCTGACGCAATACTCCGTGACGAGTTTGATAAGAACGGTCTTGCCGAAAAGGTATGGCAGTATTTTGTTGTTGTTCCCGACGTAAAGAGCGTTGGAGTCAAGGACGAGAGCAGATATGAGGGTTGGCCCGCAATAATCCGCGCCATAAATACGAAGGACGCAATGAGCGCGACTATCGAGGAGATCCCTTACGCTGTGCTTCATAAGATAACCGCGCGCATTACCGCAGAGGTAGAGGGAATCAACCGCGTGCTTTACGACCTCACGCCAAAGCCCGTTGGTAC
>JAZNEM010000130.1:0-3397 GCA_045588595.1 Eubacteriales bacterium
CATAACGGCTACACAGTAAATTCTTTTCAGGAAAGTTTTTGCGGAGCGAGCATGAACTTTGTTCATGCCCCGTAGCGAAGCGAAGGAGTTTTTCAAAAAGCGACATCGCATCCCCCCGACAAATCCAAAATTGAAGCACATAGATTATTAAAAAGCGTTTGCGGAAATTAAAAAATCCGCAAACGCTTTTGTTTGTTTTAAATTATGCTTTTGCCACGACAAGTGCGCACCAGCCGTTTTCCTCGGCCTTCTCGACGATACAGAAGCCGTTTGCCTCAAACGTATTTATTACGTCGTCTGCCCTCTCAACGATTATTCCCGAAGCGAGAATTACCGAGTTTTCGTTCATATATTCCGCAACGTCGGGTGTCATTCGAATTATTATATCCGCGACGATATTCGCGCAAATGAGGTCATATGCGCCTCCGCTCTTATCAACACCTTTGAGAAGGTCGGACGTATCGCACGTCACCTTTTCGCAAAGTCCGCTATCCTTAATATTCTCTCTTGCGACCTTTACCGCAACGGGATCGATGTCGTATGCTTTACACTCTTTCGCGCCGAGCTTTGCCGCGCAGATAGCGAGTATTCCGCTTCCGCAACCAACGTCAAGCACACGCATATTCTCTTTCGTATACTTTTCAAGCAGACCGATAACAAGTCTTGTTGTCTCGTGCGTTCCTGTTCCGAAAGCCATACCCGGATCCATGCGGACTATAATATCGTTCGGTTTCTCGTCGTACTTTTCCCATGCGGGAACTATGACTATTCTCTCCCCTATTCTTATCGGCTTATAATAAGCTTTCCAGGAGTTTGCCCAGTCCTCTTCGTTTACTCCGCTTACATCTATCTTCGCATCTATCGAAAGCGTGTTGCATCTCTCTCGAAGAAATACAAGGGTATCGTTTACTCCGCTATCTGCGGGCAGATACACGCTTACCGAAGCTATCGTTTTATCGGCGTTAAGTATGCTCTCGTCAATAAGATCGCCGTAGCAGGTCTTAAGGTCGATATCACTGTAATCCTCTATCTGAAGATAATTGGAGATCATATTCATAACGGCTACAAGCTCATCGAGCTGTTCAAGCTTGACCGTGACCTTTATCTGTGTCCACTCGGACTGTTCTCCCCAATCCTCACAGGTATAATCCTTGTCCATATTTTTCTCCATAGATTATTTTTTATCGAATATACGCTTGAAAAATCCGCTCTTTTTGGAGTAGTTACTATCTCCGCAAGCATCAGCAAAGGTACGCATATGCTCCTTTTGCTTTTCGCTAAGACTCTTTGGTATCTCAACGTTTACGGTAAATATCAAGTCTCCCTTGCGGTTTTGATTATTGATATAAGGAAGACCCTTTTGTCTTATGGTAAAGGTAGTTCCCGGTTGAGTTCCCTCGGGTATGGTATATTTGATATTGCCCTCAAGAGTGGGAACGTCTATCTCCGCGCCAAGCGTTGCCTCTGCAACTGTAAGAGGAACTTCACAATAAAGATTATATCCGTCGCGCTCGAATATAGCGTGGCGTTTTACGATTACCGTGATTATAAGGTCACCCGCAGGTCCGCCGTTACGTCCGTCGCAACCTTGTCCGCGAAGCGCGATACGCTCTCCGTCATCGATTCCGGCGGGAATCGAAACGCTGAGCTTTTTATTTACCTTTACGTATCCTGTTCCTCGGCAATTTGTGCAAGGCTCTTTGATTATCTTACCAGTTCCGCGACAGCTATCGCAGGTTGCGGTAGACTGGAATGCCATGCCACCGAGTCTCTGTGTGATCCTTCTCTGTCCGCTTCCTCCGCAGACACGACAAGTCTCCGCGCTCGTTCCCTTTTTTGCTCCCGAGCCGCCGCAATCATCACATTTCTGTATACGGTTAAAACTTACGTCCTTCTTTACACCGAACGCTGCTTCCTCAAATGTAATAGTAACTCTTGCTCCGACGTCCTCGCCGCGCATTGGAGCGTTACGGTTTCTCTGCGAAGAACCGCCAAACCCGCCTCCAAAAAAGCTACCGAAAATGTCACCGAGGTCGCCAAAGTCAAAGCCACCGTCAAAGCCTGCCCCTCCGCCTGCCGCAGGGTCGAATGCCGCGTGACCGAACTGGTCGTATTTAGCTTTTTTATCCGCATCGGAAAGAACTGCGTATGCCTCGTTTATCTCTTTGAACTTGGCTTCCGCCTCGGCGTTACCTGGGTTTACGTCGGGGTGATATTTTTTTGCAAGCGAACGGTAAGCCTTTTTTATTTCGGCTTCACCCGCGCTTTTATTTAGTCCTAAGACCTCGTAATAGTCTCTTTTATCTGCCATCTATATGCTCCCTAATACGCCCATACGGGAAAGAGCCTTTCGGCGCTTTCCCGTGGGTGAAAATTATCAGTTGTTAGTCTTATCTTCGTAGTCGGCATTGTAATAAGTGCCGTCTCCGTTTGCGCCGCCGTTTCCGCCTGCTGCCGCGTTGGGATCAAAGCCTTGACCCTGTGCCGCGCCGCTCTGAGCGTAAAGCTTTTCGGAAAGTGCGTAGAAGGACTTTTCAAGTGCCTCGGTATCAGCCTTGATAGCCTCGGTATCACCGCCTGCGATAGTGCTCTTAAGCTTCTCAATAGCGTCCTTAACGGGAGCTTTATCAGCCTCGTCTACCTTATCGCCTACCTCGTTAAGAGTCTTTTCAGCTTGGAATACCATAGAATCTGCACGGTTCTTTGTATCTACCTGCTCTTTGAGCTTCTTGTCTTCCTCAGCGAACTTTTCGGCATCTTTAACAGCCTTATCTATATCCTCTTGAGACATATTGGTAGAGGAAGTGATGGTGATATTAGTCTCCTTGCCCGTTCCGAGATCCTTTGCGCTTACGTTTACGATACCATTTGCGTCGATATCGAAGGTTACCTCGATCTGAGGAACTCCGCGAGGTGCTGCGGGAATACCGTCGAGAATGAATCTTCCAAGAGTTGTGTTATAAGCCGCCATCTCGCGCTCACCCTGAAGAACGTGTATCTCAACAGAAGTCTGACCGTCAGCCGCAGTCGAATATACCTGACTCTTCTTTACGGGAATGGTGGTGTTTCTCTCGATTATCTTATTCGAGATTCCTCCGAGAGTCTCAATACCGAGAGACAGAGGGGTTACGTCGAGAAGGAGAAGGTCCTTAACGTCACCGCCAAGAAAGCCGCCCTGAATTGCCGCACCGATAGCTACGCACTCGTCGGGGTTGATACCCTTGAACGCGTCTTTGCCAAGGAACTTCTTAACTGCATCCTGAACTGCGGGGATACGGCTGGAACCGCCTACCAAAAGGACCTTGTCTACCTGAGAGGGCTGGAGTCCTGCATCGCTCAGTGCCTGACGGGTGGGTCCCATGGTCTTTTCAACCAGGTCAGCAGTCAGCTCGTTGAA
>JAZNEM010000131.1:0-15158 GCA_045588595.1 Eubacteriales bacterium
TCCCTCAAACTCCCTCAAAAAACTTTCTAAAACAAGGTTTTGCATAGCCATAACGGCTACACAGTAAATTCTTTTCAGGAAAGTTTTTGCGGAGCTTTTTTCAAAAAGCGACATCGCATCCCCCCGATAAATCAAAATTTACATTTATACCGTAGGGGCGTTCTGTGAACGCCCGCGGGAGACCGCAGGTCTCCCCTACAGAGTTTGTGTTAACCGTTTCGATCGTACATTGCCGTTTTGTTAAATCAAACTGTTCGATAAATCAAAATTTGAATTGTCATCAAACGAAAACGGGAGGCGAAACGCCTCCCGTTAAAAAAATTATTTTTTAAATTCGATTATATCGGATATTTCGCAATCAAGTGCGGTACATATCTTATCCAAAACGTAACTATCGTATCTTACGACCTTGTTTTTATAATAATTATCTATAGTTTGATAATCAATTTGCGATTTCTTAGACAATTCATATCTTGTAATTTTATTATTATCCAAAAATTCTTTTAATGACAACTTAATCATTTTTATCACCTCTTATCAGTATATATTTTAATGAATATATACGCTATTGACAATTCATGCGTTTGTCTGTATAATTATATATGTATATCATTAATAGTCTATATAAGAGGTAACATTATGAAATTATTAATTGCAGGTTCAAGAAGCATAACCAATTTCGATTTAAGCCCGTATATACCGCAGGACGTGGAGCTTATAATATCGGGCGGTGCTGACGGAGTTGATACTCTCGCTGAAATTTATGCCGACAAGCACAAGATCTCAAAGCTGATACTTCGCCCAAATTATAGCCGCTACAAGCGTTCAGCGCCTCTTAAACGCAACGAAGAAATGGTCGATATCGCCGATTCTGTCCTCGTTATTTGGGACGGAAGATCAAAAGGAACAAACCATACCGTCCGCTATGCCAAAAAGAACAAAAAAGATTTGCAGATAATATTATATAAGTAGCAAAAAACTGAATTTTTTTACAAAAAGCACTTGACAAATGCGCTTTAGCGTGCTAAACTATTATCATCCTGTGAGAAATGGAGATACGGAAATGAACAAGGGATTCGCTAACAAATATTCCTACCTTTATTTTTATTACTTTAACGTAATTGAAAAATAAGGGTGCTTTTTGTTGCGGATTTTAGGATTCATTTGTTTTCATAGATAAAACGATTTATGAAGTCTTTCCGGTGCAAAACACCGCAGGACTTCATTTTTATTTGTACTGTGGTTCTGCGGTCACGCATCTATACAGGCAAATCAAAAAACAATTTTTAAGGAGAAAAATCATGATTGCAGTACTCAAGCAAGGAACAACTGACACACAAATCGAAAATCTTTCGGCATGGCTCAAGTCTCAAGGACTTGACGTTCATCTCTCAAAAGGTAAAACACACACCGTTGTCGGTCTCGTAGGAGACACCGCAAAGGTTGACGCAGAGCTTCTTGAAAGCCTTGATATCGTTGATTCGGTAAAGCGCATAAGCGAGCCGTTTAAGAGCGCAAACCGTAAATTCCACCCCGATGACAGTGTTATAACCGTTGGAAACACCTCTGTCGGAGGACTTGATTTCGCTATTATGGCAGGTCCTTGCTCGGTCGAATCCGAAGAGCAGGTAATGGAGATAGCAAAGGCTGTCAAAGCCGCGGGCGCTACCATGCTTCGCGGCGGAGCATTCAAGCCCCGCACATCTCCCTACGACTTCCAAGGTCTTAAAGCGGACGGTATAGAGCTTTTGCTCAAGGCAAAAAAGGAAACGGGGCTTCCTATCGTTACAGAAATTATGAACGCAAACCACCTTTCCCTTTTTGAAGAGGTAGACGTTATTCAGGTGGGCGCGCGAAATATGCAGAACTTCGAGCTTCTCAAGGAGCTTGGAAAAACTCAAAAGCCTATACTTTTGAAGCGCGGTCTTGCGAACACGCTCAAGGAGCTTCTAATGTCTGCTGAATACATTATGGCAGGCGGTAACGAAAACGTTATTCTTTGCGAGAGAGGTATCCGTACCTTTGAGACATACACGAGAAACACTCTTGATCTCTCTGCTATCCCTATGCTCAAGGAGCTTACCCACCTTCCGATAATCGCAGACCCATCACACGCAACAGGTATGGCTCGCCTTGTAAAGCCTATGGCTATCGCAGCGGCGGCAGCGGGCGCGCACGGTCTTATGATAGAGGTTCACAACGACCCCGCGCACGCGCTTTGTGACGGTGCGCAATCGCTTACACCCGAAGCATTTGCCGACGTAACTAAAGCTGTATCGCGCGTGCTTGACGCAATAAAGGAGTCAAACTGATGGTAGTCGGAGTTTGCGGCCTCGGTCTTATCGGCGGTTCTATGGCGAAAGCCTACCGCGAGGCAGGTCACGTTGTTTACGGTCACGATATAAACGAGGCGTCTTTGGGTTACGCATGTCTTGCCGGTATCGTTGATGCCCGTCTTGATGACAGCAACATAAAGGAATGCGACATTCTCTTTGTCGCTCTTTATCCGCAAGGCGCGATAAAATATCTTTCTGATGTTGCGCCTATGATAGACAAGCATACCATCGTTATTGACCTTTGCGGTACAAAGCAGAAGATATGCGAATGCGGATTTGCTTTAGCCAATGAATACGGCTTTACATTCGTTGGCGGTCACCCCATGGCAGGCAAGCAGTATTCGGGAATAAAATACGCGAGCGCAACTCTCTTTAAGAAAGCTCCCATGGTTTTAGTTCCACCCGTCTACGATGACATTTCTTTCCTTGACCGAATAAAGCAGATGCTCGCACCCGCGGGATTTGGAAAGATCTCGGTAACGACTGCCGAAAATCACGACAGAATGATAGCGTTTACCTCACAGCTCGCTCACATTGTATCCAATGCGTACGTTAAGAGTCCTACCGCACAGGAGCACAAAGGCTTTTCCGCGGGAAGCTACAAGGATCTCACACGCGTTGCTTGGCTTAATGAATATATGTGGACAGAGCTTTTTCTCGAAAACAAAAAGCCTCTGCTCTTTGAGCTTGATTCGATAATAAACTCGCTTACCGAATATAAGGTCGCCATCGAAAACAACGATGCCGACACTTTGCGTGACCTTTTGCGCGACGGACGTATCGCAAAAGAAAAGGTTGACGGATAAAACGCGGGGGACGCGGGGACGCGGCTTACTTTTTTCTTTTAAAAAAGAAAAAAGTAAGCAAAAAAGAAAACAAAACAAGGGGTTATTTATAAACTCATATAGTTGGTTTCAAATCTTGATTTCGCGAGTTGCTCACTGCGTAGCCGTGCGTCTGCACGATAAATTACAATTTGTTTCTAATTATTTCTAAATAAAATCAAAACTAAAATTCAGGAAGTATACTATGATAAAGGTTACAGTTAACGCCTCAAACCAATATGATATTTTAATAGGCGACGATCTGCTCGACAAAGCAGGTGAATTTTGCCGAGACACTATCGGTGAATGCCGTGTATGCGTTATTACCGACGACACGGTGAACGAGCTTTATTTTGATAGGCTTAACGCTTCTCTCCAAAATGCAGGATATTCGGTCATCAGATTCGTGTTTCCTCACGGAGAAGGATCAAAGAATATCGGTACTATAACGGAAATACTTGAGTTTTGCGCTGAAAATCGTTTAACTCGCTCGGACTGTCTTATCGCCCTTGGCGGTGGTGTCGTCGGCGACATGACAGGCTTTGCCGCCGCTATCTATCTTCGCGGTATCCGTTTCGTTCAGATACCTACTACGGTGCTTGCGGCTGTCGATTCCTCGGTTGGCGGAAAGACGGGTATTGACCTTAAAGCAGGAAAGAATCTCTGCGGAGCGTTCCATCAGCCCTCGCTCGTTATCTGTGACTGCAAAACCACCGACACTTTGACACCACAGATATTTTCGGACGGCTGTGCAGAGGTAATAAAATACGGTGTTATCAATGACCGAGCTTTCTTTGATTTTCTCAAAAACGGTATCCGTGAAAATCTTGAAGAGATAGTTGCCGAATGTATACGCAACAAGGCGCGCGTAGTTGAGGACGACGAGTTTGACAAAGGCTCTCGTCAGCTTCTCAATCTCGGACACACGGTCGGTCACGCTATCGAAATATGCTCCGACCTTGCCATATCCCACGGAAGCGCGGTAGCGATAGGTATGGTAATCGTCACACGCGCGGCAGTTAGCATGGGCTTTTGCCCCGAAAGTGACCTTTTCGAGCTTATAGATATCTTGAAAGCGAACGGTCTGCCGACATCTTGCGAATATAGCGCAAAGGAGCTTGCCGCAGTCGCTTCTACCGACAAAAAGCGCGCAGGTGCTTCAATATCCGCTGTCCTGCCCTACGGCATTGGAGATTCGAGAATTTACAAGATACCCGTCTGTGAGCTTGAGACACTTATCTCGAAAGGACTTTGAGTTTATGAACGTTACACTGGTTCCATCGTCCCCGAAAGGAGAGATTCGCGCCATAGCATCAAAATCGGCGGCTCACCGTCTGCTAATATGTGCGGCATTCGCAAATGCTCCTGCAACAATACGCTGTGAGCAGTTGAATCGCGACATTGAAGCCACAGCAGACTGTCTTTCAGCCTTGGGGGCGACGATAGATTATAAGGACAGCTTCTTTACTGTCGAACCCATAAAGGATATTCCCAAAAAAGCGACTCTTCGTTGCGGTGAAAGCGGATCAACGCTTCGATTTCTTGTTCCGATAGTTGCCGCTCTTGGAGTGAAGACCGAGTTCGTTCTTGAGGGAAGATTACCGCAAAGGCCTCTGTCTCCTCTGCGCGAAATGCTCGAAGAAAACGGCATAAAGCTTTCAGCACAAGGTTCTAATCCTCTTATATGCGAGGGAAAACTTGAGGGCAACGACTTTTCGATATCCGGAAGCGTTTCCTCACAATTCATCAGCGGACTTCTCTTTGCTCTCGCTCTTTGCAAAAACGGCGGCTCGCTGAATATCACCGACAAACTGGAATCAGCGCCTTACGTATCGCTTACTTGCGACGCATTGAAAAAATTCGGCGCAAATATAGCAAAAAAAGGCTCTGTTTATACTGTCTATCCCGCAAAGCTTTTGGGAAAGTCAAGGCTCTTTAACGTCGAGGGCGACTGGTCTAACGCGGCATTTCCGCTTTGTGCCGCTGCTATCAACGGAGACGTTACCGTTAAGAATATAAATTTAACATCAAGACAAGGCGACAAGCGTATAGTCAAGCTTTTGCGTGAATTTGGCGCGGAAGTTGAGATCGGGCGCGGACGCGTACGAGTCAGACGTGCGCCTCTCAAAGCCATTGATATCGATGCTTCGCAGATACCAGATCTCGTTCCCGTTCTCGCAACAGTTGCCGCTGTCGCACAGGGTACTACAAGGATATACGGTGCGGCACGCTTGAGAATAAAGGAAAGTGACCGCCTTTTAACCGTTTGCAACATGTTGAATTCCATTGGAGCTGACGTTACACAGACCGAGGACGGATTGATAATTAACGGTAAGCGCACACTTATCGGCGGTTCTGTTGATTCCGCAAATGACCACAGAATTACCATGAGCGCTGCCGTCGCATCGGTGGCTTGTGCTTCTCCTGTTACTATTTTAGGTGCTGAAGCGTGTCAAAAATCCTATCCCGCGTTCTTTGAGGATATGGAAAGACTCGGCTTCATAAAAAAATAATGAAAAACCATAAGAGGTAAATTATGTCTACCGAATACGGAAAAAATCTGAAGATTTCAATATACGGCGGCTCGCACGACGAAATGATAGGTATTCACGCAGACGGCTTGCCAAAGAGCTTTTCCTTTGACAGACAAGCTCTGCTTGATTTTATGAAACGCCGCGCCCCCGGTAGAAATACCCTCTCAACGCAGAGAAAGGAAGCGGATATTCCGGAAATTCTCTCGGGTATTGACGGAGATACGATAAACGGAGAGCATTTTCACGCAATAATACGTAACACCTCGCAACGCTCATCGGATTATAATAATCTCACCTTTGTTCCCCGCCCCTCTCACGCTGACTTCGCGGCGCGTATGAAATACGGAGACAAGGTAGACCTGCGCGGCGGCGGACATTTTTCGGGAAGGCTTACCGCTCCCATGTGTATAGTTGGCGGAATTTGTCTGCAATATCTTGAGAGTCTCGGTATTAAGATCAAGGCTCATCTGTATTCCATCGGAAATGAAAAGGATACGCCGTTTGACTTGACACTTGAAGACAAAAACGTTTTTGATATTCTTTCAGCGCGAAGCGAATTTCCCGTTATCGATGCTTCAGCAGAGGAGCGCATGAGAGCTGTTATCGAATCGGCTCGTGCTGACGGTGACTCTGTCGGAGGCATTATCGAATGTGCCGCAATAGGACTTCCCGCAGGACTTGGCGAGCATATGTTCGACGGAGTTGAGGGACGTGTATCGGCAATAATGTTCGGTATTCCCGCTATAAAAGGCATCGAATTTGGAAACGGCTTTGACTGTACCTATCTGCGCGGTTCGGAGAATAACGATGCGTATATGACCGATGGCAAGCACATCTATACAAAAACTAACAACGCAGGAGGAATACTTGGCGGTATGACGAGCGGTATGCCTCTCGTTTTCCGAGTTGCCATGAAGCCGACTCCGTCGATATACTGCGAGCAAGATAGTGTTGACATGGTCAGCATGACTCCCACAAAGCTCTCTATTAAGGGCAGACACGACCCTTGTGTCGTACTACGCGCACTTCCCGTGGTCGAAGCGGCTTGCGCTATCGCTATATGCGACCTTCTTTCAGACAACAACGAAAAGGACTAAAAAAGAAATGAAATTAAAACCGAAGCATACCCTTATCGCAGGCTACGTCGGGTATGTAACTCAAGCTATAACCATAAATTTTGCCCCCCTGCTCTTCTTGACATTTGAAAAACAATATGGGATATCGTTCACAAAAATAAGTCTTCTTATCGCGATAAGCTTTGTGACCCAGCTTTTCTTTGACGTACTGTTAGCCAGAATATCAAAATACATAAATCAACGCGTAACGGTAGTACTCGGGCACATAAGTGCGGTACTCGGAATGACGGGATTTTTATGGCTTCCCGACGTTCTGCCCTCGGCTTACGCGGGACTTATCATATGCGTTATACTCGCCGCTATTGGCGGAGGAGTTATTGAAGTCCTTATCAGCCCGATAGTTGAGGCTTGTCCTCTCGATAATCACAGTGCCGCAATGAGTCTTTTGCACTCGTTTTACTGTTGGGGACTTGCGGGCGTAGTGCTTCTCTCGACTCTGTTTTTCACCTTTATAGGAATTGAGCATTGGCAGATACTCGCGGCTCTTTGGGGTATCGTCCCTCTTGTTGGCGCGATAGCTTTTTGCGTTGTTCCTCTGTACGAGCTTGAAGCCGACAAGACGGATAACGCGGCAAAGACAAAAGATAAATCGGGACTTCGCTCGGGACTGTTTTTGCTCTTTTTCGGCATGATGTTCTGCGCTGGTGCTGCCGAGCAGGCTATGTCTCAATGGGCGTCGACCTTTGCTGAATCGGGACTTAAAGTCTCTAAATCGGTAGGCGACCTTTTAGGCCCTCTTGCTTTCGCCGTCCTCATGGGATTCGCCAGAGTTCTTTACGCAAAGACGAGCAACCGCATCAATCTCTCGCGTTTTATTGCGATATCAGCAGCTCTTTGTGTCGTTGCTTATATCGTTACGGCTCTCTCACCCATTCCACTTTTATCGCTTATAAGCTGTGCTGTCTGCGGACTTTCCGTGGGTATCATGTGGCCGGGAACTTACAGCCTTGCCGCAGAGCGTTTGCCAAACGTGACCGTTTCGATGTTTGCTATTCTTGCGATAGCGGGTGACCTCGGTTGCCTTGTCGGACCTACGCTTGCGGGTTGGATAGCCGATATGTTTGGAAACAATCTAAAGCTTTCATTCCTCATTTGTACCGTTTTTCCGATATTTATCCTTATTTTCGGACTTTGGATAAAAGCAAAAACCAAAGAAAAAAGTAATTCAAAAAAATCATAAAAGGAAAAAATCATGGAACTTTCAGAACTTCGCAACAGAATAGATGACATCGACCGTCAGCTCGTTGACCTTTTCATTCGCCGTATGAATACCTCGGCAGAGGTAGCGGAATACAAGCGTCAGAACGGCATGCAGGTGCTTGACGCTTCGCGCGAGCGCGCTCTCTTAAACAAGATATCCGAGCTTTCGGGCGAGGAATTCGAAGAATATTCTCGTACTCTTTATTCGACAATACTTGAACTTTCACGCTCATATCAGCACAAAAAGCTTGACGGTGAAAGTGAGCTTTACCGTGAGATAACCGACGCGCTTGAAAATACGTCAAAGCTCTTCCCTGAACGCACGACAGTCGCTTGTCAAGGCGTTGAGGGAGCGTATTCGCAGATAGCCGCTGAAAAGCTTTTCAAAGCTCCTAACATAATGTTTTTTGCAACATGGGAAAGCGTGTTTTCCGCTATTGAATCGGGACTTTGCCGTTATGGAGTTATTCCGATAGAAAACAGCACTGCGGGTTCGGTCAAAAAGGTTTACGACCTTATGATAGACCGAAAATTCAAGATAGTACGTACTGTTCGCATCAAGATAGACCATAACTTGATGGCTAAAAAGGGCGTTAAGCTCTCGGATATCAAGGAGATAGTATCTCACGAGCAGGCTATAAGTCAATGCGCGGGATTCCTTGCAACTCTTGGCAAGGACGTTAAAATAACCCGCGTTGAGAACACGGCAAAGGCGGCGCAGATGGTCGCGGAATCGGACAGACATGACATTGCTTCTCTTTCCTCACGCTCCTGTGCTTCGCAGTATGGACTTTCGGTAATCGCCTCCTCCGTTCAGGACAGCGGAAACAACCACACTCGCTTTATCTGCATTACGAACAAGACTGAAATTTACCCCGGTGCTGACAGAACGAGCCTTATGATAGTCACTCCTCACCGTCCGGGTGCGCTTTACCGTATGCTCGCACGCTTTAATGCGCTTGGAATAAACCTTTTGAAGCTCGAATCACGCCCGATACCCGAGCGTGACTTCGAATTTATGTTCTATTTTGACCTTGAAGCTCCCGTTTATTCCGAAAAGCTCGCGCAGCTTCTCTCGGAGCTTGAAGCCGAGTGTGACGAATTTACTTATCTCGGCTCTTACTCGGAGGTAATATAATGAAAAGCGGCTATTCCCATATGAAATGCGGACTTCTCGGTGAGCATCTCGGTCATAGCTTCTCTCCGCAGATACATCGCGAGCTTGCCGATTACTCATACGAACTTTTTGAGGTAGAGCCGAACGGCGTTGAAGCTTTTGTAAAAAACGGCACGCTTGATGCTTATAACGTGACCATTCCCTACAAAAAAGCGGTCATGCCCTTTCTTGACGTTATCTCTCCCGAGGCTCAAGCTATTGGCTCTGTAAATACCGTTGTGAGAAAAGACGGTAAGCTTTACGGATACAACACCGATTATTTCGGATTTAACCATATGATAAATGCTTCAGGGATCGAACCTAAGGGCAAAAAGGCTATCGTTTTCGGTACGGGAGGCGCATCGGTAACCGTCTGCGCGGTACTTCGCGACAGAGGTGTAAGCGAGCTTTGCGTTATCGGCATCGAAGATAACACAAGAGAGAATCTCATAAAACACAAAGATTCTCAAATAATCGTAAACGCGACTCCCGTTGGAATGTATCCCAAAAATTTAGCTTCGCCCGTCGACCTCTCTCTCTTTCCAAAATGCGAGGGAGTACTTGACGTAGTTTACAATCCCGCGCGTACCGCTCTTTTGCTTGATGCCGAAAAGAGAAGCATTGCCTACTCGGGCGGTCTTTCTATGCTTGTGGCTCAAGCGGTCAAGGCTTTTGAATTTTTCACGGGGGATACGGCGGATGACGGTATCACCGACAAGATACTTCAATCGGTGGCGGCCACAACTCAAAATCTTATCCTCGTCGGCATGCCCGGTTGCGGAAAGAGCACGCTTGGCAAGCTTCTTGCAAAGAAACTCGGCAGACCCTTCTTTGACGCTGACGACGAGTTTACATCGACCTACGGCGTCACTCCCGCGAACGTCATTACCGAGCAAGGTGAGGAGAAATTTCGCCAGATGGAGCACGATGTACTCTGTGAGCTTGGCAAAAAGAGCGGAGCTGTCATATCCTGCGGCGGCGGCGCGGTCACCCGTGAATACAACTATGAGCCGCTTCATCAGAACGGAGTTATTATATTCCTTGAGCGCGCGCTTGAAAATCTTTCCACGCACGGCAGACCTCTATCGCAAAAAAGCAATATACAAGAGCTTTATTCCGCTCGGATAGATAAATATCACCGCTTTGCCGATATCGAGATAAAAAGCACCGAGATCCCCGACAAGACCGCCAACGCTGTCATCGATGCTCTTGTCGGCTTCAGATACGTAAGATGATACGGAGGAAAAAATGAAGATATTAGTTATAAACGGTCCTAATTTAAATATGCTCGGCATTCGCGAGCCAGATATATACGGTTCTCAAAGCTTTACCGCTCTTGAGGATTTTATCCGTAAATCTGCAAAAGAGCTTGGTCACGAGGTGGTTCTCTTTCAATCTAATCACGAGGGAGAGATAGTCGATACTATTCAAAAAGCGTACAAGAATTTTGACGGTATCGTGATAAATCCCGCAGCGTACACGCATACGAGCGTAGCTATTCTTGACGCGCTCAAAGCGGTAGCCATTCCGACGGTCGAGGTTCATCTGTCAGACATAAACTCGCGCGACGAATTCCGCAAATTCTCTTACGTTTCTCTTGTCGCTAAAAAGACCATCTGCGGTCTTGGATTTGAAGGATACAAAAAAGCTCTTGAGGAATTTTAAGCTGTTTATTTAATAACAAAAGCCTTTGCTATCAAACGAAAAAAGCAAAGGCTTTTTTATTATATTAGCATATTAGCTGTTAACGGTATTGTCAAGCACCTTCTGTGCAAGTGTACCGTGAGAATCTCACTGTTTGGATTTAAAAATAAAATTCGGCAATATGCATAATACTATTCTTGTTTTTTCAGTCAATAAATTCACCAAAATATAAATTACCACACAAAATAATATTTTCAAAAAGAGCTTGCCAAATATCAAATATATATTGACAAATCATCAATTATGTGGTAATATAGTATTAAACACTATATTTCGAAGTAGTGCATACATGGAGTTGTACGATATGGCAGACAAAAGCACAAAAAAGAATACCTCTCGTATAGTTTACTATCATGACGAGCTTAACGACGAGTTTTCCAAAGCACAAATAACAGCTAAGAAAATAGACGGCTCTTACAAATACGACAAGACGAGCGGAATTTACAAAATACCTCGCTTCTTTTGGTACAGGATAGTTGCCATTCCTTTAGCGTGGGTATATCTGAAATTAAAATTCAGGCACAAGATAATAGGACGCGAAAAAATAAAGGCGGCGAACAAGCAAGGACGCTTTGTTTTCGGAAATCACACGCAGATAATCGCAGACGCTCTTATTCCGAGCTTTGTGGATCTTCCAAAAGGCCCGTACGTTATAGTGCATGCAAACAACGTTTCAATGCGTTTTTTAGGACGGATAAATCAATATCTCGGTGCGCTTCCCTTACCCGATGATATGGAGGCGACGAGGAATTTTACCGATATTATAAAAAAGCGTATAAATGATAAAAAAGCAGTATTTATTTATCCCGAAGCGCACATCTGGCCTTATTACACAGGAATTCGACCTTTCCGTGACGATTCTTTTATTTATCCCGTAAAGCACGGTACTGCTGTCTTTTGCTTTACAAACACTTATCAAAAGCGAAAGCTTTCCAAAAAGCCGCGTATCATAACCTACATTGATGGTCCTTTTTACCCCGATGCCTCGCGCTCTCCGCGTGAACAACGCAAAGAGCTTCGCGACAAGGTCTATTCCACTATGCTTGAGCGCGCAAAGCTTTCAAATTGCATAATGGTCGAATATAAGAAATATAATGAGGATAATATATGATAAATATTTTATTTTGCGGAAACTCAGGCGTTTTTGACGGTATGCTGACCTGTGCGCTTTCGATATACAAGCGTATGGACACCGTCCGCCCTGTTCATTTCTACCTTTTCACTATGGATGTAAGTCACATAAAAGAAAACTACACTCCTATAACAAAAGAACAAGCCGACTTCTTTGAAAGAGTCGTAAAGGGATATCACGAAGAAAGCGAGGTAACGCTTATCGACGTCGGTAACATCTATCGCGAGGAGCTTGCGGGCTGTCCAAACGAGCAGGCATACTGCTCTCCGTACACGCTTATCCGTTTACTTGCCGACAAAGTGGATATTCTTCCTGACAAGGTCTTGTACCTTGACGTTGATATAATGCTTAACCGCGACATACGTCTGCTTTACGATATAGACGTTAGCGGATACGAATACGCGGCGGCACGCGACCACTACGGAAAATATCTCATTTACCCGAATTACATCAACGCGGGAGTTCTTCTCTGGAATTTGAAGAAAATGAAAGAAACGGGAATTTTTGAACGTGCGAGAGCGCTTTTACGTCAAAAAAAGCTCGTTTTTGCCGATCAAAGCGCGCTTTTAAGAGCCACAACGAAGAAAAAAATGCTTCCGCAAAAATTCAACGACCAAAAATTTTTACACAAGCATACGGTAGTCAGACATTTTTCAAAGCGTATGTTCTGGCTTCCCTATCCTCATACCGAAAACGTCAAGCAATGGCATATAGACCGCGTACACAAGCTCTTCCGCTACCATGTGTTTGATGACATATTCGAAGAATATCTTACCCTCAAAGAGCTTTATAGGAGAGAAACAATATGAAAACGATACCGATATTTTACGCCTGCGACGACAATTTTGTTAAATTCACGATAGTCTCACTGACTTCTATGATAGAAAACGCCTCAAAGGAATACAATTATGATATCCACGTTCTGCACACCGACATAAAGTCCGAAACGCAAGAGGCTGTTCTCCGTCTACAAAATGAAAATTTCAAGATAACCTTTGACGATGTGACAGATTACCTTGAATCAATAAAAGAAATGATGCCGCTTCGCGATTACTACTCAAACACCACCTATTTCCGTTTATTTATCGCGGAAATGTTCCCCTATCTTGACAAAGCTATCTATATCGACAGCGATACTGTCGTTCAAGGCGACATTTCGGAATTTTTCGAATACGACATTTCCGAATACGACCTTGCCGCCTGCCACGAGCAAGCCATGGTTCAGGAAAACGTTTACGGAACTTACGTTGAGGTCTGCATGGGCATAAACCGAAACGCCTATTTTAATGCGGGCGTGCTTCTTATCAATTGCAAGCGTTTCCGCGAAAAAAATATTCTCGAACGCTTTATAAAGCTTCTGGGCGTTTATAATTTCAGAGTTACACAAGATGAGGATTATCTGAACGTTCTCTGCAAGGACCATGTGCTCTTTCTTCCGCAGACTTGGAATATGGAAGTGTTTGGAAACATTACCGAATCACCCGAAAACTTTAATATCATTCATTACATCATGGTTGCAAAACCGTGGAAATTCCCAGATTGCCGCTTTGGAGACATCTTTTGGAGCTATGCGGAAAAGACCGAGGTATATAGTGAGATAAAGGCTATACTCGACAATTATACCGATGAAAAACGCGCCGCGGACATGGCATCCTGCGAGCGCCTTGCCGCTCTTGCCATGGAGGAAACGAGCCGACCGGACACATACGTTGCGCGTATACGCACAAAACAGGATCAAGGACGAGTCGATATCCTGAATAAAATATCTCAATACGAGCGAGAAGGTATATTTGACAAGGACGTTGAAGAAGATCCGCCCTCACGAGAGATACAGCCAAACGAAGTCGATTATCTTGGCAAGAAGCTTTCGAGCCGTATTCAAAGCAAAATAGCGTTCGGTCTCGCGCGTCAATTTTTGAACAAGATAATAGACGAAAAAAAGATGATAGTTACGGGTATAAAAGGAGAAGAATATTTTTCATCTCTCGATTCGGGAGCGATAATTACCTGCAACCACTTCAATGCCTTTGACAGCTTTGCAATTCAACTTGCTTACGAAAGCGCAAATCAAAAGAACCGAAAGTTCTACCGTATTATAAAAGAGGGAAATTACACCTCTTTCCCAGGGTTTTACGGCTATCTTATGAGACACTGCAACACGCTTCCGCTTTCGTCAAGTCCAAAAGCGATGCAGCAGTTCACTCGCGCGACGGGCAAGCTTTTGCAGGACGGACATTTCGTTCTTATATACCCCGAACAGAGCATGTGGTGGAATTACCGTAAGCCGAAGCCCTTAAAGGACGGAGGTTTTTATCTTGCGACTAAATACAAAGTCCCCGTTCTTCCCTGCTTTATCGTTCAACGCGACAGCGCTATCATCGGTGAGGACGGCTTCCCCGTTCAAGAGTACACTATACACATTTCAAAGCCGATATATCCCGACGAAGATCTCAACACCTCTGCCAACACCACCGCTATGCGAGATGAAAATTACCATGTTTGGAAAGAGATATATGAAAAAGCTTACGGTATGCCGCTGAAATATTGATAATACAAAAAAGTCAGTCTTAAGGGGTGCCTTCCATAGAGCAGGTTTTACCTGCTGTGCAAAACAAATTCGTAGGGGCGTTCTGTGAACGCCCGCGGGCGAACGCAGTTCGCCCCTACGGCAAAAAAGGACAGAGAACGTGAAAATTCTCTGTCCTTTTCACACGCCTTGCCTCGCAAGGTATAGTGTGTTACACCTTTCAGGTGTACTATCGGGCGGCAATGAGCCTCCCTTGTGTAAAGGGAGGTGGCTTGCGAAGCAAGACGGAAGGATTGTAAAAGCAAAAATTTCATCGTAAAACAATCCCTCAGCCGCCTTCGGCGTCAGGGCAGATTGTCAAGCAAGTGCAACACCAAAAAACGCTTCAAAAGGCGAAAGCCAGCCCAAGCATTTTTTTGGTCTCAAGTTAATAGATAAAACAATATTTTGCAAAGTTTCATTATCCAAGGAATGAAAATCGTAGCCTTTGGGGAAGAAAAATCTTAAAATATCGTTAGTGTTTTCGTTGGTTCCACGTTGCCAAGGTTTATGCGGTTCCGCAAAATATACCTCTGCTTTTAGATTTTGTTCTAACTCTCTAAATTCAGA
>JAZNEM010000132.1:0-10290 GCA_045588595.1 Eubacteriales bacterium
GTATCCCGCTCAAGCTCGAAGCTACTGACGACAAGCACGATGCTACTCTCGTGGAGACTAACTACAATACTCTTATGGACAAGGGTATGCAGGTTTCTCTTGGAACAGTTACCACAGCTCCCGGTCTTGAGTTCAAGGCTCTCGCTAAGAACGACAACGTATTCTTCCTCACCCCCTCAGCTTCGGGCGATGATATCCCTGAGTTTGACAACGGTTATCAGATGTGCTTCGCAGACAGTAACCAGGGTGAAAAAGTTGCCGTTGAGTATGTAAACGGCAAGTACGCAAACGAAGGTGAAGTTGGTGTTTTCTACAAATCCGATGACCCATATTCAAAGGGTATTTATGACAAATTCAAGGCATCTCTTGATTCTAACATAAAAACCGTTGAAGCTTCTTTCACTGACAGCAACGACAAGGACTTCACTGCTCAGATCGAACTGCTCAAGAACTGCAAGTTCATCTTCATGCCTATCTACTACACTCCCGCAGCTCTCTTCATGAATCAGGCAAAGAGCACTGTTGCTGCAGATGCTATTTACTTCGGTTGCGACGGTTTCGACGGTCTTGAGGGTCAGCTCGGCGAAGATATGCCCACCATTCCTCAGCAGATAATCATGCTCTCTCACTTCAACTCCAAGGCCACCGAGGGCAAGGCTGCTGATTTCGTAAAGAAGTACACCGAAAAGTTCGGCACTGATACTCTCAATCAGTTCGGTGCTGCAGCTTACGACTGCGTATACGCTCTCCATGCAGCTATGGATGCAGCTATCAAGGCAGGTAAGACGATTGACGCTAACACATCTGCTTCCGATCTCTGCGAGATCCTCAAGGAGCAGTTCAACGGCGACTTCAAGTTCAGCGGTGCTACGGGAACTGACATCCAGTGGCAGACAAGCGGCTACGTTGATAAGGCAGCAGTAGCTTACGTTATCAAGGAGAAGAACGCTTAATTTAAGCTCTTAACGTAAAAAACAATACGGAAACATTTTGCTGACACGCCACACGTGTCAGCAATTTGTCATAAATTACATATATTAAGGTAAACTTATGAACTTCTTAACAGCTATCCTTAACGGATTAAGCGCAGGCGGTACGTACGCTATGATAGCTCTTGGCTATACCATGGTATACGGTATCGCAAAAATGCTTAATTTTGCACACGGAGACATAATAATGGTAGGCGGATACGCAATGTTCGTCACTCTTTTGTTATGCAAGTTGCCCATTCTCGCGCTTGCGGTAGCGATAGTATTCTGCGTGCTTTTGGGAATTTTAATAGAACGTGTTGCGTACAAGCCCTTGCGCGGCGCATCGTCTCTTGCGGTGCTTATCACCGCCATCGGCGTAAGTTACCTCCTCCAGAGTCTTGCGCAGCTCGTTTTCGGCTCTGCGCCTCGTTCTATGTCCGCTCTTCAGATAAACGGTATGCTTTCGTTGGGTTCTCTGAAGATAGCATACAGTACGCTTATAACTCTTGCTATCACTATCGTTATCATGATAGCTCTGTCTCTCTTTATAAAATATTCAAAGACGGGACGCGCAATGGTTGCGGTATCCGAGGACAAGGGCGCGGCTCTGCTTATGGGTATCAACGTAAACAAGATAATTGCTATCACTTTCGCTATCGGTTCTGCTCTTGCGGCGGTAGCGGGCTTCCTTATGCTCGCTAAAGCTCCCAGCCTTTCCAATACGCTCGGAGCAATGCCCGGTATCAAGGCGTTTACGGCGGCGGTAATTGGCGGTATCGGCTCTATCCCCGGCGCTATGCTCGGCGGAATACTTCTTGGAGTCGTTGAATCTATCTCTAACAGCATACCCGCTATAGCTCCCTACACCGATGCGGTAGAATTTTCGATACTTATCGTTATTCTTCTCGTTAAACCGTCGGGTATTCTCGGAAAGATGAGGAGGGAGAAGGTATGAGATCAAGATCTTTTATCAAAAATTATCTTAACTATATCGTCGTTATCGTTTTCGCTATTATCTGTGCGACTCTGTCACTTACGGGTATGGCATCGAGAACCATGCTCCCTCTCTTTGAAAAAATAACAATAGCTGCCATACTTGCGGTATCGCTTTCAATGGTAGTCGGATTTCTCGGTGAGCTCAGCCTCGGTCACGCAGGATTTATGTGCGTTGGCGCGTTTATCGGCGGTAAGGTATCGTCTATTCTCGCCCCCATGATGGGCGGAGACAACAGCATACCCGCACTTATCATATCTGTTATTGTCGGCGGTTGCGTTGCGGCTCTCTTTGGATTTATTATCGGTCTGCCCGCTCTTCGTTTGCGCGGAGACTATCTTGCGATAGTTACTCTCGCCTTTGGTGAGATCGTACGTACCGTTATAATGAATCTTCCGCCAGAACTGTTTGGAGGAACGCTTGGACTTAAAACTCCGCGTTTCAACAACAAATATCTCTTTATCATTGGGTTCGTCTTCCTTTTGATATGCCTTGCGGTAACGCAAAACCTTATCAACAGTAAGCACGGACGCGCTATAACGGCTATCCGTGACAATGAGATCGCGGCAAGAGCTATGGGTATAGATATCACAAAGTACAAACTGCTCGTTTTCACAATATCTTCTGCTTTTGCGGGTATCGCGGGCGTGCTCTTCAGCTATACCATGTCTAACGTACAAAGCGCAACCTTTGACTACAACTATTCTATCGAGATACTCGTTATGGTAGTTCTCGGCGGCATGGGAAGCATCAACGGTTCTCTTATCGCCGCGGCACTGATTACATGGTTACGCAATATTCTTCAGATAAAGCTCGGAGGCGACCTCGCAGTCCTTCAGGATCTCTTCTTCGCCCTGATACTTATTGTGTTCGTTATTTACAGAAACGCGCCCGGTCTTAAGAATTTCAGAGAGAAATACAACTTTGGAACACTTATGACAAGGTTCAAAAAGAAAAAATCCGTCAAAAAGGAGGATAACTGATCATGGCAAATGCAAAAAACACTAACGATCAGAAATTCCTTGCCGATGACGGACGCGAGATAGTTCTGAAAACAGAGCATCTTTGCATACAGTTTGGCGGTCTTAAAGCCGTTGACGACGTAAACCTTGAGATCAAGGAAGGTGAGCTTTACGGTCTTATCGGCCCTAACGGTGCTGGTAAAACTACCGTGTTCAACCTCTTGACAGGTGTTTACAAGCCAACTTCGGGAAGATTTTATCTTTGCGGAAAAGAGCTTACGGGAAGATCGCCCATCGAGGTCAACAAAAGCGGTATCGCGCGTACCTTCCAGAACATTCGACTTTTCAATAACCTCACAGTTATCGAAAACGTTATGATAGGTCTTTCAAATCAGATCCCCTGCTCTGTTGTAAGCTCGGTATTGCGTCTGCCAAGACACAAAAAGAGCGAAAAAGAATACTATGACCGCGCACTTGAGTTGCTCAAGATATTCAAGCTTGACGAATTCAAGGATTACAAGGCGGCAAATCTGCCCTACGGTAAACAAAGAAAGCTCGAGATAGCGCGCGCTATGGCAACCAACCCCAAGCTCCTTCTCCTCGACGAGCCCGCCGCGGGCATGAACCCCAACGAGACACAGGAGCTTATGGACGATATCACGTTTATACGTAAGGAATTCGGGATCACAATCCTTCTCATCGAGCACGATATGCGCTTGGTAAGCGGTATTTGTGAGAGAGTTACCGTTCTTAACTTTGGTACGGCTCTTGCAAGCGGAGAGACCTCGGAAGTCCTCAATCTGCCTGCCGTTGTTAAGGCGTATCTCGGAGATTGATCCGTAAAAACAGATATCAGAAAGGAATGATACTATGGCATCGTTACTTGAAGTTAATAATCTCGTGGTCAACTACGGTATGATCCGTGCGCTTAAAGGTATATCCTTTAAGGTAGAAAAGGGAGAGATCGTCTCTTTGATCGGTGCGAACGGCGCAGGCAAGACCACTACTCTTCATACCGTTACGGGTCTTATTCGAGCAAAGGAAGGTTCTATCGTCTTCAAAGGAGAGGATATCACCAAAATCCCTGCGCATAAAATCGTTACAAAGGGTCTGGTCCACGTTCCTGAGGGGCGTCGCATATTCCAAAACCTTACAGTTGCGGAAAACTTGATGATGGGCTCTTATACACGCAAGGATAAAGAAGAGATCGCAAAGGATCTTAAGCACGTTTACGAACTTTTCCCAAGACTTGAAGAGCGTAAAACGCAGATGGCGGGAACGCTTTCGGGCGGTGAGCAGCAGATGCTCGCTATGGGTCGCGCACTCCTTTCGGGAGGAGAAATGATAGTTATGGACGAGCCCTCTATGGGTCTCTCCCCGCTCCTCGTTTCCGAGGTCTTTGATATCATAAAGTCTATCAGAGAAGCAGGAAAAACCGTCCTTCTAGTTGAACAGAACGCGAAAAAGGCAATGTCCATTTCGGATAGAGTATATGTTCTTGAAACAGGTACTGTTTCAATGGAAGGAAAGGCATCCGAACTTATAAACGACGAAAGCATCAAAAAGGCTTATCTCGGTGAATGATATACGCAAAAATAACCGCGTCAATAAAATTAACGCGGTTATTTTTGTATTTAAATCAAAGCTGTTCTTTCATTTTAGCTACGCAATTTGCGCATATACGCTTTCCGTTGAAGTAAACGATATTTTCTGTATTATTGCAAAAGATACACGAGGGTTGATATTTTTGAAGAATTATCTTGTCGTCATCAGTAAATATTTCAATAGCGTCCTTCTGGTTAATATCAAGAACCTTTCGAATTTCGATAGGAAGAACTATTCTTCCAAGCTCGTCAACTTTTCTTACAACACCTGTAGATTTCATAATTTCCCTCCTTATTTTTTGTTTTCTACTTTTTTATACATTATTTATCTTTTTTTGACATTTTTATTATATGTAGTTTGTAAAAAAATGTCAATAGGTGTTTTCAACAATTCATTAATTGTTTACATTTTTTGGTATTCTGTTGCTTATTTTAGTAGTTTAACTGCAATAATAGGGATATAATAATCTTAAGTATACTAATTCAAGGAGAAATCCACGTGCTAAAAGGAATCCAAAAAAGAGTGATCATTATACAAACACAACAATGCTCTTATTTTGAGAGTGCTTTTTTCATTCTTCGCAACGATCTGCCTCAAACTACGAACGACGATGCGATGTTAATAGAGGCTCAAAGAATAATTGCAGAAAGTGACCGTTCCAGAAAAAAAGAAAAACAGAAAAAAAGTGCAAAAAACTTTGCCACGGCAACCTTGACACTAATAATAGGTATCTTCTGCGGCGCAGCAACTGTCGGAATACTTTGGCTCATAGTCGGATAGGCAAAACAAACGCTTGACATGATGTGTTTTATATGTTATAATTATAATAAGGTAAAAGTTCATATGACCTTCTCTGAAAACGTGAGGAGCGGTATCGCGTTTTTAAAAGGTCGGTTTCTGTGCGCTTATTTTGCAAAGGACTTCAATTCTTGTCGTCCAAAGACTCAATAAGGCTTTTTTGCCTTTTTAATTATCCACAGCAGTTTACATAAATTTAATGAGAACAGGAGAATATATGCCAAAAAAAGAAAAAGGTAAACTTAATATAATTCCTCTTGGAGGACTTAACGAAATAGGAAAAAACATGACTGTCCTTGAATACGGAGAGGATATCATCATTATTGACTGCGGGCTTGGCTTTCCGGATGAGGATATGCCGGGAGTAGACCTCGTTATTCCCGATATTTCTTATCTTGAAGCAAATAAAGAAAAGATACGCGGTATAGTTCTGACACACGGTCACGAGGATCATATCGGTGCTATTCCTTACGTTTTGCGTCAGATAAATCCCAAAATATACGGCACAAAGTTAACGCTTGGTATCATAAAAAATAAGCTCGAAGAACACAATCTTCCGCTCACTCCCGAACTTGTTTGCGTGGAAGCGGGACAAATTGTAAAGCTTGGAAATCTCTCTGTTGAGTTCATACACACAAACCATTCGATAGCAGACGCTTGCTCTCTTGCTATAACTACCCCGTTGGGCACTGTAATACACACAGGAGACTTTAAGCTTGACGTTTCGCCCATAGACGGAGATATGATGGATATTACCCGCCTTGGCGAGCTTGGAAAAAAGGGCGTTTTGCTTTTGATGTGCGAGTCTACAAACGCAGAGCGGCCGGGATATACACCGTCTGAAAAGAACGTAGGAAAATCGCTTGAATATATCTTTACCGCAAATCCCGAAAAGCGAATAGTCATAGCTACGTTCTCATCAAACGTACACCGAGTCCAGCAGATAATCGATATAAGCGCAAGGCACGGCAGAAAGGTCGCTATCACGGGAAGAAGTATGCTCAATATCGTCGGAGCTGCCGTTGAGCTTGGATACATGACTGTTCCCGATGGTCTTCTTATAGACATAAATGAGATAAAACGCTACAAGCCCGAGCAAATAACACTTATCACAACGGGAACGCAGGGTGAACCTATGTCGGCACTCTACCGCATGGCTTTTTCCGATCATTCACAGGTATCACTCGGTCATAATGACCTCGTTATACTCTCTGCAAGTGCGATTCCGGGTAACGAAAAGCTGGTAAGCCGCGTTATAAACGAGCTTTCCAAAAACGGAGTTAGCGTTCTTCACGACGCAGTAGTAGAGGTTCACGTTTCGGGGCACGCTTGTCAAGAGGAGATAAAGCTCATGCAAGCACTTACAAAACCGAAATATTATATGCCTATACACGGAGAATACCGTCATCTCGCCGCTAACAAAGAGCTTGCGATAGATATGGGTATCGAGGACCGAAATATCTTTATTTCGGACGTTGGTAAGGTACTTGAGATAGATAGTAAGGGGGCTCGCTTTGCAGGAACTGTTCCCGCGGGCAAGATACTGGTTGACGGATACGGTGTCGGAGACGTCGGAAATATCGTTCTTCGCGACAGACGTCATCTTTCCCAAGACGGTCTTATCGTAGTTGTGGCGTCCGTAGATACCGATGCGCGCCTGCTTCTTTCCGGACCTGATATCGTATCAAGAGGCTTCGTTTATGTAAGAGAATCCGAAGAACTCATGGAAGAAGCCAGACAAATAGCAGCCTATGCTATAAATGATTGTCTCGTTCGAGGAGAACATGTCGACCGTATAGAGCTTAAGACTCGCGTACGCGATGACCTTTCAAAATATCTCTATGCAAAAACGAAACGCAAGCCTATGGTGCTTCCCGTAATAATGAATATTTAAATATTTTTAGTTAATATGGGCAAATATCGTATAAATTCAAAAAATGTTCATATATAGTTCAATTTCTTATCACGGTATACCTGTATAATAATATAGTTAGTCTAAACATGCTATACTTTTTAGAGAAAAACCAAATTTAAATAAAAAATAAAGGTGGAAAACCTCATGGGAAAATCAAACAGAATCAAACAAAACAAACAAAATGAAAAAGCGATGTCTCTCACCGATTACAGCAAGACCAAAAAGAAAGGTTTGCCTAACTGGGCGATAAACCTTATTTCAATAGTCGTTGCTGTCGCTATTCTCTTGTCAGTTGCGTTTATCGCTCTTTCATCGAGCGGAATTGTAATGCGCGTTCGTACCGCTATGGCATCCGACAACTACAAGATCAGCGGAAATATGATGAAGTATTATTTCCAGACTACTTATCAGAATTTCACAACAAATTATGAAAGCTACATGAGCTACTTGAGCCTTGACACCTCTAAATCTCTGAAGGATCAGGTCATAGGTGATACCTCCGTTAACGCAAACGCTATCGATACCGCGATAGTCGGTTCAGAATACGAGGGAAAGACCTGGTACGATTACTTTATGGATCAGACACAGACAGAAGTCAGAAATATGCTCTACTACTGCGAAGAGGCAGATAAGCGCAACATCTCCCTCGACGATCACGACAATGAGGTTATCGACTCTTCTATCGAATCTATCCGTCTGACCGCAGAAACTTCCGGATATACAATTAACGCTTATCTCGCACTTGCATTCGGTAAGGGAATATCCGAAAAGGACGTTCGTTCCGCTATGGAGATATCATCTCTTTCTTCTAAAGCAATGACCGTTATCGCAACAGAGCTCGACGGTAAGATCACATCCGAGAGAATCGAGGGCAAGTACAACGAGAACAAGAAGCTGTTCGACGTTATCGATTATACCTACTACACTTTCCGTATAAACTACTCCGACATTGAATCCGAAGTAAAAAAGACTAACGCTGACGCAAGCGACAGCGATATCCTCGAAGCATATAAGAAAGCTATTGCAGAAGCAAAAGAAAAAGCAAGCGCGCTTGGTTCAAAGACTGATTCCAACGAGTTCCAAAAGTATTATCTCGAGTATATCGCAAAAGATGAGTATGATGCTGAATTTAACCTTGCAAGTGAGGATGTAACCGAAGGCAAGCCCAGTGATGCCGATCTTGAAACCATTAAGAACAAAATGGCGGAAGATCTTGTTAAAGAGATCATGGAAGATAGATCCGAAGCAGGCAAAGCTGCCGTTAAGGATGGCGACAAGTACAAGGTTTATGACATAGAGGTAAACGAGGCTTGGTCAAAGGTATTTGACAACACAAAGTATGCTCTCTTCCAGACTCTCGTTTCGAGTCAGGCTACTTACGTTAAGGACAGCGCAAATTTCGTTGAGAACGACGAGTTCTCGACTTGGGCATTCGATGCTTCCAGAAAAGCAGGAGAGACCGACACGATATACACAGGAGACGGCTCTGAAGAAGGAAGAGAGATCACTGCAAACGACAAGTACTTCTACGCAAGCGTTTATCTCCTCCGCAAGACGCAGTATATAGATACAGAGAAGTCTCGCAATATATCGTATATGTTCTTCTCAAGTGCAGATGAGGCAAGAGCTGCAATTGACACCTTGAAAGCTGAAGGCAATGTGACTGCAGAGTCTTTCGATCATGTAGCACATGAACTCGCTTCTCCTTCTCATGATAAGTATGAAAACTACCTTAAGGGTGACCTCGGAAGCGCAGAGTTTGACAAGTGGCTCTACGACACAGATACTGCCTTGGGTTCATTCACAACCTCTCCTATCACCTTGAGTGATGGATCATACGGAGTCTTCCTCTACACTTCGGACGGTGAAGAAGCTTGGCGCGTAAACGTTAAGACCGCTCTTCTTGAAGAAGATTTCGCAGCGTTTACTTCAGAGATGGAAACGACATATTCTTCCTCTATAAAAGTAAATGATAAAGTCTGCGCAAAGGCAGCTGACTAATAGACTTTTAAATAAGAACGCCGCGGAAATTCCGCGGCGTTCGTTAAAATTTATAAAAAAGGATCAAATTATGATACTTGATACAAAACAAACAACGGTTGCTTACCGTTGTCCTCATTGCGGTGCGGGAGTTATGAGTGTCGTCGGCATTTTCAGCCTCTCCGCAGAGATGCTGAAGCTTAAATGCTCCTGCGGCCATAGCGAAATGTCGATGGTGCGCACCTCTGACGGAAAGATACGCTTTACAGTTCCCTGTCTCCTCTGCCCCAATCCACATTCCTTTACAGTTAATTCGTCGGTCGTATTCTCAAAAGAGCTTTTTCTTCTCCCCTGCCCTTATTCCGATATAAACATCGCGGTCATGGGCAATGAGGATCACGTAAAAGCCGAGCTTTCACGCTCGGAGCTTGAGCTTCTCGATATGCTTGAGAAAAACGGGATCGATAGCTTTGAGTCACTTCACGCAGATAATTTCCTTACCGATCCGCAGATCCTCGATATAATAACCTACGTTATACGCGAGCTTGACGAGGAAGGCAAGATAAGCTGCCATTGTGCCCCTTGCGATAGTAAGGACAGCGAATATGACGCCGAGATACTTGAGGGCGGCGTGAGAGTCACCTGCAAGCGTTGCGGCGCTACTAAGCTTATTCCCGCAAATTCTCTCATCAGCGCCAATGAATTTCTGAACGCGGACAGTCTTGAGCTGGAATAAGATCAAACGAAATAAAAACAAAAGCCAAAGCTAAAATGGGTGTTATCCTTATCGGAGAAATCACCATAATCAAAACCACCGGTTCAACCGGTGGTTTGCACAGCCCCTATAAGGGGCAAATACAGGCTTAACCCCTAAAAGGGCCGGAGATCAAGAATCTTCTCGAGCTTATGGCTCGGAATCGCGAAAAGCTGTGCGAGGATCTGAGCGATAAACAAAAGACGATCCTTGACAATTACGACAACTGCCTGAATGAAATGAACGACATCATTGAGCGTAAGATCTTCAAATACGCATTCGGATTAGGCATGAGGCTCTCGATCGAGGGC
>JAZNEM010000133.1:0-11178 GCA_045588595.1 Eubacteriales bacterium
TCTGGCTCTGATTGTTCTGGTTCTGATTGTTCTGGTTCTTATTCTGATTGTTATAGTTGTTATTCATTGTTTTCACCTCCTTATAAGGTTATGGGAATAGTCTTTCATCTTTTAACTTGCCGTATTCATTATTTTTAAAAAATAATGGTGCTCAAAAATTTTCTTGAGCACCTTGTTTTTGCTATATGTTATACATTTTTCTGTATTCGAGAGGCGTTACTCCATATTTTTGCTTGAATCTGCGAATAAAATACGACACGTATTCGAATCCGCACGCAGCGGCTACCTCCGATATCGAGCTTTTCTCCGAAAGCAGTATTTTTTGCGCGTAAGACAAGCGCGTATCAAGAAGGTATTCGCTAAAGCTCTTTTTCGTCATCTGCGAAAAAAAACGAGAAAAAGAATAATAGCTCATCTCACACTCTCTCGCGACCTCTGCCATAGATATATCGTACTGATAATTTTCCTTTACGTACTGCAAGGCGGCACGAAGCTGCTTTAACTGCCTTTCGTCTATATCGGGAATTCCATTTTGATATATGTCGTTATCGCAAAGTTGTAAAAGCTTTACAAACAAGCAGGATAACTCTCCGCGAAGCGCCGTCTCATACCCCAAGTCTTTATCCGATTCGAGCTTCAGCGTGCGCAAAAGCCTTTCTTTGAGCTCTTCCGTATTGCCTTGAGAACTTTTGAAAACGTAATATGGCGCACTATAATTCGGAGAATTTAAAAGACAGGTCACGTCGGAGTTTGTAAGCTCTTCCGGAGACAAAAAGTAAGGAGAAAATTTAACAACTGTACAACGCATTCTTCCCTCTTTTTCACGAAACGTGCTGTGAGGAACGAATGGAGGCACGAAAATAACGTCTCCCGCAAAAAGCTTCTCAATTTCAAGCTCTATCTTACAGCTTAATTCTCCCTCGTTAACGAGCAATATCTCGTAATAAGAATGTGTATGCATATTGGGCAGAGTCTTGTTAAATCGCGTTTTTTCAAAAACATCGTACCTTTTCGCAACACCCGACGAGGTAGTTTCGGATTCTTTTTTTATTATGTAACTCATTATATCTCCTATAAAAATTTTTCTCCTACATTATTATATTCTTTTATTTTAAATATCGCAATACCTTTATACAAAAAAATATTATTTTTTTCAATATTTTTTGTGTTTTTAGCAAAAAAATATTATTTTTTAGCAAAAAGATATTAGACACATTAAAAACTTTGTGATAAAATAATATTATAAAAAAGAAAAGGAGATAAACTATGAATCTGAATAAATGTATAACCTCAACTCTTAACGCGCTTGAACGATGTATGTATAGACATATTTCGAATATTGAAAACGTTGAATACTGTGAGTGCAGCTACAAAAAAAACAATGAGCCTCCAAAGGACGATTACAAACCATATGATCTGACTGTTACGCTTGATAAGCTTGACGGTTACTACTGGTTCAGAACAGAGCTTCACACCCCGAGTATCGAAAGTGACGAATATCTCGTTCTTCGCATGACCACGGGCAGAGAGGGCGCTTGGGACGCTACCAATCCGCAAGGCATTCTCTACCTGAACGGAAAGATGACCCAAGGCTTTGACACGAATCACCGTGAAGCATATCTTGAGCCAAACACCGACTATACTCTGCACAATTATTTTTACATCGGTCTTGCCGCAGGCAATCCGATAAGATGTGAAATGGCACTCTATGCCGTAAATTCGCGTATAGAAAAGCTTTACTACGACTTAAAAGTACCCTTTGACTCTTGCCAAATATTGCGGGAAGATTCGGACGAGGCTATAAAAACGATGTCTGTTCTCGTTGACGCGGTACGGCTTCTTGACATGCGCGACGTATCAAGTAATGAATTTTTCACGTCTGTTGAAACAACTATTGCTTTTTTGGAAAAGGAATTTTACGAAAAGCTATGCTCTACCGAGGGCAAACCCGTAATAAACTGTATCGGACATACTCATATAGACGTTGAGTGGAAATGGAACAGAGATCAAACGCGCGAGAAGATACAAAGGAGCTTTTCCACGGCAAAAGCACTTATGGATAAGTACCCCGAATACAAATTCATGCTCTCACAGCCCGAACTTTACAGATATTTAAAGGAAGAAGCTCCCGAAAAATACGAGGAGCTAAAAGAACTCGTTAATAACGGAAGATGGGAGCCTGAAGGCTCTATGTACGTTGAACCTGACTGCAATCTGACGAGCGGCGAAAGCCTTATCCGTCAGATAATCCACGGAAAAAGATTTTTCAAGGAAGAGTTCGGTGTCGATAACAAGGTTCTCTTTTTGCCCGACGTTTTCGGATACAGCGCGGCTCTTCCGCAGATACTGAAAAAATGCGGAGTCGAGCACTTTGTTACCTCAAAGATAAGCTGGAACGATACCAACAAAATGCCAGTAGACACGTTTATTTGGGAGGGTATAGACGGCACGGAGCTGTTTACTACCTTTATTACGGAGCAAGACGTGAACGGTCTTAACGGCAAGGACAAGCAAAGAACCACCTACAACGGATTCATAAAGCCTACTCGCGTCAAAGGTACGTGGGATCGTTTCGGTCAAAAAGAATATTGCGATCAAGTGCTTATGACCTTTGGCTTTGGTGACGGCGGCGGCGGACCTACCAAGGAAATGCTTGAAAATCAACGTAGACTGTCTAAAGGCTTACCCGGTATGCCCGTGACAAAGATCGGCTTCCTCTCTGAACACCTTGACACGATGAGAGAGCAGTTTGAGAAAAACTGCAAACGCACCTCACGTATTCCGAAATGGGTCGGAGAGCTTTATCTCGAATACCACAGAGGCACTTATACCTCGATAGCAAAGGTCAAAAAGGGCAACCGCAAGTCAGAATTTCTGCTTGGAAATACCGAGGCTCTCTCAATAACCGACCTTTGCTTTGGCGGAAGCTATGACGCTGACGGACTCAACAAGGCATGGCGACGTGTGCTTCATAACCAGTTCCACGATATTCTCCCAGGCTCGTCCATAAAATCGGTATACGACTACACCGATATCGACTACAAGATGATCAGTGACTACGGCAATAGCGTAATTGACGAAAAGCTTGACTCAATTTCAAAAAAGATATCGACAAGCGGCGGCGTTTTGCTCTACAATCCAACGGGATTTGAGCGCAAGGCGGTCATAACGATAAATGGAGAATATTGTGAAACAAACGATACGGTAGCTCCTTTCGGTTGGAAGGTAGTAAGACCCGAAAAAGCAGAAAACCGTATAAAGCTTTGCGGACTTTGCGCTGAAAACGATTATTATAAACTCGTTATTAATGATGTAGGACAAATATGCGAGCTTTACGATAAAGAGAACGGAAGAAACGTTATCAAGAGTGGAACATGCGGCAACGTTCTGAATACGTATTACGATGACCCGACAAAATACGACGCTTGGGAAATAGAGGATTACTACGTATTAAGCAAGCGGACGATCGACACGAAAGCAACTATCACGCCCATTGTCGACGGAACGAGAGCAGGTTTCGTTATCGAGCGCGAATATATGCACTCAAATATAAAGCAGATAGTATGGCTTTACAGTCAAAGCCGTCGAATCGACTTTGATACGGAGCTTGATTGGCACGACCACCACCAAATACTAAAAGCGGAATTTCCGTTTGACGTTCACGCAACAAGTGCAACCTATGACGTTCAATTCGGTCACGTGACACGCCCAACTCACAGGAATACAAGCTGGGACGAGGCAAAATTCGAGGTCTATGCGCACAAGTGGATGGATATCGCGGAGAACGGCTACGGCGTGGCTCTGCTTAACGATTGCAAATACGGTCATAGCGTAAACGGAAGCACGGTAAGTCTAACGCTTCTCAAATGTCCCACAGACCCCTGCCCCGATGCAGACGAGGGTAAGCATACCTTTACGTATTCTATTCTTCCTCACGCAAACGATTTTCGCGATGCCTCCGTTATTGACGCATCGTGGGAGCTCAATCAGCCGCTTTATGAAAGACAGATAGATGCTTCAAGCGGAGTGCTTCCCGAAAGCTTCTCTCTTGTTTCGGCAGATGCCAAAAATGTAGTCATAACAGCAGTAAAGCGTGCGGAGAACGACAACGGACTTATCGTAAGACTTCACGACGCTTACGACAAAAAGAGCATTGTGACACTTTGCGTACCTAAAGATTTTACAAAAGCCGCTATATGCGATATGCTTGAAAATGAAGTCGAAACAATAGCGATAAATGACGGTAAGGTCACATTCCCGCTTTCAAACTTTGAGATAGTTACGCTTAAATTTTCAAAATAACATTTGTACGGACAAATGTAAAAAGGGCTAAACCCAAACCCATATAACAAACAGAAAGAGAGAACAGATCGGAAATCCCGAAATGTTCTCTCTTTTTTTCCGCAAGTGATTTACTTGCTAATGCAAAAGTGATGTTTACCCACCATACTGTAAGGAACGGCTTTTCCAAACCTTCGGCGCGCGGAATTATCTTTGAAAAAATTCTAATTGATTTTGAACTTTTCTTCCAAAATTAAGGCTTTTCTATGGTTACACCAATGTAGAATCCTAATTTCATTGCTATAGCTAATGCCGTATATGCTATTATCCCAACAAACAGGCAAGCTGCGAAAAGCATAACGTACCTAACGGTATCCACTTTCCAACCTTTTCCCGCAGCGAGCATACTGCAAACACCCCAAACTTTTTTCTGTGGAAAATATGCATCTAATTCAAAAGAACCTATATTATTGTTTAACATCAAATTAAAAGGGTTTAATTTTAAAAGAGGATTTATTGTGGAAGAAATTTTCTTAAGAGAGCCAAACCAAGATTGTCTGGAAATATCATTTTTTTCAAAATGCTTTGCATATTTTAAAAAATCCTTTGCAGAACTGTCTTTTTTATCCTTATGGGTCGTATAATAAGTCAATTCTTTTCTCAATTCCTTTGGAGAATCAAAGTGTCCTATTTCTTTCAACTTTTCTTTATATACCTTGTACAAATCATGATAATACGCTTCAAATCCAAGCAAAAATAATCTTGGCTTAATATTTGCATAATTATAATAACTGTCCGATTCGTTTATAGTCGTACTATAGAAATACCCATAATCTATCGTTATCGCGCTATATCGTTTGCCTTGATATATACTATGTTGTTCAGCTGCATAGGAAAGCAAAATGTTCATACAATATGCCTCTATTATATTTAAATCTCGTGCAAATTGCTTCTTTTTAAACCCGTGTACATATTCTTTTAAACCAAAGACATCATTTTCCAACAAATTATCTTTATTTTCCTTTATATAGCGATGTATCTCCGTAATCTCACGCAACACAACAGAATCTGAAGAAGATACCAAAATATCAGAAAAGTAAAACAAAGAAAGACTTCTTAAAAACAGTCTCTTGATATCAAATAAAGATGCTGCCGCTAATTTATATTCACTTTCATAATCCGGATTTTCTTCCGCTATACTTTTTAACTCTTCAAGCAATTCAAAATATCGAATTGAATGCTCATATTCCAACGGATACACAAGATATTCTTTAGTCAGGTATCGTAAATTTACAACACAAGGCTCGATCCCTTCTGCAATGGCCTTATTATAATAGGAAGCGGCAATATTAAATTCACCATTTAAAAGTTTGTTTTTTGCATAATTCAAGGTAGCTAAAGACATTTTTTCCTCCCAAAAGTATAAAAATAAAAGTTGTACACAACCAAAGGTTACACACACCAAAAAATTCAAACTTCAGTTGTATTTTTATATATTATAACCTATTTCAGATTAAAAGTCAATACCCTGAAACAGATTAAACTATAATAAATATAGTTTTTTACGGAGGTATATAAAAATGTATCGAAGAATTCGGGATTTAAGAGAAGATAGAGATTTAAATCAAACACAAGTGGCAAAAATGCTTGGAATGTCGCAAACGGGATATTCGAAGTATGAAACAGGAGAAAACGACATTCCTACAGCCATTCTTATAAAGCTCGCAAGGTTTTATAACACAAGTATCGATTACTTGCTGGGAGAAACAGATAACCCTAAAAGATACAAATAATAAAAATGCTTTTCGCCACAGCGAAAAACCTCTGGCTTTTTCTTTTTATTCCTCAAACAACCCATAAGAATCAAGAATATATTTCGCAGTCTCGTAAAGCAACGTCTCTAATCTGCGCTGCATGAACATTTGCGGTTCTGCAAGGCGCGTATCCTTTTCAAAGGGCATTCTGTTTCCGAGCCAATATCTGCTTGATCTTAAAGACGATGACGCTTCAAGCGTAAAATACCCCTTAAAATCCACGTCGATAAGCGCGTTTATCACCTCGTCGTGATTGAGCGTTCCAAAAAACGGGATAAGATGCTCGTCCTTCTGTCCGCGGTTATCGTTGTAATGTATCGCGTAAAGCTCTTTTCCGAGCGTCATTATCTCTCCGTACTGACTTCCCTGGCAGTTAGCGTGTCCCGTGTCCCAACAAGCGTGAAGCCGCGGGTGTCCAACGAACCGCAAAAACTCGGTCATATCCTTTCCCGAATTTACGAAATACTTGTCTTTCATATTAGCGGCGGTGGAATTTTCTATCAATACGTTCACTCCGAGCGCTTCCATAACGGGAAAAAGCTTTTTGTAAAACTCTCGGTTTTTCTCAAACCACTCGTCTTTAGGCATATCCTTTGCATATCCCGAATGAACGACGGTATTCTCTATTCCAAGCTCTGAGCATATCTCTATGGAACGTACAGTCGCGTCTATAAGGAACTCAACGTGCGCAGGGTCATCCTTCAATGCGTTTCCCCCCTGCGAATGAGCCTGGACGAACTTCATTCCAAGGCTATCCGCTTCCCTTTTAAGCGCCTTCACACTGTCTTTCCAATCATCCTTCATATAGTCGCAATCGGGTGTCAAAGAATACATGCTCAGATCGACATATCTGAATCCCGCCGCATAAAGCTCTCGGATACGTTCTATATCGTTTTTGCAGAATCTTCCAAAATCCTCGGTAGTAGTCGCGATCTTCATGATATTTTTCCTTCCTTTATCACTTAAACACTCGGAACATAGCCGAGGTAAAGCCGTACATCTTGCTCGTAAGAATTACTTTTCTGCCTTCTATCTTTGCCTCACAACCGATACATTCGATATTTTTATACTCTTCATCAAGCATTATGACGGGTTCAGCAAGAGCGTCCGCAAAACAGTTGAACAAACCGACGGTCATTGAGGACTCGTCCTTTCTGCACATCAGATAAAGCTCGGGATTGCCGATGCAATACGCGTCAAGCTCCTTACGGGCGACCCACGGAAGCTCTTTTGCAAGAGTCTTTTGTACCGCGTAATTCTTCAGAAGTCCCGAATCCCGCATTTGTGTACTATCGAAGATAGAATCTCCTTCAAAAAGGAAAACAAGGAAACGCTCTCCGTTTGCGTTCTCGTATTTATACGCTACGGTATCCGTGTTGTTCGGTTCTGTTGAGAAAAGCAACGGTTCAGCCGTATCTTCAAGCGCGGGAAGGAGCATTTTTACATTTCCTCTTGAAATGAAGGATTTATATTCAACGTCGTTTGTGCAAAGGAAAGATATGTTTTTGTCAACAAGTCTGCCGTATTCTTTAATACCTACGTCTACTCCGCGTTGCGTAAGGATAATTGCTGAAACGGCATCTAATACCGTACCCTCACTTAACCTTGAAAGCTCAAAAAGTCTAGCGTTTTCTCCGAAAACCGAATTGCATATGCCTTTTCCTCTGTAAATAGTAGGTATACCGCAGTTTCCGAGCATAGTAGCGTCGGCGGGACAAGGCGAATGTTCATTAAATGTCGAGAGATCAAGATCTGCGTTTTTCATTGTATGCGGATACGTAATTATTCTGACTCCCGCATTTGCGCCGCCCTCAAAAAGCTTGTTTACCTTTTCCAGATACGGCTCGTTTTCTTTGTGGAATCTAAGATATCCCGTCTCAAAATCAGGACCTGCCACGTAATCAAACATATATTTAAGTATTCCGCTGTATGCCCCGTCAGCGCGAGTAACGGCATCGTACAGCTCAAGATACGAGGAAGGACAAGTGTATCTTGGACGCGGATAAACGTCGCCCTCGCTCATAAGGTCAAAATCATTGCCATGAACAAACGAAGCAAGCATTCTCGCTATCTCAAATACCGTTATAAGAGAATATCTGAATTTTTTTGTTGACCAATACGGCGCGCCTGTCAGCCTTAATATTGGCTTGTTTTCACCCGCGAGAATTTTAGATATACCCGTAACGTCGATACCGTCAACGTTCCAAGGCGAATATGCGGTGCAAAAGCAAACCGTTGTGTCAGGACTGACCTCGTCTGTGGCTTTGCGTATCGCCTTTGCCAATTGTGTAAGCCCCTCGTTTTGAGCCTGAAGCCAAGCGTCTCTGTATTTGTTGGCCTTACCCGTAAGAACGTAAGGCTTTAACTCTTCGACCGATATCTCTTCTCCGAGTATGTCTTTTATAATCTCCATATGTTCGGGACACGCGCAGCAAAGATTTCCCTTGTGCTGAGACATTCTGAAATCATCGTCAAGCATAACTATATCCGCGCCCATTTTTGCAAGTCCTGCAACGTATTCCGCAATGTATTTTTGAAATCCTTTATCAAGCGGACAGTTTGCGTGATGAAGCTTCTTTCCGTAAATATCCTCTATTTGAGAAAACTTTGATAAAACGTCCTCACTTTCAACGTGCGCAAGGACAAAGCCGTGACCGATAGTATCCATCCATACGCCGACCTCAAATCCCTCGGATTTTAAATATCTGACGTTTTCCGAAAGTCCCAAGGGCAGCGGCTCTGTGGGCGTACCTATCGCGATGAAAACTCGCTCCGCCCCCGCCTCTCTGAATTGCTGTACGTATTTTTCACGGTTGCTTTCGTTCATTGTGAACGACATTATCGGTACTGAAAGCTTATACATAAAAAAACTCCTTTTCAAGAAAAATACTCAATTTTATTATATCAAATTAAGATATGCATTTCAAGTATGTTTTTTCTCAAAAACTTGCACTTTTTTCCCGAGTACAAAAGAATTTGACAAATTCGCATAAAGCAAAATCCTGCACTAAAGTGCAGGATTTTTGGAATGTGTTGACAAAAAAGATGCCTATTCGTATTCATTTTCAATTGGTAAAGAAAATTTAAATTCAACAACCTTTATACCAAAATATTCTTCTAATTGTTCTTCTGTTAAAACCGTATTTTCTCCTGATTGCGTACCACTTGAATTTTTGAATGATTCATAGTAATAAAAGCATGGAGCATCTATGTCGGAGTATTCTTTCTCTCCCATATAATAATTCGCTCTGCCAAAGCTAAGGTAAACAAAGGAACAGTTATTTGTGCGACCTCTTGTAAGAAGTGACTCAACACCATATTGCTCAACAATCAATATATCACTGTAATCTTCCCCGCTTGATTGTAGATAGTCTTCCCACTCCCTGATTTTAGCCGGAGACCCCCAACCTTGATTATCTTTAAGTCCAACATAGTTGCATAGAACAGCATCCTCGTATTTATATGCTTTTCCATTGTAAACATATTCTACAGAAAATGAAAATTGTCCGTCTGCAATTTTGGGAGGAGTGTGATCTTTGTCAGCACATGAACACATTGAAAAGCAAATTAATACAATTATTAATATTCCTGAAAATATCTTTTTCATGTCTCCACCGCCTTTATGTCATTTGACACTTACGTTAAATAATATTATAGCACACTTGGGGCTGTTTGTAAAGAGTGATGTTGCGACTTCGTCGCAGTGATGTAGTGCTGACGCACAGTGATGTATTGCACCTGCGGTGCAAAGTGATGTGATGTGTTCCGCATCCTCACGCGCGAAGTGCACATCACTTGCGAAGCAAACATCACGCACGAAGTGCACATCTCGTTCCGCAGGGGCGGAACACATCGTTCCAAAAGCAAAAGCACTTCTTACGAAGTGCTTTTGATTTTGAGGCGTGTTGACAAAAAAGATGCCTGTCAAACAATCTTCAAAAGCTTATTCATCAATACATCATTCATTCCTTTTACTGACGGAATGTGAATGAATATCGTACTACGATTCTTTTGTAGCATATGATAATAAGCGGCATTACATAAATAAGCAGTTGGCTTGTTGGAGATAGTATAGGATATGTCTAAACCCGTAATTGCTTTTTCTAAAGTAACTATATCAAGAGCAGTATTAACCAATTCTCCATCATAATTAGCGCAAGTTTCGAGCCGAATACTGTTTTTTAATTTTTTATCTATCCCAAACATATATATCGCGTCATAGTCGGTGCTCAAAGATAAAATTTCCTTTTCCAAACCTTGAAATGAATTTGTTAGAAACAGTTTATCTCCGCATAATTGGCTAACTAATTGAAAGGAAGCATTGTGCGTTCCCTTAAATGCAGTATATAATTTTCTCATTTGTTATCAATATTCGCTTTTGCTGTTTTGCAAGAGGAAACGAGCATTACTCGTAGAGTGGCGCATTTATCGGATAAAGCTTTATATTGTTGTGCGTCAATATAATTTGTTCTATGCAATAGTTCAAGCCAATATCCTGTTTCGCTTGCCTCCTTGAGCGCGATTTCAAGCTTGGATATGAAATCCTTTTTGCCTTGAGCGTATTGTGCTTCGTGGACGTTTGCACCGATCGACGTTCCGCTTCTGCCGATCTGATTTGCAAATACGGTTTCGTGATTTGACTTTAAGAATTTGACAAGGTTAATAATATCAACGGAAAATTCCATTGATAATTCTCGGAGTTTAGATTCTGCCATAGTAGTACCTCGCTTTCGGTTATATTATAGCATAATTTTGATCGTTTGTAAAGAGTGATGTTGCGGCGAGCCGCAGTGATGTTATGGCTTCGCCATAGTGATATATTGCGCCTTCGGCGCAAAGTGATGTGATGTGTTCTGCATCCTCACGCGCATAGCGCACATCACTGCCGAAGGCTACATCACGCACGAAGTGCACATCTCGTTCCGCGCAAGCGGAACACATCGTTCCAAAACAAAAAGCACTTCTTACGAAGTGCTTTTTGTTTTGGAGGCGCCACCCGGAATCGGACCGGGGATAAGGGTTTTGCAGACCCGTGCCTTACCGCTTGGCCATGGCGCCGTATTCAGTTGTAACAAATGCGGAT
>JAZNEM010000134.1:0-5073 GCA_045588595.1 Eubacteriales bacterium
TCGAGAACGAGTGCCATTCTCGAGGGTATTGCCTTGAAATACCATATATGCGATACGGGAGAAGCAAGCTCAATGTGTCCCATTCTCTCGCGGCGTACCTTTTTGGTGGTAACGTCAACTCCGCATTTATCGCACTTGTGAGGCTCTTTGTTGTGCGAATTCTTATACTTTCCGCACATACAAGCGCCATCCTTTGTAGGACCGAAAATACGCTCACAGAACAAGCCGCCGATCTCTGCCTTAAGCGTTCTGTAGTTTATGGTCTCGGGCTTGGTGACCTCACCATAAGACCACTCTCTGATCATTTCCGGAGATGCCAGACCTATCTTTATAGATGAAAATTCATTATGTTCCACAGCTGTTCTCCTAACTGTATACTCAAATAAAATATTTTTTCCCTTTCGCTTTACCCGAATGTGATTTCGGGTAAAGCTTTCAGGTGGTGTTAATTAATACAAATCGGATTCGTCCTCAAAGGAGCTTTCATCCTCAAAGACATCGCCGAAATCATCATCGTCGGACTCGATAAGGTTGCCGTCCTCGTCCTCGATCTGGAAGGACTTGCTGATCTCATCGTCATCTGCGTGAAGATCAAAGTCGGAAAGGTCATCCATAGGCTTGCCCGAATACTGAGGACCGTCATCCTCGTTGCAAAGGGTGGAGAGCTGGATCTCCTCGCCGTTCTTATCAAGCACACGAACGTCAAGCGCCAATGCCTGAAGCTCCTTACCGAGCACCTTGAAGGACTCGGGAACTCCGGGAGTGGGGATGTTCTGTCCCTTGATGATAGCTTCATATGCCTTGCGGCGTCCGTTGATATCGTCGGACTTGACCGTAAGGATCTCCTGGAGGGTGTAAGCCGCGCCGTATGCCTCAAGCGCCCAAACCTCCATCTCTCCGAATCTCTGTCCGCCGAACTGTGCTTTACCGCCGAGAGGCTGCTGAGTTACGAGAGAGTAAGGACCGTTGCTTCGTGCGTGTACCTTATCGTCAACCAGGTGATGGAGCTTCAGGTAGTACATGATACCTACGGTTACGGGGTTATCGAAAGGCTCACCCGTACGTCCGTCGTACAAAGTGGTCTTACCGTCGATAACGCGTACAGCACCGCTTTCCATAAGTCTTGCCATCTCTTCGGGATCGTTGCGCTGCTCATCAGTGATAGCAACGAGATCCTTCTTGCCCTCCTCATCGACAGTTTCGATAAAGAGAGGCTTACCGTCTACGTTCTCACCCGCGCGGATAGTACGGCAATTGCCCGCCATACGCAAGCACTCAATGATATCGCGCTCGTTAGCTCCGTCAAATACGGGAGTCATGATCTTCCAACCGAGTTTTCTTGCTGCGATTCCCAAGTGTACCTCGAGCACCTGACCGATGTTCATTCGGGAAGGAACGCCCAGAGGGTTCAAAACGATATCCAGAGGAGTTCCGTCTGCAAGGAACGGCATATCCTCAGGGGGAAGGATGCGAGAAACCCCACCCTTGTTTCCGTGGCGTCCTGCCATCTTATCTCCGACAGATATCTTTCTCTTCTGCGCGATATAAACGCGGACTACCTTATTAACGCCTGCGGGCAGGTCGTCGTTATGATCGTGAGAGAATACCTTAACGTCAACAACGATACCCGATTCTCCGTGAGGCAAACGCAACGAGGTATCTCTTACCTCTCTTGCCTTCTCTCCGAAGATAGCGCGGAGCAATCTTTCCTCTGCGGTAAGTTCAGTCTCTCCCTTGGGAGTGATCTTACCTACGAGAATATCTCCCGCTCTTACTTCAGTACCCTTCTTAACGATACCCTCGGTGTTAAGATCCTTAAGAGCATCTTCACCTACGTTGGGTATCTCTCGAGTGATCTCCTCCGGTCCGAGCTTGGTATCTCTTGCCTCATGGGTATATTCTTCAATATGGAGAGACGTATAAACGTCGTCTCTTACGAGTCTTTCGTTCAAAAGGACCGCGTCCTCGTAGTTGTAACCCTCCCAAGTCATAAAGCCTATGAGAGCGTTCTTACCGAGAGATATCTCTCCCATATCGGTAGCGGGACCGTCGGCAATTACCTGTCCCTTAGTCACCATCTCGCCCTTCGCAACGATAGGACGCTGATTGAAGCAAGTACCCTGGTTTGTCTTTTTAAACTTGATAAGCTCGTAAACGTCCTTATGTCCGTCATCACAAGCGATAACGATCTTGGTTGCGTCTACCTTGTCAACGACACCGTCGTTATTAGCTACGATAACTACGCCCGAGTCGACTGCCGCCTTGTATTCCATACCTGTTCCTACGATAGGACTGTCGGTAACCATAAGCGGAACTGCCTGCTTCTGCATGTTAGAGCCCATGAGCGCACGGGAGTTATCGTCGTTCTCAAGGAAGGGGATCATTGCGGTAGCAACAGATACGACCATCTTGGGCGATACGTCCATATAGTCGACCTCATGACCGGAGCGCTCTACGAACTCACCCTTATCTCTTGCGGTAACTCTGTCGTTGATGAACTTTCCGTTTTCGTCGATAGGCTCGTTTGCGGGAACGATAACGAAGTTATCCTCTCGGTCTGCCGTCATGTACTCGACTTCATCGGTAACTGCGCCCGTCTCCTTGTCTACCTTACGGAAAGGAGCTTCAATAAAGCCGTAGTCGTTGATACGAGCGTAAGTCGTCAAATACGAGATAAGACCGATGTTAGGACCTTCAGGCGTCTCGATAGGGCACATTCTTCCGTAGTGGGTGTAATGTACGTCACGAACGTCAAAGGAAGCACGCTCACGAGAAAGTCCTCCGGGTCCGAGTGCGGACAAACGGCGCTTATGCGTAAGCTCTGCGAGCGGGTTGTTCTGGTCCATGAACTGCGAAAGCTGTGAAGATCCGAAGAACTCACGGATAGCAGTGGTCACGGGCTTGATATTGATAAGCGCACCGGGGGTAAGCTTTTCGTTATCCTGAATCGTCATACGCTCCTTGATGATCTTATCCATTCTCACGAATCCGCTGCGAAGCTGATTCTGAAGCTGCTCACCAACAGAACGGATACGGCGGTTGCCGAGGTGGTCGATATCATCGACTCTTCCGATTCCGTGAGTAAGGTTGAGAATGTAGTTTATGGAAGCGTAAACGTCGTCCTTTGTGAGACACTTGGGACAAAGATCAGCAATTCTCTCCTTAACGAGAGCCTTGAGCGCGTCTACGTCGCCCTCGGACTGCTCTGCGATCTCAAGAAGAACGTCGGTTCTTACCTTCTCCTTTATACCGCAATCCTCAAGGTCGTAGCCAAGCACACACTCGGGACGAATGGTGTTGTTGGAAAATACCTTTATAACTTCGCCGTTGTCAAGCGCGATCTTTACTGAATTGATACCTGCGTCCTCGATCTTGTGCGCCATCTCGCCGGTGAGTACAGTTCCCTTTTCGAAGAGGACCTCACCTGTAAGAACGCTTACCGCGTCCTCTGCGAGAACGTGACCGCGTATACGGCTATGGATAGCGAGCTTCTTGTCAAACTTATAACGTCCGACCTGAGCGATATCGTAACGCTTGGGGTCGAAGAAATAGTTGTTGAGAAGTGTCTTTGCGGCGTTTACCTCTGCGGGCTCGCCGGGACGGAGCTTCTTGTATATCTCCTTGAGAGCCTCATCGCTCGGGGTCGAGAAATCACCCGCGAGTATTTCACTCTCGTCCTTATCAAATGTCAGAGTAAGAGCTTCCTCGTCACCGAAAAGCTCATATATCTCTTCACGGGAAACAAAATCGCCAAGCGCGCGAATAAACATGGTAAGCGGGAGCTTACGGTTCTTATCGATACGGGTATACATTACACCGTTCGAATCCACCTCATACTCAAGCCATGCTCCTCTGTAAGGAATTACGGTTGCGTTGTAGGTCTTCTTGCCCACCTTGTCGATAGGATCGTCGTAGTACATTCCGGGCGAACGGATTATCTGCGAAACGATAACACGCTCCGCGCCGTTGATAACGAACGTACCTGTCTCGGTCATTATCGGGAAATCTCCCATAAAGATGTCGGTCTGCTTTACTTCTCCCGTTTCTCTGTTGGTAAGACGTACGTTGACCTTAAGAGGCGCTGCATAGTTTGCGTCTCTTTCCTTGCACTCCTCAACCGTATACTTCGGCTTCTGGTCTATCGAATACGATACGAATTCGATAACGAGCTTTTCCGAGTGGTCGGTAATGGGGGATACTTCGCGAAGCACCTCCATAAGACCTTCTTCAAGGAACCACTTGAAAGATTTAGTCTGTACCTCTACGAGATTTGGAAGCTCGCACGGGAACGACGACTTCGAAAAGCTCATTCTTGTTGTCTTGCCCTGCTTCTGTTCTTTTACATTGACCATTAATTTACTCACTCCATTCAAAGTAATAAAAGTCTCTTATTTTACCCTTTTTGCGACCCGATATATATAAATAAATATCGAAAAGTTTTTTCAACCCGATTCAAAAAGGGCACAATAAGCAATTATAATGCAGTTTACAATTATAGCACGTTTGTCAAGACTTGTCAAGCGTTTTTTTGATTTTTTCTTTAAAAAAGAGGTAATTTTTTCAAAATATTTTTCCAAAATTTATAATTTACAAAAACGTTACAAAAACGTTACAGCACTTGATAAAAAATTTACATTTTCGAAACATCTGCTTTTTAAGCTTTTTTCAAGCCAAAAGAAGCATATAAAAGAGAACTTTTTTCAAAAAAATTGCGGTTTGTCGGTGAGAGTTGATCACGATTAACTCTCACCTCCGTCAACAAATCTTTTGCGGTTGCGTCCCGCAAATTTACGAGTAACAAGTAGTAACTCGGTCAAAACCGATTTGTTGCATCTGCGCCGCCATTATGGCAATGCAAAACCTATTTTTTAGGAAGTTTGTGAGGGGACAAGGGGAACTTTTTACAAAAAGTCCCCCTGCCGCGTCCCCGACAAATCCAAATTTGAAAGTTTAAATTGTATTAAAAAAGGATTTTAAACGAAAATTAAAAATATTTCATTTTTCTTCAAACTTTTTTTAAAAAAGGTATTGCAAATTATTTGAAAGTATGGTATTATATATAAATGTATGGAT
>JAZNEM010000135.1:0-12125 GCA_045588595.1 Eubacteriales bacterium
ATAATTTGTCGAGTAGAAAAGTAAGACTCGTGACAAAACGCCCGACCTCCTCCAACGACATTTGAACGACATTTCGATATTTTTTCAAGCTAAAAGCACAAAAAACAGAGCAAAAAGAGGCTAAATTTTCTAATATGTATCTTTTTTCACGAAAAAATCGCGAAAAAATCGTTCAATTTGAACTATTTACAAAATCGGATTTTAGAGTTATAATATTAAAGCTGTCAGGCGGCACCAAGTCCACAGCGCCACGCACAACGGTCATCGTTCATTTGCGGAGTATCAATCTTATGATATCAACGCGCAGATGAGATCTCGGTTGTGCTTTTTTATTTTTTGAGGGTTTCACCCTCGTTTTTTATATGATTTTTGAGCAATTATTATAATTATTGAACAAATTTAAAATAATTGCGAAAATCGGTAGAAATTTTTACAAACATATGTTATAATATTATATTGAAGCGGTGTGCCCTCACATCGACTGCCCGCAAATGCGGATATCATATGCAATTTATCCCCGAAAGGAACAACAAATGCCAAAATACATAGAAAAAATAGAACAGCTTTACCTCCCCGTTATATATCTTCGCGGCATCGTCGCTTTTCCCTCGATCCCTTTGAGCTTCGAATTGTCCGACGAGAACGCTATACACGCCGCAGAAGCAGCTTTTGAGACCGACTCTCTCGTTCTCATTTGCGCCGTTCGTGACATGGAGACTGAAAACGTTACCGCCGAAGCCCTCTTCCGTACGGGTACGGTATCTAAAATAAAGCAATCGGTAAAAACCCCCGAGGGTAATATGAGAATAATAACCGAAGGATACTCTCGCGCAACTGTCAGCGAATTCCGCAGCTTTGCCGATTACATAGCCGCAGACGTTATCTGTAAGACCCTCACCATGACCGACGAGGACAATATACGTTCAGAGGCATACTGCCGCGCTATGCTTACCGAAACCAAGGAGCTTGTAAACGTACTCCCCTCGGTATCAAACGATATCTTGACGACCGCAAGCGCAATAAAGACTCCCGCGCTTCTCGCGGACTTTATAGCGGCAAACATTCTTGTAAAATATCCCGACAAACAGGAGATACTCGAATGCTTTGACCCCATTCGCCGTATCGAAAAGGTTATTGCTCTTATCAGAACGGAGCGCGAATTACTCGAATGTGAATTGCGTATTCACAAAAAGGTCCGCTCAAACTTAAACCAAAATCAAAAAGACTTTTATCTGCGTGAACAGGTGAGAGTTATTCAGGAGGAGCTTGGCGACACTTCCGACATCGACGAATACGAAGAGCGCATCATGAAGGCAAAGATGCCCGACGAGGTAAGAAAAAAGCTTCTTAAAGAGAACGACAGACTCGCTAAAACTCCGTTCGGCTCGTCCGAGGCTACCGTCATTCGCGCGTATCTTGACACCTGTCTTGAAATTCCGTGGAGTGCGGAAACACGCGACCGCGTTGACGTAAAAGCGGCACAAAAGGTGCTCGATGCCGACCACAACGGACTCGAAAAGGTAAAAGAAAGAATACTTGAATACCTTGCGGTAAAGCAGCTTTCCCCAGAACTTCGAAATCAGATAATCTGTCTCGTTGGCCCTCCCGGTGTGGGCAAGACCTCTGTTGGTGCTTCTATCGCGAAAGCAATGAAGCGCAAGTACGTGCGCGTATCTTTGGGCGGTGTGCGTGACGAGGCCGACATTCGCGGTCACAGAAAGACGTACATCGGAGCAATGCCCGGACGCATAATCGATGCGCTTATAAAAGCAGAGGTCAAAAATCCTCTCATTCTGCTTGACGAGATAGACAAGCTTACAAGAGATTCGCATGGTGACCCCGCTTCAGCACTTCTTGAAGTACTTGACGGTGAACAGAACAAGGCTTTCCGCGACCACTTCGTAGAGCTTCCGTTCGACCTTTCAAACTGCGTGTTTATCGCTACCGCGAATACGCTCGACACCGTTCCAAAGCCCCTGCTTGACAGAATGGAGGTAATAGAACTCAAATCCTATACTCGCAGAGAAAAGATAGCGATAGCGCACGATCACCTTATTCCCAAGCAACTCAAGCGCCACGGGCTTTCAAAGCGAACCGTCAATATTACCGACGGAGCTGTGGGGGAAATAGTAGATCATTACACAAGAGAAGCGGGTGTCCGCAATCTTGAGCGAAATATCGCCGCTATCGCGAGAAAGGCGGCAAGAAAGCTCGTCGAAAACGAGGAGCTTAAAAAGATAAAGATAGACGAAAACACCGTTTCCGAATATCTCGGCGCGCGCAAGCTTTTGCCCGAGCGCATAAAGCAGCAGGACGAGGTCGGCGTTGTAAACGGTCTTGCGTACACCGATGCGGGCGGAGATATGCTCCGCGTTGAAGTCGCGGTGCTTGACGGAACGGGTAAGATAGAGCTTACGGGCTCTCTTGGCGACGTTATGAAGGAATCGGCAAAAATAGCAGTAAGCTACGTTCGTTCCATCGCTTCAAGATACGGTATCCCCTCGGATTTCTACGCAAAGAAAGACATTCACATACATTTCCCCGAGGGAGCAGTTCCCAAAGACGGCCCCTCGGCTGGAGTTACGATGGTAACGGCACTCGTAAGCGCGCTTACGAACAGAAAAGTCCGTCGCGACGTAGCTATGACGGGAGAGATATCTCTCCGAGGAAACGTCCTTGCAATCGGCGGTCTTAAAGAAAAAACCGTAGCCGCTTACTCGGCGGGAGTTACCACGGTGCTTATACCCGAGGACAATATGCGAAATCTTGAGGAGCTTGACCCTCTCGTTCGCGAGCATCTTCGCTTTATCCCCTGCAAGACAGCATCGGATGTTCTCTCAAACGCCCTTTTGCCAAAGGAACGAGAAAGCGTTTATTCGGAGAAAAAAGAAAAAGACGATGGACTTTCGGATATTCTGTCCACAATAAACAAGACAGATAACGTAAGTGCGACAGTGTCACGATAAAAAATTCACGGAGGAGATCATGGCGCTCAATATTCAAAACGTAAACTTAAAAATAAGTGCGGGAACACCAAAGCAGATCCCTTCCGACCCTCGCGCTCAGGTAGCCTTTTCGGGACGCTCGAACGTTGGAAAAAGCTCGCTTATAAATACTTTGCTCGGCAGAAAGAGTCTTGCGCGAGTTTCCTCTTCCCCCGGTAAAACGATAACGATAAACTTTTACGACGTTGACAAAAAGCTTTATCTTGTCGACCTCCCAGGTTACGGATTTGCGAAACGCAGTCCCGAAGAAAAAAAACAGTGGTCAGCACTCACGGATGGATTCTTTACACAGAACAAAAATATTGACAGGCTCTCTCTCGTTCTTCAGCTTGTAGACAGCCGAATAGGCCCTACGGCAGACGATGAAATGATGCTTGACTTTCTTACACAGTCCGAGCTTCCGTTCGTTGTGGTAGCCACCAAGATAGATAAGCTCAACGCTACCGAGCGAAAGAAAAATCTTGAGGCTATAAGCAATCATCCTCTCATCAAAGGCGTTTCCGTAATTCCCTTTTCATCCTTAAAGGGCGAGGGAAAAGAGGAGCTTTGGAAGACTATATTTAAATACACCAAGCTTTAAGGAGATAAAATGACCCGCATTTTCATGGTTCGCCACGGACAGACAAATTACAACGCATATGGATATTATCAAGGTCAGCTTGATACTCCTCTTAACGAGACAGGTATAAAGCAGGCGAACGCGCTTAAAGAACGTATTTTAAAAAGCAAGCTACACATCGACGAGATATGGTCGAGCGACCTACAGCGCACAAGAGCCACTGTTGCTCCGATAGCCGAAGCACTCTCGCTCCCGCTTCATCTTCACGCGGGGCTCCGCGAGGTACACGTTGGAAAATTCACGGATAAGCCGCATACTCTCGTAAGAGAAATATACGCAAAAGAATTGGAAGACGTCGCTAAATACGGTATATATCCCGACGGTGAGAGCAATATGGGCGTCCGAAAAAGAGCTTACAAAACTGTCTGTGAAATAGCAAATAAAAATGACGGAAAGACGGTACTCGTAGCGTCTCACGGAGGCACGATACACCGCCTTATCACCGAAATATTTGACCGTCTGGGAATAGAAGTTCCTCAATTTTCAATTCCAAATTGCTCTATATTGACATTTGAATACGAAAACGGCAACATAGCTTTAATATCAATGGAGACCGCAGAGGGCGAAGAGATAAAATTTACAGATACTCAAAACAAAAAGGATATTACCGTATTATGACAAGAATGATATTCGTGCGCCACGGATACAGCGTGGCAAACGAGCAGGAACGCTTTGCGGGACACTCGGACTTTCCGCTTGCCGCGATAGGTCTTGAACAGGCAAAGTACGTAGCCGATTATATCGTAAAAAACGAAAAAATAGATAAGATATATTCAAGCGGACTTCTGCGCACGACCCAGACAGTTCAACCTACCGCCGATGCGTTAGGACTCCCCGTCATAGCCGATCACGGCTTGCGCGAGATATATGCAGGTCAGTGGGAGGGCATGAAGTTCGTAGATATATTCAACCAATACAACGACGATTTCAATATATGGCTGAACGACCTCGCAAACGTCAGATGCACGGGCGGAGAGTCGGCAAAGGAGCTTTTTGAACGTATCTCCGACGCGATCGTACGGCTTGGCGAGGAAAACGACGGAAAGACTCTTTTGCTTGCTACGCACGCAACTCCCATGAGAGTTGTTGACGCATTCTCGGATGGAGATACCTACGAGAAAATAGCAAGTCACAAAGCGCCTCCGAACGCATCTTTGCATATTTACGAATACGAAAACGGAAATTTAAAACGAATAAAGACTAATATCGTCGAACACTTGAACGGACAGATAACAAAACTGCCCCCTACAGTTTGATAAACAGAGGAAAACGAAAATGATAATCCATTCACATTTTGACGTAAACGAAAAAGGACACCTTACCATAGGCGGAGTTGACACGGTCGACATTGCAAACGAGTTCGGAACTCCAACGTATGTCCTTGACGAAAACGTAATAAGAGAAAACTGCCGCACTTACAGACGCGCGGCGGCGGAATATTTCGGTGCTGACGCGCTTCCGCTTTACGCTTCAAAGGCTCTCTGCTTCACGGGCATCTACAAGATAGCCGCAGAAGAGGGTATGGGAGTTGACTGTGTCTCGGGCGGTGAGCTTTATACAGCAAAGATGGCAGGCTTTCCCGCTGAAAAAATTTATTTCCACGGAAATAATAAGACCGACAAAGATATCCGCGACGCTATGGACATGGGAGTCGGCACGTTCGTTGTTGACAACCGCGAGGAGCTTTGCGCTATATCAAGCGAAGCTCAAAAGCGCGGAATAACGCAGAGAATTCTTCTTCGTATAACTCCCGGTATAGACCCCCACACGCACCGAGCGATAGTGACGGGCAACGTTGACTCCAAATTCGGAAGTCCGATAGTTACGGGACAGGCGATGGAGATTGTCAAGACGGCTCTCGATACAGCAGGTGTCAAGCTCGTAGGTCTGCACTGTCACGTAGGCTCACAGATATTCGACCTTGAGCCTTTCTCCGATGCCGCAAGTATAATGGTTCGCTTTATTGCCGATATCAAGCGCGAATGCGGATTTGAGGTCGAGGAACTGAACCTCGGCGGCGGATTTGGCGTTCGCTATATCGAGCACGACAGAGAGATAGATTACGCTTCTTCGATCAAAGATATTGCCGCTATCGTCACGGGATACTGCAAGGAAAACGGAATACGTATGCCAAGAGTTATACTTGAACCCGGTCGCTCCCTCGTTGCCGCAGCCGGTCTTACTCTCTACACGGTAGGCTCTGTAAAGGAGATTCCAGGCTTCCGCACCTACGTCTCGGTTGACGGAGGTATGCCCGACAATCCAAGATACGCACTTTATCAATCACAGTACACCGCAGTCATCGCAAACAAAGCGAACGAAGCAAAAACAGATCGTGTGACCATTGCGGGAAGATGCTGTGAATCAGGCGACCTGCTTGGTGAAAACATGGAACTTCAGAAAGCCCAGCGCGGAGACATCCTAGCCGTTCTCGTAACGGGCGCGTATAACTACTCTATGGCTTCAAACTATAACCGTCTTCCCCGCCCGCCCATAGTTATGGTAAAGGACGGAAAGACGCGTATAGCGGTCAAGCGAGAAACTTACGAAGACATTGTAGCAAACGACGTTCTTTGATCTATGTCACAGAATATGATTGTTTTCTTCTTTTGATTTATCGGGGACGCGTGGGACGCGATTTTCCGCTTTTTTGAAAAAAAGCTTGGCAAAAAACTTCCTGAAAAGGATTTATCGTGTAGCCGTTATGACTATGCAAAACCTTGTTTTAGAAAGTTTTTTGAGGGAGTTTGAGGGAACTTTTTTTCAAAAAAGTTCCCTCATCGCGTCCCCCCGATAAACCGCAATTTATTTAAATCAAAACAATTTTATTTATGATACCGCGTTCCCTTTCGAATGTTAAACGCTCGGTAAACGCCCTCAAGGAGTAAAACTCGCATAAGCTGATGCGGAAAGGTCATTTTCGACACCGAAAGGCGCATGTCCGCACTTTTTTTAACGCTATCGGCAAGTCCGAACGAGCTTCCGATAATGAACACTATCTCCCCCGCTGTCTGCTCTATCTTGCCGATGCGTTCCGCAAGCTCCTCGGAGGAGAGCTGATTGCCCTCTACGCACATAGCGATTCTGTACGCGCGCGGAGAAATGCTTTTTTCTATCTGCAAAGCCTCGCGCTCAAGAGCCTTTTGTATCTCGGTATTCGACGGATCGTCAGGAAGCTTTTCCTCCTTGAGCTGTACCGTCTCAAAGCGGCAAAAAGCTGAAAGCCGCTTTTCATATTCTGCCGCTGCTTCGCGCAGATAGCTCTCTTTCAGGTTTCCTATAACGATAAATTTCACGTTAAGCATTTATATATCCTCCGAAAAACAAAGCTCGGTGGGCATATCGGGAGAGGCGACCGCCACCGTCACGCGTGTATCCGAGATAGCGCACTCTGCTTCATCAAGAGCAAGATGTGGCTCATTGTTCTCCTCACTCAAGTGAGCAAGCAAAAACGCGCGCGTTCCGCTCTGCGCCAAGGTTGCGGCAAATGCCGCGCTGTCGGGATTAGACAAATGCCCGCGATTCGACCTTATTCTCAATTTCAAGTCGTACGGATACGGACCTTCCATTAACATGATAGGGTCATGATTTGATTCAAGCACCACTGCCTCGCAGCCGCAAAGCCCCTCTTTTACAGAATCCGAAACGTATCCTATATCGGTAGCAAGTCCGATAGAGTGAACGCCCTCGCTATCTTCAAAACTTATTCTGTAACCAACACTCATGCGGCTATCGTGCGGAGTGCGAAACGACGAAACCGTAAGCGCTCCGACCTTTTCCTCAAACATAGCGTCATGTCTGACCAAATTGTCGTGTATCGGTCCGCGCGGCAATTTGTCGAAGCGTTCTGCCGATCTTGACATTACGTGTATCGGTATTTTTTGTCTTTTTGAGAGGACCTCTAAAGCGGACACGTGGTCACTATGCTCGTGCGTTATAAATATCGCGCCAATATCCGAAAGCTCAACACCAATATCCGAGAGTGCTTTACAAAGCGAACGCGCGCTTTTTCCTGCGTCTATAAGTATTGAGCTTCCGCAAGCGCTTATATATACCGAATTTCCGCCCGAGCCAGAATAAAGCGTTACTATCCTGCAATTTTTCATATCGGCATCATGCTCCGTACAAGCCTTTTAGCACAAAAAGGTCAAAAGCATCAAACGCAAACGTAAAGAGAAACGCAAACGCGATGATAAGCAACCATCGCGATCTTTCCGAACGTCTTTTGGCATCTTCGATAAATTTGTTTTTTTCTTCCTCGCTCCATTCAGACGGCAGCATCTCAAGAGTGATTCCTTTTCTCGAAAATCCGCGATTGTAGATAACGTATCCTATCACCGAAGCAGCGGTTATCACGGCGTATATTCCGAATACTACGTAAAATTCGGGACGCTGCATAAAGAAACGGTAAATAACAAGCACTACGACAGTCACAGCAAGAAGCACCGCAATTTTCAACAACGCCTTTTTAGCCGCTTTTTTTCTCTCCTCAAGCGTCATTTCATCGTCCTGCGGAGAATTTATCTTTCTTTTCGACATTGTTTCACTCCTTGATATTTTAAGCTATGCAGGTAGCTCCGACGGGGCGTATGCGGAGAACTATGCACTTACCCTCTCCGAAAACGCTATCCATAAGCGCGCGAAATCCCTCGACTTCGCTTGTAGGCACGAACGCCTGTATAGTTCCCGCAAAGCCGCCGCCGTGAACACGCCAAGCGGCACTCTTGCCCGCAAGATATCCGTCCGCAAGACAAAGCGCAAGCGACAGACCCTGTTCACGAAGATTCTTTGTTGTATAAACGTTTTGCAGATAGCAGAACGAGGATCTTCCCGAAGCTATCACCTCGGAGAAAAACGCATTGAGGTCGCCGCCCATAAGCGCCGCCTTCTGCTTTGCAACTCTCTTATTTTCGTTAAAGAAATGAAGCGCACGGAGTATCGCTCTGTCACCGAGTTTTTCGCGAAGCGCGGGGATCTCTCGAGTAAGCTCACTCTCATCAAGTTCGCGAAGAACGCTCTTGCCGAAATGAGCCGCCACCGCCTTCATCTCCGCGGGTACGGATGCGTAATCATCGGTAAGATCGGCATGGTTTCCTCCCGTGTTCACGATACAGAGATTATATCCCTTTGCGGAAATATCAAAATCTACCTTTTCTATGATAGGCTGCTTCGGATCTGCAAAATCGATAGCCACGATACCGCCAACGGCACAAGCCACCTGATCCATAAGTCCGCAAGGCTTGCCGAAAAATTCATTCTCCGCATACTGCGCAAGCTTTGCTATCTCAACGTTAGAGACCTCTCCGCCGTTATACATATAATTAAGTATATTTCCTACCATATCCTCAAACGCTGCCGACGAGGAAAGTCCGCTTCCTTTAAGCACGTTTGACGTGGTGTAAGCGTCAAAGCCTCCGATATTCATACCCTCTTTGGAAAATCCTTTGCACATTCCCGCTATAATAGATTCGGACGTACCGAATTTTTCGGATACGGGTAACGTATATACAGAGATGTCTACCTTATCCTCGGGAAAACCCTCGCTCTTTATACGAATAACGCTGTCATCTCTCTTTGACGCAACGGCTATGATATCAAGGTCGATAGATGCCGCAACCACACAACCGTGGTTGTGGTCGGTATGGTTTCCCGAAAGCTCGCTTCTTCCCGCAACGCTGTAAAGTCCTATCTCTCTGTCAGCACCGTAAATCTTTACAAACTCATCGATAGCCTTTGTGTAACGTTCCTTTTGGAAAGCGACCGCACTCTCTCCGTAAACATAAGCAAATTTTTCGTCAAGTGCTCCGCTTGCGATACGGTCTTTCATTTGGATCGTGTTCATATCTTTTATTCTCCTTTGAAATTTTTTTAAAATAAAATATTCATAATAATTATATCATCTGTGATTTATTTGGGCAAGAGGTTTACAATAAAATTATATTATTTTTTACAAATAAGCGCTTCGCTCTTGAAAAATCCGATAAAATGTTATATAATTATTGTGTTCGGGCTTGTAGCGCAACAGATTTTTATCTTCAAAAGGAACGAGGTGAGGGAGATGAGCAATTTTAGGAAATTTACCGAGTTTTGCGCGGGAATTTCGGTGTTTGCCGCTATAATGTACGTTTTCAGACAGTACCTTGGATACACCTTTAAAGACGTTGAATCAACAAAAGAAAAGCTCAAGATCTTTTTCGACCCGTCCTCTTCAAGAGACTATCGCGGATATATACTTCTTGCCGCGCTTCTCCTCTTGGCAATAGCGGTAAGCCTTTTGTTCAAGCGTGCTCCAGAGCTTTCATTCTTTTTCTCCGCACTTCCTCTGCTATGCGTTATATATCTGTATGACGCGGGTAAACTCTATGAAAGACCTATGCTGTTTTTCTGCCTTTCGATAGTTCAAGTAACGGGGAATCTTTTTGATTCGCTCAAGCTATCCGAGCAAGGACGCAAATACAGCCCTGTATTTACCTCCTTTTTCGCGTCTCTTGTACCCCTCCTCTGTTGTATTTTAACTATTTGGAGAAAAGCCGAGGTAGCAACCATTCCTCTCGATGAGCTCTATCCATTTGACTTTGAGATAGTGAACAATATTTCAGATATAAACGTCGCTCTGTTTAAAAACATTGCTTTAATGTACGGAGTTATACTTCTCATAAGCATTATTTTGAGAGGGGTTCACTTTATAGACCTTACCCTCTCGCTCGTTCCCCTTGTCTTCGTTATATATAAGCAGGCGACCGAGTCTCTCGGACCGCACCATGAAATAATACTTGTCTCGGCTATACTCTGCACGGTAACACACCTTTGCCTTATGGTCGGGGGACGCAAAGGACGCGTTTCGCAGAAACTTTCTTAAAAGAAAGTTTCCGCACCTTCAAAGAATTAAAAAAGCAAATACAAAGATAAACAAAAGAGAGAGCGTTTCGGCTATAAAACCGATTTGTTCTCTCTTTTCTGCTTGTATAAGGGTTCGGACGTAGCCCATACTGCATTTGTCCGTACAAATGCGATGCTCGCACTTAATGGTATTTTTGAATTCTCCGCCAAGATCATCCCCCTATATCTCCCGCTTTTTATTCTCCTCTATCCTCTGTTTTGGTATATATCTTCTCTCCGTTGAGCAAAATAATAAAAAACGCTTGGGGGAAAGAAAAATGGAACTGCTCGAAAATCTGCTTTCGCTTATCGGAGGTCTTGCTCTTTTTCTTTTCGGCATGAATATTCTCGGCGAGAGCCTTGAGAGACAGGCGGGAAGCCGTCTTGGAGACATTCTTGGCAAGCTCTCGTCAACAAGGATACGCGGACTTTTGCTTGGTCTTTTCGTAACGGCAGTAATTCAGAGTAGCTCGGCAGCTACTGTTATGGCAGTCGGCTTTGTCAGCTCGGGGCTTTTATCATTATCAAACGTCACGGGTATAATAATGGGAGCGAACATAGGCACGACAGTTACCGCATGGCTCGTGAGTCTGACACAGATACAGGGCACGAATGTAGTATTAAAGCTCCTCAAGCCCTCATCCTTTGCACCGATACTTGGAATAGTAGGCATAATTCTTTATCTTTCAAAGAAAGGGAAAGGCAAAAATATCGGTGCGGCACTTCTCGGATTCACCGTTCTTATGTTCGGAATGGAGACAATGACGAACGCGGCAAAGCCACTTTCCGAAATTCCCTCTTTTCAAAATGCCTTTGCCGTAATCTCCGCTCCTTTGCCTGCATTACTTGTAGGTACGATCCTCACGGCAATACTGCAAAGCTCGTCGGCATCCGTCGGCATACTCCAAGCCTTGAGCGCGGGAGGTAATATAACGCTCGGCACTGCAATACCTATCGTTATGGGACAAAATATCGGGACGTGCGTAACGACCTTGATAGCATCTATCGGAGCATCAAAAAACGCAAAGCGCGCGGCAATGATCCATCTTTATTTCAATCTGTTCGGAACAGCTATGCTCCTTACCGCATTTTTGCTCCTCAGATGGCTCATAGGACTTCCATTTGCCGATGCGGCGGCAACCCCGTTTTCAATTGCCGTCTCGCATACGCTTTTCAATGTGATATCGACTATTATACTGTTCCCCTGCGGAAAGTTGCTTGAAGCTTTAGCTGTCAAAAGCGTAAAAGCAAACGGTTAGAACCAAAGGCTTCTCCAGCGGAGAAGCTGTCACCGAAGGTGACTGATGAGGAGAGCAAATTATGCATAGGCTAAATGGCGATCTCCTCATCCGTCTTTTGCTTCGCAAAATCCACCTTCTCCGCTGGAGAAGGCTCTTGGTGAAAACTGTTTCGTTCGTGCCTTGCCATTTCGCCAAATTAACCCCACCGACAAATCAAAATTTATCGGCATATGTTCGCTCGAACTCCGTAGGGGAGACCTCAAGTCCGCAAGCGGACTTAGCAAGCAACTCTGTTGCTGTGTGGTCTCCCGCGGGCGAACAAAGTTCGCCCCTACGGTGTTTGGGTTAAATTTTTGCGTTATTGCGTAGCCGTTTCATTTG
>JAZNEM010000136.1:0-10566 GCA_045588595.1 Eubacteriales bacterium
AGTTCCCTCAAACTCCCTCAAAAAACTTTCTAAAACAAGGTTTTGCATAGTCATAACGGCTACACGATAAATCCTTTTCAGGAAGTTTTTTGCCAAGCTTTTTTTCAAAAAAGCGGAAAATCGCGTCCCCCGCGTCCCCGACAGATCAAATTTTGAAGCCAACTATACGGGCTAAAAAATACCCCCCTGTATAGTTTTCTTTTGCTTACTTTTCTTTTTTAAAAGAAAAGTAAGTGCGTTCCCTCGTGTCCTTATACGTGTTTGACCGTATGCGCGGCGGCGCGTATAAGGCGGTTGTAAAGGGCTAGCCCGATACCTTCTCTTTTTGGAAGATGGGCATAGATAATGTCACAATCAAGCTCGTCCGCATCGCGAAGAGCCGCGAAAAGTCTGTGCGCTTGCTCGGAGAGGTCGTCGCGCTCTCCGATATCTATAAGCCGCTCACCGCGAAGCTCAAAGCTTTCGTCGTGATAGCAGAGAATAGCACACTTTTCGGCGTTTTGCGCGCGTCTCATAAACGAGACAACTCGATCCTCATCCCCCTCAAGTAAAACGAGCGGAACGCTTGGCGCGTAGTGGCGATATTTCATTCCTGGGGAGAGCGGTCTTTCGTTCTCTTTTAACATTTCGGTTACAGCATGGGATATCTCAACTTTTTCGCAAACGCAACGAAGTGCGTCTGCGGTTATCGCACCGGGACGAAGAAGTATGAGACTGTCGCCATCGGTTTTAACTATCGTTGATTCAAGACCTATTTCCGAGCAACCGCCATCGATTATAGCGTCGATTCGTCCGTTCATGTCGCATATAACGTGCTCTGCGCAGGTAGGTGAGGGAGAACCAGAAAGATTTGCCGACGGTGCGGCAATTGCCACGCCCGCTTTACGAATCAGTGCTCTTGCAAGCTCGTGCGACGGACAACGCACCGCTACCGTGTCAAGTCCTCCAGTGACGGTCGAGGGAATAGTGTCTTTCTTTTTTAGTATTACAGTCAGAGGTCCTGGCATAAACGCTTTTGCAAGCTTATAATAAAGTTCACTTGTGTAAGCGTATTTTTCAGCGTCCGCAGGGTCTGCAATATGGATTATAAGCGGATTGTCCGAGGGTCTGCCTTTGGCAGTGTAGATCTTTTTAGCCGCACCCTCGTCGGTAGCATCCGCACCAAGACCGTAGACAGTTTCAGTCGGGAAAGCCACGAGTCCGCCATCCTTAAGTATCTTTGCCGCTTCCTTTATCTCGGGAGCAGCCGTATCATTTTCAAGCAGATGAAATATCCGAGTGTTCATTTTACGTCCTTTATCTTTAGCTATTGATGTCATTGAGCATTTTTAAGCTTTTCAGCTGTGTCCGCGGTTATAAGTGCGTCTATCATAGCACCGATATTTCCATTCAGGAAGCCTTCAAGTGAGTAAAGCGTAAGACCGATGCGGTGGTCGGTAACGCGCCCTTGCGGATAATTGTAGGTGCGTATGCGTTCACTTCTGTCACCCGTGCCGACTTGACTTTTTCGGTCGGAAGCGATCTTGTCGTTCTGCTCTTGCAGCTTCATGTCGTAAAGCTTTGTTTTGAGCATCTTGAGTGCCTTGTCCTTGTTCTTGAACTGACTGCGCTCTTCTTGACACTCGATAACGATACCCGTGGGCTTGTGTGTAAGTCTTACTGCTGACTCGGTCTTGTTTATATGCTGACCGCCCGCACCGCTCGATTTGCAGGATTCAATAACTATGTCTGCGGGATTTATCTCTATAGAAACGTCTTCGGCCTCGGGAAGTACAGCAACAGTTGCTGTCGAGGTCTGTATGCGTCCTTGCGATTCAGTTTCGGGAACACGCTGTACGCGGTGGACTCCACTTTCGAATTTAAAGCGTGAGTACGCACCGTCACCCTCTATCATAAAGGTCACTTCTTTAAAACCGCCAAGCTCTGTCTCGTTTGAGTTCATGAGCGAGACCTTAAAGCCTGTGGCTTCTGCGTACATCGTATACATTCGGTAGAGTACCGCCGCAAAGAGAGCCGCTTCCTCACCGCCCGCACCTCCGCGTATCTCGACCATAACGTTTTTGTCGTCGTTCTCGTCTCGCGGGAGCAGAAGTATCTTCAATTCCTCGGTAAGCGTTTCCATTTTTTCACGCGTTTCTTTTATCTCTTCGGTAACAAGCTCACGCATTTCGGCATCTAGCTGTTCCTCTGCGAGTGCGCGAGCATCAGCATTTGCGCTTTCTGCTGCGCAAAACTCACGGTATTTTTCAATTATCGGAGTAAGTGTTTTGTAGTCTTTCATGAGTGAAGCAAAACGCTCTGTGTCCGAAAATACGTCGGGCAGTGCAAGCGCGGCTTCAAGCTCGATATATCGCTTTTCAGCGTCCTTTAGTTTGTTTAGCATAAAATAGATCCTTTGTTAGTTTGTAGTGGGACGCGGTTACTTTTTCTTTCGCAAAAGAAAAAGTAACCCAAAAGAAAGCAAAACAAAAGTATTTATCAATAGCCATTATGGCTACATAATAAATATTTTTAAGGAAAGTTTTTGCGGAACTTTTTTCAAAAAGAGACATCGCGTCCTCGCATCCTCGCGCCCCGCGGTCTTAATACTTATAAAACGCAAGGCATGCACGGTAGGTCTCGTAGAGGTCTACCTTTGCTATCACCTCATATGGTGCGTGCATTGAGAGGACCGGTACACCGAGATCTATTGTATCAATATTGTGCTTTGAGATATATTTAGCGACCGTTCCGCCGCCACCGCAATCAACTTTGCCAAGCTCACCTGCCTGCCAGATAACATCATCGTTTGAGAGAATTCCGCGAAGCCAACCGATAAACTCGGCGTTAGCGTCATTCGTACCCGATTTTCCGTGTGAGCCTGTGAATTTTGTGAACACAGCTCCGCAAGCGAGCAGGGGAGTATTGCGTTTTTCAAATACGTCGGGGAAATTGGGGTCGTATGCCGCTGAAACGTCAGCGGAGAGACATTTTGAGTTGGCTCTGACAAGCGCGGGGCTTGCGCCAAAAGCGAAAGCTATCTCGTTTATAATATCGAGCATAAGCTCGCTCTGCATACCGCTCGGACCGTCACTGCCCGTTTCTTCCTTGTCGGCAAGGATACACATAAGGGTGTGCTTGGAATCCTTGGCTTCAAGAAGAGCCGTGAGCGCTGGGTATGCGCAAACTCTGTCGTCGTGACCGTAAGCGCCTATCAAAGAGCGGTCAAAACCTATGTCACGCGCCTTTGCGGCGGGAACTACGCAAAGCTCAGAGGAGAGGAAATCGTCCTCGGTAATGCCGTATTTCTCATTTAAGATGCGAAGTATATTGAGTTTTATCGAATCGTCCTCACTGTCGGGCATAGAGCCGATAAGGATATTGAGCTGTTCTCCCTTGATACCCTCGGAAAGCGTGAGCTTCGACTGCTCTTGCGCAAGATGTGGAAGAAGGTCATTGATATAGAAAATGGGGTCATTTTCATCCTCACCGATATTTACGTCAATTAACTCACCGTGCTTCGTTACGATAACACCGTGAAGAGCGAGAGGAGTAGCTACCCACTGATATTTGCGGATACCGCCATAGTAGTGGGTCTTGAAAAATCCCATGCCCCCCTCCTCATAGAGAGGGCACTGCTTAAGGTCTATACGCGGAGCGTCAATGTGAGCGGCAGTTATGCGTATGCCTTCGGTTATCGGTTCTGAACCGATAGAAAATACGAAGAGGTTTTTACCTCTGTTGTTGTAATAGAGTTTGTCGCCCACCGCTATCTTGTCGCCGAGCTTATATTCGCGGAAGCCTTTAGCTTCAGCCATCGCGACAGAAATTTTGAGAGCCTCGCGCTCGGTCTTGCCTTCGTCAAGATAGTTCTTGTAGCCCTCTGCGTAAGCAAATGCCGCATCGCAGATAGCCTTTCCGCCCTTTTTATATACAGTCTGTTTTTCGTAGATAAGTTCTTCTTTTTTCATGTTGCACCTCTGAATTTTTAATATTTGTTTATGTTACAGAATATGGTTAAAAAGTTCAAAATTCGATTTATCGGAGAGGTAGGTATAACGAAACGGATACGCACTAACCCAAGGGAGGCTTTTATTAGTGCGAACACATTTTTTCGACAAATTACATTGGTTTAAATTTCAATTTTTATGTGACAGTAAAATTATTTCGCGTACAACTCTTTATATGTATCGAGTGCCTTATTGACCTTTGAGACGTAGGAGCGTGTTTCTTGGAACGGAATGTTCACGAGCTTCCCGTTTTCGTCGATACATTCGGGGTCGGAGAGCCACTTTGAAACGTTGCCCTCACCACCGTTATAAGCGGCGAAGATTATGTTCCAATCTACCTCTTTCGTCGCAAAAAATCTGTTTCTCAAATAGGAGAGGTAATATGTTCCGTAGCGGATGCTGATCTCTGGATCAAGTAGCTTCGATGTGAGCAAATTTTCATTCAGATGTTCCTCTCCCGTGAGCCATTCAAAAGTTTTAGGCATCATTTGCATAAGCCCCATCGCACCTGCACTTGATGTAGCGTTTGGGTCAAAATCGCTCTCGGTCTTGATAACCGCAAAGACAACTTCGGGCGGAATATCATATTTAGAGGCGTATTTTTCGACAATGTCCGAATAATCATTAGGGTGAGTCTTTTTTTCAAGCAACGACCATACGGCATCAACGCAAAAGCCTGCCGCGATAGCTATCGCGATTATTATAACGATAATTAACGTTCGTTTTGCAGTAGGTTTCATTTGTTTCCTTTCGGAGATTTTTTTATTTATGTTAGATCAGATCCGTTAGTTACGGCTAAAAATATAGAAACTGTTTTAACAAGAGCCTTCTCCGGCGGAGACGCCTAAATTTAAACTGTTTCATTTATGCATAGCCGTTTCGTTAGGTTGAAATTGTATGTCCTCGACTGTCCGTTAGATTATTACACAAGCTCGGGCAAAGAGGTTGAGATACGCTCAAAAAACGCTTCAACGTCTCCGTCGTTCATGAGAATTATATCCGAGTGTTCCTCATAAAATTCATCGTTTTTTTGCGCATTTGTGCGCTCGGTCGCCTTTTCTATTGAAAGACCGTCACGTGCCATGATGCGCTCAATACGAAGCTCCTTTGGTGAAAGCACCGAAATGACCGTATCGCACTCCTTGTGAAATCCAGATTCTATAAGCGTGGGCGCATCAACCGCAACTGCTGAAAATCCGTCCTTTTCAAGAGCTTTTATCATATTTCTTATTTCTTCAAGAACAAAAGCAAGGACCGTCTTGTTCAAAAGCGCGAGCTTTTCTTTATCATTAAAAACGATAGAAGAAAGCGCGGTTCTGTCAAGCGTTCCGTCCTCATTTAATATTTTGTCGCCAAAAGCCACCTTGAGCGCGTCAAGTACCCTTGAGGGCGGAACGAGAAGGTCGTGATAAACCTTGTCCGCGTCTATATGTGCAGCACCGCTTTTAGTCATATATTGACTGAGTATAGATTTTCCAGAGCCGCTTGGACCTGTAATTCCATATACGTGCATAAGTTATTTCCTTTCGACTTTTTCAAATCTTCCCGTTTTGTCAGAGAGGTATGCCGCTTCCATTATCTCTTGTACGCGGCAACCGTCAAGGAACGTAGGTGCGCTTGCTTTTTCCGTATATACCGAATTTAAAAATTCGTACATACTGCCAACGTGACCGCGAAGCCAATCAGCAGGTGCTTTGGGAGAGGGGAACGTACCGCCCGGAGCGGCATATCTTCCAACACATTCTATTGCGGTGTAGCCCGTGTTTCCGCCAAAATCGGACGGCTTTTGTGCCGCGTCATAGAAATAAAGGAAATTGGGCTGCATGAGCGAGAAACGCATAGAGCCTTTTTCACCGTAAATAGCGAAAGAAAGGTCGTCGTTAGCTCCGTTTATAAGCTTGCTGACCGTAATAGTTCCTACAGCTCCGCACTCGAGCAGAGCCGTCATATAAAACGCTTCGTCGGCGTTTGTATTCCAATTCTGTCCGTCCATGCCTTTGCGAGACATAAAGCCTATCTGTGACCTACCGCTTACCTCCGCAAAATCTCCGCAGAGAAAACGGATAAGGTCGATAACGTGTGAGCCGAGGTCAAACAAAACTCCACCGCCGCAGATGTCCTTGTTCTGCTTCCAGCCTGCAGGACGGTTTACGTCGGTACAACTGTTGTGCAGATATTCCGCGGAAAAGGAAAGTACACGACCGATACGCCCCTCGTCTATAAGTTGTTTTGCTCGTCTTATGGGAGCGAGATGGCGGTTGTTGAAAACGATATTGCAGATAAGTCCGCTTTTTTGCGCAAGATTTGCGACCTCGCGCGCTTCGTCTGCCGTAACGCAAAGAGGCTTTTCACAGTAGACGTGCTTGCCAGCGGAAATAGCCTTTTTTATAGTTTCAAAGTGATAGATATTAGGTGTGCAGATATCTATTACGTCGATCGTTTCGTCAGCTAAAAGCTCGTCTTCGCTAATAGCGGAGTATCCGAAGCCGTAAAGCTCTGCGATATTTTTTGTTCTCTCAATATTTGTGGTACACAGACCGCGTACCGAAGCGGAAAAGGGAAGCTCCTTGTAATAAAAATCAAGATTGTTTACAGCAAAGGAATGTACCTTTCCCATAGCTCCAAAGCCGCATAATCCGATATTTATATTTTTTCTCATTAAAAAGCCTCCTTTTTAGAAGTTATATACCATATTATTATATCGCATTTATGAAAAAATTTCAAGTAATATTTAAGTAATTTTTAAAAATATATTTCAAAGAGCTGTTGAAAAAATGAAAAATAAATAGTATAATATAAGTAACACGTAAAAAGGAGGCGCTGATGAAGTACGATATTATACTTTTTGACGCTGACGGAACGCTCATGGACTTTCACCGTGGAGAATCCGAGGCTGTACGGCTAACTATGGAGAGAATGGGAATCGAGCCCAATGATTTTCTTGCTCTTGAGTACAGTAAGATAAACGATAGTCTTTGGAAAATGCTTGAGCGCAAGGAGATAACAAAGCCCGAACTTTTGGTTCGTCGTTTTGAGATATTCTGCGAGCGATTTGGATTTTCGGTCGATTCTGAAAAAATGGCGCGTACTTACGAGAATGAGCTTTCTCAGAGAGGTTATCTTTTTGACGGTGCGGAGGAGCTTTGTCAAAAGCTTTATGAGCGTTTTTCTTTGTATATAGTTACAAACGGTGTGGCGTCTATCCAAAAAGGACGTTTTTCGCAAGTTCCACTACATAAATACGTCAAGGATGTTTTCGTATCGGGAGTTATAGGCTATGAAAAGCCCGACGTCAGATATTTCGAGGCTGTCGCAAAGAAAATACCGAATTTTGACAAGAAACGCACGTTGATAGTAGGTGACTCTTTGAGTGCGGATATTGCGGGAGGGATAAATTTCGGAATAGATACCTGCTTTTATGATCCGCAAAAAAAGCCCGTGCCACCCGATATGGATATTACGTACGTAGCCGAGAGCTACGATGACGTATATTCTATAATAACACGGGAGGACGCATGATAAACAGAACAATAATCGAAAAGCTGTTGGCGAACGGTATTGAAGCTAAAGAGAATTATTCACTCAAAAATTCAATCTCCTTTCGCGTTGATTCAATAGCCGCGCTCGCGCTTTTTCCCGATACCTCAGAAAAATTTGTTCTTGCCGTAAAGATGCTTAAAGATAACGGTATACGCGCGGAAATCATAGGAAACGGTTCTAACCTCTTTTTCGCAAACGAGTATTTTGACGGAGCGGTGATTCTCACAAAGAATATGAAAAGAGTGTCTGTCGAGGGGAATTCTATGCGCGCAGATGCGGGCGCGTTTATTACTTCTCTTGCCGCACTTGCGGCAAAAGAGAGCCTTTCGGGACTTGAATTTGCGTACGGTATCCCCGCGACAGTCGGAGGAGCTGTTTATATGAACGCCGGAGCGTATGGAGGAGTTATCTCCGACGTGCTTTTGGAAAGTGTTTGTTACGACGTAAATAAAGATAAAATATTAAAAATGACGCTTTCCGAGCATGGATTTGATTACAGAAAAAGCGTTTATATGAGTGGCGGTCTTGTCTGTCTTGAAGCGACTTTTTTGCTTTCGTTCGGCAATAGAGAAACGATAGAAGAGAAGATGCGCGAAAATATGAGGTCGCGCAAGGAAAAGCAACCGCTTGAATTGCCAAGCGCAGGCAGCTATTTTAAACGCCCCGAGGGACTTTTTTCGGCAAAGCTTATAGACGATTGCGGCCTTAAGGGCTTTTCCGTGGGAGATGCCGAGGTCTCAAAAAAACATGCGGGATTTATCGTAAATAAGGGAAACGCGACCGCTCGCGATATCCTCGCGCTTGAAGACGAGGTGCGCCGCCACGTTTTCGATAGATTCGGCGTGACTCTTGAGAGAGAGGTAAGAGTTATAAAATAGAGGATGCGAGTTACTTAAAAAAGAAAAAGGTAATCAAAAAAGAAACTACGCAAATTTTGGGAATACAAACAAATTGTTTATAAAGCCTCATGTTTTGCTTTCTTTTTGCCTACTTTTTCTTTCGCGAAAGAAAAAGTAGGTCGCATCTTCTAAAAGGAGAAAAATATGTCTTTTACGACCGATGTGTGCGAAGAACTCGTCACACTGAACATAGGCAAAAACTGTTGCAAAAAAGCGTTGTTGTTCGGACTTTTCTTTGGAGCGGAAGCTGTCGACGAAAATAGCGTAAAGGCAACCTTTAAAAGTGCGCATAGTGCGGAATATGCCGTGTTTTTGCTTGAATCCCGTTATTCCGCGCCATCTGAAATAGAGGAAACGGTAAGAGCGGGGCGCACTTATTATACAGTTAGCACGGAATGTCCGTCAATATGTAAGATGCTCCACACGATAGACTCAAGCGATACGCGAGAGCCATGGGAGCTTTTAGGATTTAAATGCGGAAGCTGTCAAGCAAGCTTTCTTCGCGGAGTATTTATATCCACAGCAACGTTGAGTGACCCTAAAAAGAGCTATTATCTTGAATTTTCCTTGAAAAAGCAAGAGAGAATAGATAGACTTGCCGATATGCTTGATGCTACTTTTGGTGCTCCCAAAAGAGTAGCGAGAGGAAAAAGTATGGGACTTTATTATAAATCCAACGGAGATATTTCGGGTATAGTGTATTACATAGGTGGAACAAAGGCGAGCTTTGACGTTGCGAATACATGGGTGGAGCGCGATATCAGAAATAACGAGAACAGAGCAACGAACTGCGTGGCACGGAATATATCAAGGTCGGTAGACGCTTCTCAAAAGCATATAAACGCAATAGAAGCGCTTAAAGCCTCGGGAAGATTTGAGACACTTTCCGAGGAATTGAAGATAACCGCAAATCTGCGCATTGAATACGATTCCGCATCGATGTCCGAACTTGCGCTTTTGCACGAGCCACCGATATCTAAATCGGGATTAAATCGACGTCTGTCAAAAATACTTGAAGCGTCAGAGGAAATATAAGGAGAAGAAATGAAAGTTTTGGTAATATATACGAGTCGTAGCGGCTCGACGAGAAACTGTGTTACAATGCTTAAAGAGAAAATAGAAGATAGCTGCGACGTTGTGCTTTGCGACGCACGAGAGATGGACGAGCTGCCCAACCCCGATGCGTGTGATGTTCTTGTAATTGGCGGTTCTGTGCGCTATGGACGGATAGATAAAAAGCTTCGGGTATATCTTAAAGCAAACGCGGACAAAATAAACGCAAAGCAGAGCGTTTTCTTCTTTTGCTGTGGATTGCCGTCCGAACTTGATTACTATATAGATACGCAGTTGCCGAAAAAAATAGAGTTTTCGCTCGGTATCCATTGCTTCGGTGGGGAATTGAAGCCGCAGAATCTTAAGGGAATGGATAAGATCATTGTCAAAATGATAAGAAGTTATATAAATTCTCAGGATTTTGAGGAATCCGATGACGATCATTTGCCGCTTCCCGAACTTTTGCCCGAAAGCATATGCAGACTTGCGGACGATATAAGAAAACTTGCATAAAATTGACAAGATAGACATATCCACAAAAAAACAACACTATTTTTTGTTAAAAAAGACCATAACAAAAATCTTGACAAAATCTTCATATTGTGGTATCATATATTGGTAGCGCAATACATGACCCACTAGCTCAGACGGTAGAGCACTTGACTTTTAATCAAGGGGTCCGGAGTTCGAGTCTCCGGTGGGTCACCAAAAAAGACACACACCAATCGGTGTGTGGCTTTTTTGCTGTCCCATCAAGCACCTCGAACTCTCGCCGCGAAAGCGGCGGTAGAGTGCAACAACTTTTCGAGAACGAAAAGTTGTTGCCAAGTAAAAATTTACCCAAGGTAAATTTTTACGGTCGAGTCTGCGGTGTAGAAGCGTGAGCACACCAATAGGTGTGTGGCTTTTTTGCTGCCCCACTAAGTCACTCAAACACTTGCAGTCGTAGACTGTGGTACAGTGGTAAGGCAACGGAAAAACAATTAAATTCCATTTAATTCTGTAGGGACAGGCGTCTGTCCGAAAAAACAAGCAAATAAAACCTAACTAAAATGGTATATTTATAATCGACATGTTTTTTGCTA
>JAZNEM010000137.1:0-11128 GCA_045588595.1 Eubacteriales bacterium
TATTAACTTGAGACCCAAAAAATGCTTGGGCTGGCTTTCGCCTTTTGAAGCGTTTTTTGGTGTTGCACTTGCTTGACAATCTGCCGTGGCACGGCACCGCCGTGACGGAGGGATTGTAAAAGGTAGGTTTTTCGCTAAAAACAATCCCTCAGTCGCTTCGCGACAGCTCCCTTTACACAAGGGAGCCTTGGTTAGTGCAAGCCTATTTGTTTGCAAACAGACGGAAATTGGGTTATAGTCTTTAATTATGGCAGACGAAGCACGGCATTTGTGGACACAAATGCTAAAATACGGCATACCTCGAAAGAGGTATGCCGTATTTTTGCAAATTGTACTTTAGAAAAGGCTCTATTATTCAGATCTTTTTGTATCTTTATTTCGTTCCGAAAAGTCTGTCGCCCGCGTCGCCAAGACCGGGGAGGATATATCCGTTTTCATTCAAGCATCTGTCGAGAGTGGAAACGTATATATCTACATCGGGATGCGTTTCTGCAACTTTAGATACACCCTCGGGCGCACCGATTATTGCCATGAATTTTATGTGCGTACAGCCTCTGTCCTTCAAAAGCTGTATTGCATCACACGCGCTTCCGCCCGTAGCGAGCATGGGGTCGACGACTATTACAAGCTTGTCCTCAATACCTGCGGGCAATTTGCAGTAATAAGATTGAGGCTTTAAGGTCTCCTCGTCTCTATACATTCCGATATGTCCGACTCTTGCGGAGGGGAAGAGTACGTGTATGCCGTTGACCATTCCGAGTCCTGCGCGGAGAATAGGAACTATAACGATAGAGTTGTCCTTTACTACCGTCTGGGTGCAGGTCTCAAGAGGAGTTTTCACCTCTATATCCGTCGTGGGAACACCGCTCTTAAGGCTTTCATAGGTCATAAGAGTGGTTATCTCCTCAACAAGTTCGCGGAATTCCTTCATGCTCGTGCGTTCATCACGAAGGATCGCGATCTTGTGGCGTATCAGTGGGTGGTCAAAGATTACAACGTTTTCATAATTTTTCATTGCTTATCGATCTCCTTATCGATTTGGATTTATTTTAAGACTTTTTTGTTCTGTGGAGAATTATGTTAACTATGATACCGAGTATTAAAGCACAAGCAATGGCGGTAATGGTTACCTTGCCGATAGCCATAGTCATGCCGCCGATACCCGAGATAAGTATTATGGATACTGTGAAGAGATTTGCGTGATCCTCAAGGTCGACCTTCTGTATCATCTTGAGACCCGAGACCGCGATAAATCCGTAGAGGGTTATGCAAACACCGCCCATTACGCAACCGGGGATAGAATCAAGGAAAGCAACGAAGGGAGAAACGAAAGAGATAAGTATAGCCATGATAGCAGTGGTGGTTATGGTAGCGACAGACGCGTTACGGGTGATAGCTACGCAACCGACTGACTCACCGTAGGTGGTGTTGGGGCAACCGCCGAAGAACGCGCCCGCGATAGAACCAACGCCGTCACCGAGAAGTGTGTTGTGAAGACCGGGATCTTCAAGAAGATCCTTTTCAATAATGCTTGAAAGGTTTTTGTGGTCTGCTATATGTTCGGCAAATACAACGAAAGCAACAGGAACATAAGCCACTGCAACGGTAGCAACGTAGCTCCATTCAAAGTCCTTAACGCCATCAAATGCTTCAATAAACGAAAATTCGGGAAGCGCTATAAAGCTCTTGAGCGAAACACCGTCACTAACGAGAGCCTTAAAGGGAGCAAAGTCGACGATCTTAAGAGCGTCAACGCTGGCTGCGTATCCTATTACCGTGAATACAAGAGCGACTGCGTATCCTGCGAGAATACCGATGATAAAGGGAATGAGCTTTGTCATTTTCTTTCCATAGGTCGAGCAAAGTGTAACTACTACAAAGGTAACGATAGCGCAAATGAAAGATACCCAGATGTTACCTGTCATAATAAACGCACCGTTTGCATCTTGAGGGCCGTATGAGAATACGTCATTAATAGCCGCGCCCGCAAGGGAAAGACCGATAAGCGCGACCGTAGGGCCGATAACCGCCGCGGGCATGAGCTTATTTATCCAAGCTACACCGACGAACTTAACCACAAGCGCGATAATAACGTATACAAGACCAGCAAAGAGAGCACCGATCAAGAGTCCGAGATAACCGAGACTCATAGATGCAGCACCTGCAAAAGCAGCGGACATAGAGCCTATGAATGCGAAAGAAGAACCAAGAAATACGGGGCTGCGGAATTTAGTAAAGAGCTGATAAACGAGAGTTCCGACGCCTGCTCCGAAGAGAGCTGCGGAAGCGGACATTCCGTTTCCGACGATAGCGGGAACGGCGATCGTTGCTGCCATTATAGCAAGAAGCTGCTGAATAGCAAAGACGATCATTTGGGGAAAACGGGGTCTGTCTTTGATGTCATAAATGAGATTTTTTGCCATTTTTTCCTCCTGTTTTTTAGAGCTGTATTTCATGCTCCATAGTTTACTTCTTCATTATATCACCGTTGTCGAAAAAAGTCAATCGTTGTGGGAGAAATTATTGCTTTTGTCAATATCAGATCTTTGCGGCAATAAAAAATGTTTCAAAACTACTTGACAACATTACAAAAGTATGCTATAATTCATTTAACAATTAGGTTAAATGTTAAATGAAAGAGAGGAGAAAATGGGACTTCAAAACACTATGAAAGCCCTATCCGATCCTATCCGCAGAGAAATACTTAATCTGTTGAAAAACGGAAGAATGTCTGCGGGGGATATAGTGGAGCATTTTGAGGTAACGGGTGCGTCTATATCAAGACACCTATCCGTCTTGAAGGAGGCAGACCTTATACGCGACAAACGCGAGGGCAAATACATTTATTACGAGCTGAACGCATCGGTTCTTGAAGAAATAATGCTTTGGATAGCAGACCTGAAAGGAGAAGAGGAAAATGATCGGAAAAAATAAATGGAAGCTTATTATATCGTCGATATTAATATTGCTTCCCATGTTGCTTGGCTTTTTTGGAGCGAAATTTTTACCTGAGGAGATAGCGATACATTGGGGAATTAACGGTAATGCCGACGGGTTTATGAGTCCGTTTGCCGTTTTCATTGTGCTTCCGCTGATAATGTTGGTGGTACATTGGATATGTATGCTGATTTCTACGCATGTCGATAAGAACGCGGAGCAAAACAGGAAGATAATGAACATTACGTTTTGGATAATTCCTTTTATATCCTTGGCGGTGTGCGGGTCTATATTTTTTAGCGCGCTTGGATATGGCGTGAATATGTCGTCATTCGTTTATGTCGTACTTGGGATCGCCTTTATAGTTATTGGAAATTATATGCCAAAGACGGTAAGAAATCGTACTATGGGTATAAAAATAAAGTGGACGCTTGCCAATGACGAAAACTGGAACGCAACGCATCGCTTCGCGGGAAAGATATACGTTATCGTAGGTATTCTGTCTTTACTCGCGATCCCGCTTCCGACGGTTGCTTTGCCTTTCGTTTTGATAGCTGTAATATTGCTTTGCGTGGTGTTGCCTGTCATATACTCATATAGATTTTATAAAAAGCAGCTTTCCGACGGTAAAGCAACGAAAGAAGATTACAAAAACGAATATGTAAGCATGTTTGGAAATAAAAAGATCACGATAATAATTACCGTTATAATATCGGTTATTGTAGCAATAATTTTGTTCATTGTTATGTTTACGGGAAATATCGAAACAACGCTTAACGACACATCTTTTTGTGTAAAAGCAAGCTATTGGAATGATATTTCGATCGATTATGAGGATATCGACAGCATAGAATACAGAGAAAACGGTGTTGACGGTGAAAGGATAATGGGATTCGGCTCTGCAAGACTATTAGTCGGTAACTTTCAAAACGAAGAATTTGGTTCATACACGAGGTATACCTATACGGGCAAAAAGCCTTGCGTTGTTATCAAAGCGGACGGAAGGACTATCGTAGTAGGAGCTGATGACGCACAAACGGTCAAATCAATATATGACAGGATCTTTGCCGAGATATCCGAATGAGAGGGAAGAGATGAACGTAATAGAAACTAAAAATTTAACCAAATTTTACGGAAGCTCGCGCGGAATAGTTGACGTGATGCTATCTGTAAAAGAGGGCGATCTTTTCGGATTTATAGGACCAAACGGCGCTGGAAAAAGTACGTTTATCCGAACTCTTTTGGGACTTATTTCAAAGAGCGGCGGAGAGGCATACGTTTTCGGCAAGGATATAACGAAAGAAAAAAACGAGATCTTGCGCGATATTGGGTATCTTCCCTCGGAAGCTTCCTTTTATAACGGTATGAAGGTCTGCGATATTATCGCACTTTCGGCAAAGCTTCGAGGGTCAGATTGCAGGGAAGAGGCAAAGCATTTGTGTGAGCGCTTGGAGCTTGACACGATGAAAAAGATAGAACAGTTATCTCTTGGAAATCGCAAAAAGGTCGGTATCGTGTGCGCGCTTCAGCACAAGCCGAAGCTTTATATTCTCGACGAGCCCACAAGCGGTCTTGACCCACTTATGCAAAAAGAATTTTACACCATACTTAAAGAGCGCAACGACGAGGGGGCGACTGTGTTCCTTTCGTCGCATGTTCTCTCCGAGATAGGTTGCTACTGTAAGAGTGCTGCTGTTATAAGAGAGGGGTGTATACTTGTTTCCGACAGCGTTGAAAGGCTGGGTCATACGGGTGTAAAAAAGGTCACTTTGCGCGGCGTTAACGGTATTCCAAGTATAAGTGACGCAAAGGATATTAAGATAGAGAACGATACCGTGAATTTCCTTTACAGCGGAAAAGCGACCGAGCTTACGAAAAAGCTCTGCGCGCTTGATTTTGAAGACTTGACCATTTGCGACCCCTCGCTCGACGAGGTGTTTATGCACTATTACGCAAAGGAGGAAATTTAAAATGACTATCCTTCTTCACGAGCTTAGGCTAAATAAAATAGCTATTATAATTTGGAGCGCGGCTATCTCCTTTATGCTTGGGGTGTGTATTATAATATATCCCGAAATGTCAACGCAAATGGGCGACATAAGTTCAATGTTTGCCGATATGGGAGCGTTTTCAAGCGCATTTGGTATGGATAAGCTCAATTTTGGTGAGTTTATGGGTTATTTTGGCGTGGAGTGTGGCAATGTTCTCGGTCTTGGCGGAGCGTTGTTTGCCGCAATAGTTGGCGCGAATGCCCTTGCTAAAGAAGAAAAGGAGCACACAGCTGAATTTCTCTTGACTCACCCTCTCTCGAGAACAAGAATAATCAGTGAAAAGCTTTTGACTGCTTTCGTTCAGATTTTTCTGCTTAACGCGGCGGCTAATATTATAAGCTTTTTATGTATGCTTGCCATTGACGTGGAATTTGAGATGGGAACGCTTGCGCTCGTCTTTTTTGCGTATCTTTTGCTTCAGCTTGAGATAGCTTCAGTTACCTTTGGTATTTCCGCATTTATGCGTAGAGGCGCGCTTGGCGCGGGACTTGGCTTTGTGTTCGGTACGTACTTTATGAACATACTCGCCAATCTTACGGAAAATTTGAAATTTCTCAAATATATCACTCCGTTTGGATATGCTGACGGAGCGTATATAATTCCCGAAAAATCTTTGGAAATAAAATATTTTGCCGTTGGAATGGTAATTGCCGCAGTAGGTATTGCGGTGGCATATTGGAAGTATACCAAAAAGGATATTACTTAAAGGATTTATAAACCCAAAAAGAAAAACTCTTTTTCAAGAGTTTTTGAAGGGAGTTTGAGGGGGACTGTGAGTAAATCTTAAAAGATTAACTCTCCAAAAAGTCCCCCTCATCGTGTTTTATATTAAATATCGTCCTCGTGCTTTGGCTTGACCTTGTAGAAATCAAGTATCGGAATAAGAACGAGAGCGGTAAGACCCGCGTTAAATCCACCGTTATACAGAACGAATCCTCCGTGCATTTCCGCGGTAACGGCACATATCATAGCGCTGAGCAGTCCTGCAAGCACTCCGTATCCAAAGCCATACTTTCCTGCGATAGGACAAAGTCCCGTTGCAAAGGCAAGTCCGTTTATGTACGCTTGCGTGGAGAGCGTCCAAGGTATATCGAATCCCGATATAAGACATATAATTATTACTATTGCTAAAAGAGCTATATATCCAACCGCAATAGGCAATACGTTTCTTGGATGTTGTCCATCTGCGGCAAAGGTAAGAGCGGCAAATACTATTCCAACCGTTGCTCCCGTAAATCCAACACCTGCGGGAAGTTGAGGAAAGATATCGGGAAGTATAAAAACAATATTCAGATAAGCAAGTATAGCAAATCCGTATATAGCAATATTTATCATGCAAAGCGGCATACCGAATTTATTGGTAAAATCAGTGCCGTAGCCTGTGCATTTTAAAAGCTTTCCGTAGTCCTTAAAGCTTCTCTTGTTGAGAATAAAACCAACTATAAAAGTAATGCCGAATAATATGATGAAAAATACGTTCATAAATCCACGGTATGCGTAGGGCAGAGAATAGTAGGTTGGATTGTCAATTATCATATTTGCGGGCTCGTCCACACCGAGCGTTTTATACATAAACGCGTGAATGAATATGCCCAAGATTCCGATGGCAAGTCCCGCCTTGTAGAGATTGTAGCCGCGGTGCATAGCTGTAGTACCGGGCAAAAGCGCGGGGACGACAAATCCGATAGCAAGTCCGCAAACGAGGGCAAGGATCAGTCCTATCCAGCTTATCTGCGTGACAGACGCGTCGAATTTTCCAATAGAATATCTGAAAAGCACCTCGCTTACAAAGGGCGCAAGAGCAGTCGAGAAGAAAGCAACGTGGATGTTTTCGGAGATCTTTCTTTTCATAACTCCGCAGTAAAGCAGGACACCGAAGAATGAGGGCCACATATTCAAAAAGTTAAGACCGTAGAAGCAATGCGCTACGATAAGCATATATCCCGCGAGGATAGTCGCGTTGGCTTTGGCTCGGCTTATGTATATCACGAGATTTGCGAAAAGTCCGCAGACTGCGGCGTTAAAGAGCGTGCTTCCAAGTCCACCGAGAGCAAAGTAATCTGTTACGAGCTTGCTTGGAGAGGTCAGTATCCGCCATAGGTTTTCAAGAAAATCCCACTCCTTCGTGTAAAATACTGCTATGGGTGAAGCAATAAGAAAAAAGAGACTTATAAATAACGGATAAGCGCGAATAAGCCGCTCTGAAATAGTACTTTTGTGTTTCTCCGCGTGTAAGGGAATGTCGGTGTTGCTCATATATCCTCCCGAAAAATTGACACAGAATGTGCCTTTGACAATATTATTTTACCACAATTCAGCAATTAAGTCAATAAAAATATCTTTGCGCGGGTCTTTGGCAAAATGATATTATTGCGGAACAAACACTTTAAATGCCGCTTCCGACATTACGAAAATGTCAGAGGGGTTTTTCCTTTTTCCACGGCTTGAGACAAATCCGTTTTCGTCAAGACCGTTTATCACGGCTGGTTTACCTTTTATGAGGACGATAACAGTTTCGTTTTTATCACATTTGGGTTTGATCAGAACACTTTTTTGCGGTATAGACGCAACGTGTCCAACGGGATAAAACTGCTCCCAATATACAGTGCCGTCCTCTCCGCAATATATGTGGGTGGCTTTATTTGCGCTCTGCTTTGACGCATATACAACGTATTTTTGCTCTCCTATCGAGAAACGAACGGTTTTAAAAAGCTCGTTTTCGTTTATACACTCTCCAAGCTTTTTGTATGCGGAATATACGGAAAATTCTTTCTCGCTTACGCAATCCATAATATCACCGACATTGCAGTCAAGTGCCGTGCATATGCGCGCGATAGTGTCCGTGGTAACGGTCTCGTTTTTTGAGAGCTTTGCCATTACGCGAGAGCTGATGCCAGTAAGCGCGATAAGATCCGATTTGGTCATGTCCTTGTCAATGAGTAATTTCCATAATTTGCTGTAATCAATATACATACAGTCACCGCCTTTCTGATAATAGTATATCATACTGCCGTAAATTTGTCAATAATTATTTACGAAAGTAAATAAAAATCAACCTTATACCGTAAGATTGCGGAAAGTCCAGAGGTTTGGGGAATTTATTTGTTGAAATAATTATATAATATTTTTAGGAGTTTGTAAAGAGTGATGTTTGCCCTTGCGGGCAAGTGATGTAGTGCTACGCACAGTGATGTATTGCGCCTTCGGCGCAAAGTGATGTGATGTGTTCCTACTCACGCGCGAAGCGTACATCACTGCCGAAGGCAACATCACGCACGCAGTGCGCATCACGTTCCGCGTGCGGAACACATCGTTCCAAAAACGAAAAAGCAGTCCAATGGACTGCTTTCGTTTTTGGTTGCGGAGGTGGGATTTGAACCTCACGACCTCCGGGTTATGAGCCCGACGAGCTACCAAGCTGCTCTACTCCGCGATATGAAATTTTTGCCCGTGGTGGTGCCGGTAACCGGGATCGAACCGGTACGATACTTTCGTATCACGGGATTTTAAGTCCCGGGCGTCTGCCAGTTCCGCCACACCGGCATCTTGCCATGGGAGCGTTCCTACTCGGTTCGCATTAATTATTATACCATACACACTCTCTATTGTCAACCTTTTTTGAAAAAAATATCAAAAAGTTTTTGATTTTCAATCAGTTGCTTTAAAAAGTGTTTTTATTTTTGTCCTTTTTTGTCGCTTTTTTTATTACAAATACGATTATTGCACTTGCGAAAACTGTCAAGCAAATTACCGTCCACGGTTTTGATATATAAAGAAACGCTTTTATGTCCGTTTCCGTATGAAAGGATAGATCTGGCTTAAATATCCTCAAATAAGCGCACGTGAGCAAGGAGTTAAGTCCCCCTTGTACCGCTTTGGCGAGGAAGTACGGTCTGAAGCTTATTTTACAATCTCTGCATATCGCCATTATCTGAAAATGCACAGAAAGTCCCGACCACCCAACAATAAACGCGCAGAGCAAGAGCGCACCCTCTCCTTGCAGATTTGACGAAACGTGTGTCACACCTGCGGTCAGCTCGAAAAAGCCTTTTACTGCAGCGATTACGGAATCGGGTGCGGAGAGTGGCTCAAAGGCGGCATTCAGCGTGCCGAGAAGTGCGGAAAAAAACACGATAAAAGCGCAGACTGTGAGCATTGCTCCCGCGGAATCCGCAACGGCATTAGTGAAAATATGTATTCCGAGTGTTTTTTGTGGTGGTGTTCCTTTTTCGTATTCTTTTTCCGATTTAGATCTTCCTTGATAAAAGAATTTTAAGCATATCCCAATTATCAAAGCCGATATCAAAGTAATGACGTAAAGCGCGACGCCAAAGCTTTGCGAGCCAAACATAGATACTCCTATCGCGCTTATAACGAACGCGGAGCTTGGGTTATTGCAAAAGCACAAAACATGGGTAAAGGATCTCTCGTCAAGGCTTCCGCGTTCATAAAGCGCCACGGCTGTTCTTGCCCCCACCGGAAAGCCGCACAACGCACCGAGCAGAAAAGCAGAAGTGCCGTGTTCGTTTAAATCGAACAATGGGCGAAAAATAGGAGTTAGGAACTTTCCAAGATATTTTGCCGCACCGAGTGACACGGCAAGCTCGGATATGACGATAAACGGAAACAGAGAGGGGATTACCGTTTGCGCGCAAAGAGAGAGCGCGTTTTTGACCGAAGCTATCGCGGCGTTTGAGTAATTTATTACGAGAGCGAATGCAAGTATCGAAAAAGAGGTCACAAAAATACCGCGCGGTGTTATGCGAGTCTTTTTTACCGTCATGTGTGCGCCTCCTTTGTCATAAAATATTTTACACCCGTTTGATGAAATTTTATGGACACTAAAACGAAAATATTACGATAAAAATTCATTTTTGAAACGAAAGTACTATAAAGGAGAGATTTTTATGAGCGACATCGAAAGAAAAAACTCAAAAGAAGGGAAGCTTGGATTTTCCGAAAGAATATGCCGTGCGCTTGACATAGAGCCAGACGTTCTGCCTCATGCCAGTCTTATTGAGATACGCGGAAAAAGTGCCGTGAGTGTGAGCGGCGGCGGAAAGATACTTGAATACACGGACAGTGAAATAAAGCTTGCACTAAAAAACGGTGCGGTAGTGATACGAGGTAAGCGTTTGGTTTGTGCGTCCTTTTGTGTGGGAAAGGTAAGGATAGAGGGACGAATAGAATGCGTGAGTTTTGAGGAATACAACGAAAAAACACGGAAAGGTGGTAACGGTATATGTTAAGACTTTTTTCCTTTTTCTTTGGAAGTCGTCGCTTACGGGTTCTTAAATCGTCAGCGGGGGAGGTGATGAATCTTTTTCGCGTCAGCGGATACAACTATTCGAATTTTGAGTTTTGCGGAGAATACGCCTGCTTTTCGTGCTCCGTCTCTGTGTCTAAAATCATTATCGAGGCATGCGCGGCACGTGGGATATCGGTAAGTGTTGAGCGAGAAAGCGGTATACCTTTCGTCTTGAAAAGATACAGACACAGATACGGGGTATTTATCGGAGTATTGCTTTGCTTTTTTCTGATATTTCTATCGGGGAGAATAGTTTGGGATATACGGGTAGAGGGCAACCGATATATGAGCGAAGAGGAGGTCATTTCAGAGCTTCGCGAATGTGGATTTCAGGTAGGAGCGTTAAAAAGCGAGCTTGATATAGATGCTATTGAGATGCGTACGCTTGTGTTTTCGGAAAATATCTCATGGATAAGCATAAATCTGCTTGGAACGGTTGCAAACGTAGAGATAAGGGAGATGGATACACCTCCTGAAGATATTGCCCCCGATTTTGCGGCGGCAAATCTCGTGGCTGCGAGAGGGGGGGTTATAGAGGATTTTAAGGACGTTCGCGGAGAGGTGTTTGTGAAGATAGGCGATATCGTTGGAGAGGGCGACCTGCTTGTAAGCGGGCTATACGGAGACGACAAATCTTCTTTTCGCTATACCTGTGCCAAAGGCGAGGTCTTGGCTCGTACAACGCACGATTTTTCGGTGGAGATGCCCCTTGAATACACGGATAAGGTATATTCGGATAAGGTAAAATGCGAAAAATATATTATTTTCTTTGAAAAAGAAGTAAAATTTACAATAAATAGTGGAAATTTACCCCCAAGTTGTGATACAATAG
>JAZNEM010000138.1:0-3475 GCA_045588595.1 Eubacteriales bacterium
CTTTCACATTCTTAATTCCGTTGCGATGCCAAAGGGATGTGTTTTGGGTGCGGATGACTTTGAATATACACGTTACAGCAGTTGCTGTAATATGGATATGGGAATCTATTATTACACGACCTATGACGAGCTTGAAATCAGAGCAATCAATATGCACGGCGTGGATCTGAATAAATCGTGCTTATACTCCTATGCCGTCAAAGGATTGTAATAACAGCCATCAGACTCAAACCAAAAAATGTTTTTGTTGAGCTCCTGGTTTTTTATCAAATATATTGAAAAATGCGTGATTTTGTAGTATAATAAAAAGGTTATAAAGGGTGAGTATTTTTTCAAAACAAATCTTGCCCAAAGACACTTACGTTCGTTCAAAAATTTTGTGAATATAAAAGGAGATTTCCACTATGGAAAAGAAACTGCTTTACACCGGAAAAACCAAAAACGTATACGAGCTGCCCAACGGCAACTGCTTGCTTCTCTTTAAGGATGATTGCACCGGCAAGGACGGTGTGTTCGATCCCGGCGAAAACTCGGTAGGACTTACCATTGAGGGAGTTGGTGACGTCAACCTCCGTATGTCCGTCTATTTCTTTGAGAAGATCAATGCCGCAGGCATCAGAACTCACTACGTCAGCGCAAACCTTGAGGATACCACCATGGAGGTTCTCTCTGCTAAGGTGTTCGGTAAGGGACTTGAGGTTATCTGCCGTCACAAGGCTGTGGGAAGCTTCTATCGCAGATACAGCGACTATATAGAGGAGGGCGCAGATCTTCCCGAGTACGTTGAGATGACCTTTAAGAATGACGCAAAGGGCGACCCGCTCGTAACTAAGGACGGACTCGTTGATCTTGGCGTTATGACCGCAAAGCAGTATGACGACATAAAGGAAATGACTCAGAAGATCACCAGAATAGTTGCCGATGACCTTAAGGAAAAGGGACTCGTTCTTTACGATATCAAGTTTGAGTTCGGTTATGACTCTGATGGAAAGGTAATGCTTATCGACGAGATCGCATCGGGCAATATGCGCGTTTACAAGAACGGCGAATATATCGACCCCATGACTCTCTCCGAGCTTTTCTTCGCTTAAGATAATAAAATTGCAAAATAGGACTTAGAAAATATGAGTGGATTTTTTGGAATAACATCCGAAAAAGATTGTCTTATCGACGTGTTCTTCGGTGTGGATTATCATTCACACCTCGGAACACGCAGAGGAGGGCTTGCGGCGTACGATAAAGAGATAGGCTTGCAGAGAAAGATACACAATATCGAAAATTCACCGTTCAGAACCAAGTTTGAGGGAATATTCGACGAGATGCGCGGAACTTCCGCCATCGGATGTATAAGTGATTCCGATCCTCAGCCTATGCTCATACGCGCAAAGCTCGGTACGTACGCGATAAGCGTCGTGGGAGCTGTAACGAATATCGACGAGCTTATAGACGAGTATCTCTCGCATGCGGGTTGTTATTTTGACGCAATGACGGGCGGAAAGGTCAATACCGTCGAGCTTGTCGCCGCGATGATAAATCTTAAAGAGAATTTCTGCGAGGGAATAAAATTCGCGCAGTCGGTCATAAAAGGCTCTGCGTCTATCCTTATATTGCGGGATAACGGCAATCTGATAGCCGCGCGCGATCGCTTGGGAAGAACGCCTGTTATAATCGGTAAAAGCAAAAACGCACATTGCGTGACCTTTGAATCCTTTGCGTACAAAAAGCTTGGCTTTGAGGACGTTAAGGAGCTGGGACCCGGAGAAATAGTCGAGCTTACGCCTCACGAGATGATACAGCTTGCGGAGGCGGGAAAGGAAATGCGCGTTTGCGCGTTTCTGTGGTCATATTACGGATATTCGACCTCAAATTACGAGGGCGTGAACGTAGAAGTGATGCGTTACCGCAACGGCGAGATACTTGCAGAGACTGATGAAAATAACGGCGTACTTAAGGATATTGATTATGTCAGCGGAGTGCCCGATTCGGGAACGCCCCACGCGATAGGCTATGCAAATAAGAGCCATATCCCGTTTGCGCGTCCGTTTATCAAATATACGCCTACTTGGCCGCGTAGCTTTATGTCGTCAAAGCAGAACGATCGCAAAAAGGTCGCAAAGATGAAGCAGATACCCGTACATGAGCTTATTCAGGACAAGAACCTGCTTTTCGTAGATGATTCGATAGTGCGCGGAACACAGCTCAAGGAAACGGTAGACTTTCTTTACGATAACGGAGCAAAGTCGGTACATATGCGCTCGGCTTGTCCGCCTATCATGTTCGGATGTAAATATTTGAGCTTCTCAAGAAACACGAGCGATATGGATCTTATCGCAAGACGCACTATTATGGAGCTTGAGGGAGAAGAGGGCTTTAAGCACCTCGACGAATACAGCGATGCGTCTACCGAGAGATGCAAAAAAATGAAGCAGGCTATCTGCGATAAATTTCAATTTGAATCATTGGATTTTCAGTCCCTTGAGGGACTTATAAAGGCAATAGGTATCGAGCCGTGTAAGCTTTGTACTTACTGTTGGAATGGAAAGGAATAATAAATCATGCATAACGATTCGAGATCTGAAAGCTACGCTGCGGCGGGCGTTGATATAACAGCGGGCTACAAGGCGGTTGAGCTTATGAAAAAACACGTCGCTCGTACTAAAAACGAGGGCTGTCTTGACGACGTAGGCGGCTTTGGAGGCTGCTTTGGTTTAAATCTTGCAGGTATGGAAGAGCCTGTTTTGGTATCGGGAACTGACGGAGTGGGAACGAAGCTCAAGCTCGCTATCCTTCTTGATAAGCACGATACTATCGGTATTGACTGCGTGGCTATGTGCGTAAACGACGTTATATGCTGCGGAGCAAAGCCTCTCTTCTTCCTTGACTATATCGCTTGCGGTAAAAACGTTCCCGAGCGCATCGCTGAGCTTGTAGCCGGCGTTGCGGAGGGCTGCGTTCAGTCGGGAAGCGCTCTTATCGGCGGTGAGACAGCGGAGCATCCCGGAATGATGCCCGAGGACGAATACGACCTCGCAGGCTTCAGCGTAGGTATCGTAGACAAGAAAAAGATAATCGATAACACCAAGATGAAGGCGGGCGACGTAGTTATCGCTCTCGCTTCGAGCGGCGTTCACTCTAACGGATTTTCACTCGTTCGTAAGGTGTTCGATATCGATAACAACAATCCCGAGCTTACAAAGCCTTGCGCGGAGCTTGGCGGTAAGACTATCGCGGAGACCTTGCTCACACCTACCAGGATATACGTAAAGTCTGTACTTGCGCTTCTTGAAAAGGTAAACGTAAAGGGAATATCCCATATCACAGGAGGGGGATTTTACGAGAATATTCTGCGTTCAATCCCCAAAGGACTTACTGCAAAGATTGATAAGTCTGCAGTTAAGGTTTTGCCTATCTTTGACCTTATTGCAAAGACCGGCAATGTTCCCGAACGCGATATGTACAATACATATAATATGGG
>JAZNEM010000139.1:0-5722 GCA_045588595.1 Eubacteriales bacterium
CGCGTCACATAGTCGCCGCGCGTCGCTCGATACGCTCGCTCCTTCGGCTCCTTGCTTGGGCTCCACCGTTCGCCAAAAACGATATTCAATCGTTTTTGCCTCACTAACCCAAACGTCGCGCGCTATTATTTGGCACAGCCAAATTCCTGCGCACACACCCCGAAGTGTGATTTTTATTCGATTTTAGATCAACTTCTGTAAGTGGTCAAATCTGTGATCAAAACATTTTGTCGGTGTTTTTTTGAAAAGGGTAACAGCCGAAAAAGTCAATGTTTACAAGGGCGTTTTCTCAATGATTGCAAGGATTTTCGTGGCTTTGCTTTTCGCGCGGAGCGCGTTTTTGCCCGCGGGGGCGTCCCCGCTGCCTGCATGCTCCCAAACCACGCGCGCTACCAACTGCGCTACATTCCGAAATATTAAATTGTACTATTTTTGAAGTTGTTCGCTGTGCTTCCTGTTGTGACTAAGGCTCTGCCATCGCAAACGAGATTTGCTCGTCAATCGCCAAGTCACAGCCACTCCTTATTCCTCTCTTCATCACCCGCAGGGTGCGCTCGGAAACGTCCAAAACTGCGCTGATCGAGAAACTATCGATTTACCACAATATATTATAACAGATTTTTTTTCGTTTGTCAACAATAAAATCGTTGTTTGTTAATAGTATGTTTGTTAAAAAATCAGGTTGATTTTACTTTAAAAAAATGTTATAATGAATATAACAATTTCAACTATATTTTTTATTAAATGGAGATATTAAACATGACAGAAAAAATCAAAAAGCTTTTGTGTATATTTATTGCGTTTTCTTTTTGTTTTTCATTGACATCTTGTTTAAATAATATTAATGTTAAAGAAACGGAGACCTCCGACGTTAAAGAAACCGTTGACCCTGCTGTTTTATACGGTTACAAAAATATAGAATGTAAAACCTCGAAAGAAGTAAAAGGTACATATTTTTCGTTTGACGATACCGCGTCAGATGTTCTTGTAATTTCTCTGCCTGTTGAGTGGATCTTGAAGGCGAGTATGGAAGGATATGATATCATTCGCGACGGAAAAAACATTGGTAAGCTAATGCCTGTTAAGAAAGATATAGCTTCTAATGAAACGAGTTGCGAGAGTGAGAATGATTCAAATGCGGGAGCAGGTTCTTTTTGGAACGTTATTTATTGTGAAGGTAAGTTTACTCACCGTGTGGTATATACCTGTACGATAGGCGGGCTTGAACGCGCGCTTACTCTCGAGGTCGATTATGCGGAGTTGGACGAATATGCTCTGAAAAGGGTAAAATATTCGATGTTTGTAAAACAGGCGCGCACCGACGCGCAGATGGATACTATCGATATTTCCGCACGTGCGGGAGAGAAGCCTATATTGATATTAGGAAACAGCTTTGTCAGAACATCTGATGTTGGGGAGATATTCAAACAGATGTGTAATGCAAGCAGTAAAAATAAATACGAGGTCATTTGGGTTTCGCAGGGAATGGCTACGGTTTCTAACAACTGGGAAGAATACAAGTACGATATGAAGCATGGACGTTACGCGGCTGTGTTCATGTGCGGATTTTACAGCTCTAATGATGTAGCGTCATTTAAGACCTTTGCGGACCTTTGCAAGCAATCGGATACGCCTATCGTTATTTTCCCTGCGCACAACGAAGGCTACGGAAATAGCGCCGCAAATACCTACTCGGACGTTTACTATCTTAATTGGAAAGCCGAGCTTGACACTTTGATCTCAAACGGGGTCGACCGTTGGGACCTTTGTATCGATGATGCCTATGATCACAGCCTTCCGCTTGCGGGATACGTTGGCGCGCACATGATATACAGAGCAGTTTTTAACGAGATACCGCCGATCTTAGAGGATTACGGCAGTGTTTTACATTCCACGGTGGTTGAAAAGCTCGGCGATTATGCAAGAACAGGCTCTATAGACCTCCTCAAAGAAGGTATCACTGTTTATAAATTGAAATAAAACAATAAGAGTTGACTCATAAAAGAGTCAACTCTTATTGTTTATGAGAATGTAAGTGTTTTTTGATCGCCTCAAAGGATTCGTCGCTTATTACGTGTTCTATCTTGCAGGCGTCATCTGCGGCGGTCTCTTTATCAACGCCAAAGCTTATGAGCATTTCGGTAATGAGTGTATGTCTCTCGAATATTTTTTCCGCTACCGCTTTGCCGCTTTCGGTAAGTGTTATACTTCCGTCTTTATCTACAAATATATATTCCTCTTTTTTTAAAAGTCCCATTGCGCGGCTTACCGAAGGCTTTGAATATCCCATATATTCTCCAACGTCAATGGCACGGATGTGCGGTTGTGTTTTAAGTAATCTGTATATCGATTCCAGATACATTTCACCGGATTCTTGAATAGGCATACCTTCCTCCGTTTTTGTTCCATTTTTGTTTGCAAATATAGTATATCATAATTTTTAATTTTTTTCAAGGCATATTGTAAAAAATGCATAATCTGATAAAATAGAATTTAAGAATTGAACAAAAAAATGAACAAATATTAGAAATCGACGAAAAAGTACTTGACAAAATCTTCTTGAAATATTATAATATATTACAGTTAGCGGAGGCTAACTGCAATATATTTGAGGAGACCGACATGAACACTTTAAAAAATGCTAAAATAGGCAGTACGGTTAAAGTCATCAAGGTTCACGGTGAAGGTCCTGTAAGGCGAAGGATCATGGATATGGGTATTACAAAGGGCGTGGAGATATACGTTCGTAAATTAGCCCCTCTTGGAGACCCCATTGAGCTGATGGTTCGTGGCTACGAATTGTCCTTGCGCAAGGATGACGCCGAAATGATAGAGGTCGAATGACCTTTGGCGGTGGGGAACAGACCCGTTAAATTTTTTTTGGAGCGCGAGTTAGCTTATGCTAACCAACAGAGTGTGAAAGGAACTTTGAAATGGCAGAAACTAAATTGAGAATTGCTTTGGCAGGAAATCCAAACTGCGGAAAAACGACGCTGTTTAATGCACTTACAGGTTCAAACCAATTCGTTGGAAATTGGCCGGGCGTTACGGTTGAGAAAAAAGAGGGAAGCATGAAAAAATACGAGGGGGTCATTATTACCGACCTTCCTGGTATATACTCTTTGTCTCCGTATACGCTTGAAGAGGTAGTTGCTCGTAATTATCTTGTAGGCGAGCGTCCCGACGCGATACTTAATATAGTGGACGGAACTAACCTTGAGAGAAACCTCTACCTTACCACGCAGCTTATGGAGCTTGGTATCCCAGTCGTTATCGCGATCAATATGATGGACGTGGTACGCAAGAGGGGAGACAATATAAATGTCGCAGAGCTTTCACGCAAGCTTGGATGCGGTATTGTTGAGATATCTGCTCTCAAGGAGGATGGAATCTTCGAGGCGGCAGAGCTTGCTATAGAATCGGCTAAAAACGGAAAGGCAGAGCCGGCGCACGTTTTTTCGGGAGAGGTCGAGCATGCTATCGCGCATATTGAAGAAGCAGCGGTACACGCGCTTCCCGACGAGCAACAGAGATGGTACGCCATAAAGATATTTGAGAGAGATGAGAGAGTTATTGAGTATTTAAAGCTTGACAAAGAAAAGCTTTCTCATATCGAAAAGGATATCGTAAAGGTCGAGACAGATAAGGACGACGATGCCGAATCTATCATAATCAATGAAAGATACGATTACATAGCTTCTATATTAAAGGGCTGCTACAAAAAGAAAAGCATCGACAGACTTACAACGTCCGACAAGATAGACAAGGTAGTAACTAACAGATGGCTCGCACTTCCCATATTCGCTGCTATAATGTTCCTCGTTTACTTTATCTCGGTCACGACGGTAGGAACTTTAGTTACCGATTGGACTAACGACAAGCTGTTTGGGGATGGCTTCCACCTCTTTGGAATAGACGAAGGATATTCCGAGAAGGCAGAGGAGTTTGAATCTGCTTCCACGGTAGTGAACGGATTTATAGAAGCTACTGACGCAAACGTACTTTCCATAGCGCTTGATACCGAGCTTGCAACCTTTAACGCCGAGACAGCAAAGACGCTTCTTGATTCTGCGGTTGCGCTCGTTTCCGATGATTACGAATTTACTTATACAGTCATTGACGAGGGAACTCTTCTTGAAGAGAAGATGACTTCGACGGGGGCAGAGCTTAAAGAAGCGGCAGGGATTTACGCGTCATACGGCTTTGCTGCACCGGACCCCACAGAGTACGGTATATGGGTAATGGGTGTTCCCGCTCTTGTTGGTATGGGACTTGGCACGTTCGAATGTCCTGAATGGCTTTCGGGTCTTATCCTTGACGGTATAGTCGCGGGAGTAGGCGCGGTACTGGGTTTTGTTCCGCAGATGCTCGTCCTGTTTCTATTCCTTGCGTTCCTTGAGGCTTGCGGATATATGTCGAGAATAGCTTTCGTTATGGATAGAGTATTCCGTAAATTAGGTCTTTCGGGTAAATCCTTTATTCCTATGCTTATCGGCACAGGTTGCAGTGTTCCCGGTATCATGGCATCGAGAACGATAGAGAATGTTCGCGACCGACGAATGACGATAATAACTACTACGTTTATTCCTTGCGGGGCAAAGCTTCCGTTTATAGCGATGATAACGGGCGCAGTCTTTGGCGGCGCTTGGTGGGTAGCACCGTCTGCATACTTTATTGGAATGGTGGCGGTCGTTATTTCGGGTATAATGCTTAAAAAGACAAAGCTCTTCACTGGAGAGGCGGCGACTTTCGTTATGGAGCTTCCCGCATATCATATGCCGACAGTAAAGAACATTCTTTACAGTATGTGGGAGCGCGGATGGTCGTTCATTAAAAAGGCGGGAACTGTTATTCTGCTATCGTCTGTCATCATTTGGTTCACGACCTACTTCGGTTTTGTGGACGGAAGCTTCCGTATGCTCTCTGAGGAAGAGGTATCGAACAGTATCTTGGCTTACATAGGAAAGGGAATTGCTTGGATATTCATTCCCCTTGGCTTCGGCACTTGGCAGAAGGCAATTGCTTCGATTACGGGATTTGTAGCAAAAGAGAATATCGTTGCTACTATGGGTATCGTTTATGGCGGTGCAAAAGGAATAGCAAGCTCGTTTATTTACGCGAGCGGACTTTCATTCCTCGTATTCAATCTTCTTTGCGCACCTTGTTTTGCGGCTATGGGTGCTATCAGACGCGAGATGAACAGCTTTAAGTGGACGGCATTTGCGATAATCTATCAATGCGCATTTGCGTACGCAATGGCTCTTATCGCATATCAGGCGACGCTTCTCATCACGGGAGCGTTTACAGCTACCGCGCTTAATATAATAGGACTTGCAGGTGCTATCGTTGTTATAATCTTTATCACTTATATGCTCGTAAGACCCGCCAAGGATAAAAAGGGAAAAAGAGTAAACGTTTAAGTTTCAAATTTTGATTTGTCGGGGACGCGCAAGGGGAACTTTTTGTAAAAAGTTCCCCTTGACCCCTCAAAAACTTCCTAAAAAACAGGTTTTGCATAGCCATAATGGTAGCGCAGATGCAACAAATCGGTTTTGACCGAGTTACTTGTTACTCGTAAATTCGCGGGACGCAACCGCAAAAGATTTGTTGACGGAGGTGAGAGTTAATCGTGATTTTCCCTCGCAGACAAACCGCAATTTAATTACACTAACCCGTCAAATTTGACACGCCTTTATCAAAATATCCAAACTGTGTCAAGGCT
>JAZNEM010000140.1:0-1968 GCA_045588595.1 Eubacteriales bacterium
CATCGTGGACGATCTTTTCAAAAAGCAATCCGTGGCGTACGAAAATTACGCGCAACGGCTGTCCGCACTGTATGAAATCAGCAGAGACCCCGAGGATTTTTTGAGATGCCGTCTTGAATATCAAAAACTTATGAAAACCGGCGAGTTGTCGATGTATGACAAATGGAACTACGGATGGCTTCACAAAGCCATGATGTACTTTTGCAAAGATGAAGCTCTCAAATGGTTTGACGAGGTTTTAAGCAATGAAGCAGACAAAAATTCGTTGCCTTACAGAAGAGCGGCGTCAATGAAAATGGATATGCTGTTTTCTTTTGGAAAGGGAGAAGAAATTATTGCCGAGCGTCAGCGAAAAATGGACGAAGCAGGCGGTAACCTTGATGTGCGAGAATGGATCTTACTAAGCGACGCATATCTGTTTAATAAACAATATGAAAAGGCACTTGCCGTTTGTGACGAGGCTTTAGAAAAACACCCTGACTATTGGGAATTATACACAAGTAAGGGTTATCTCTACTATGTCTTGGAAAAATATGAAGAGGCACTTATATGGCTCGAAAAAGCAGGAAAAATCGGAACATATTTCTGTGATGAAAAATACACCATCGCCTTGTGCTATAGAAAGCTTGAAAAGTTTAAGGAAGCTTATCAAGTATATTTGGAAATTGCGGATATTCACCGTAAAAACGGATATGACGTAGAGGCTGAACAAGCCTTGGGATATGCAAAGGAGATCGAAGATAAAATAAAGCAATAGTTTTGTTAAAAAGAACGTGTAGCTTACTGACAAAGTAGCGCTAAAAAACTTTAGGTAGCAAAATATACAAACGCAAAGAAACAAAGAGCCTCCCTTGTGTAAAGGGAGGTGGCTTGCGAAGCAAGACGGAGGGATTGTGGCAAGGCAAAATTTTATTGTAAAACAATCCCTCAGTCACCTACGGTGACGGCTCCCTTTACACAAGGGAGCCTTTATTTGTACAATTGCTACTTTACTTTTCTAAAATGAAGTTTGTCAGTGATTTGACGTGGCATTTGTATATGCCACGTTCTTTTTTGGACTGTCGAGGATGCCTGTCCCTGCGACCACACACTTTTTTATTCCCCCGCTTCCTGTTTTTTCTCGCGAATCTTCCAGCTTGCGAAGCCGTATATATCGTTAACAAGGAATATCGAAAAGCAAGCGACCATCGGAAGATATGAAAGACTTTCGAAGGTAGCCAATATCCATAATGTTACCAAAACTATATCGTTTGCGGCATATGCGAGCGCGTAATACGAATTACGCATAAACATAAGATACGACGCAAGGAAGCTCGTTGTTATCGACACCGTGCTTACGAGAAGATTCGGTGTACCAAGCGCGCGCAATATAAAATAAAACACAACTGTAACGGTAAATGTCAACGCAACGCACAAAACGATATCTCTTGCTTTTAAATGGCGTATCTTGACCTCATTCTTCCCTTTTTTATAAGGATTGCGAAGCCATGATATTACCGACAACGCCGCTATCGGCGCGCTCATTCCTAGATAGGTTATTATCTCACCGTAATAACGAAACTCAAACGAGGTTATAGAATAAAGAACGCTGAAAACGACAGTAAATATCTGCCCCCAGACGTTGCCCTTGGCAACGAAAATAAGCGCGGTCACTCCTATAAGCGTAGCCAACAATGTGACAGGCTGTATATCTTTTGAAACAAAATTTGACACAAGCACTACGGTCATGGATATCGACCACAATATCCATTCATGCTTTTTCAATTCCGAAAAAGGATTTTTTAGCATTACGTTTACCTCAAAAAAATAACACCCGAAACGCATCTTCAAAGACCTAACGATACGTTCACGAGTGCAAAGCTCTCACTACCCGGTGGCAGTTATTTTCAAATATTTTCTATATTTTATCACAAAATCAAAGGAATGTCAACAGTCCGCCGCACAAAAAAGCGGCGGACTGTTATTTTT
>JAZNEM010000141.1:0-26343 GCA_045588595.1 Eubacteriales bacterium
CGAGCTCTAACACAGGATTGATAGTTCTTATTATCATCCTCGTAGTTGTTGTTCTCGGCGCAGGAGGATTCTGCCTTTACTGGTTTGTTCTTAGAAAGAAGAAAACCGCTTAATTCAACAACCTAAATTGATTTTTCGAGAACACAAGCGAACGCTTGTGTTCTCTTTTTTGTTTTGCTATGTCATATTTTTTATAAAAAGATTGAAATATTGAAAAAATTATGATATAATGAAATACGTTGATAATATCTAAATTACGGGGGATAGTATTTTATGAAAAAGATAAATTCTAAAGCTGATCTTGAAAGCAGAATAAAGAACGTTATCATTACAAAGGAAGAGATAGCCGAAGCTATCGAAAAGGCAGGCAAGGAGATAGATAAGATATACGACGGACGTCCTATATTGCTCGTCAGCATTCTCAAAGGAGCGTTTGTGTTCATGGCAGATATCTGTCGCGCGGTAAGTGTACCGTGTGAGATAGGATTTATGTGTGCGAAGAGCTATTATGAGGGAACAGAGTCCACGGGTGTCGTTAAGATAACTATGGATCTTGACAGAGATATAAGCAACTATCACGTTGTTATAGTAGAGGATATTATCGATACGGGCAGAACGCTCAACGACATAGTGATGCTTCTTAAAACAAGGAATCCTATTTCATTGCATGTGGTGACGCTTTTGGACAAGCCTTCGAGAAGACTTGTTGACTTCAAGGCGGACATGTCGTTATTTACCATTCCCGATTACTTCGTTATCGGATACGGACTTGATTGCGGTGAATATTTTAGAAATCTTCCTTACATAGCAGAATATAAAGAGGATTGATCATAAAGCTTAATATGAAAAACGGGCGAACACAGTTCGTCCGTTTGTTATTGATTTTTCTTTTTTATCTTTGAGAATATTTTTTTAATACCGAGCGTAATAGATACACACAGTACGAAAAAAGGCGAGAACGGTCCTATCCAAAAGGCAAGGCACGCGGTAGCGAGTACCAAAGCCCATTTCCAACGGAATATCCAGAACAAGAGATATCCGAGCCATACGGGAGAATATACAATGAGAATAACGAATAACAAAAGAACGATGGTACTCGGAGTTTTGCACTCCTGCCATATCCACCGAAGGAAGTTGACTATTTTATTTTTGAGCCAATTGAAAAATTTTTTCATATTCGTTTCCCGTCTTTAGTATCAAGTATTATTATTTACGAATATCGTACACGTTTTTTGGGGGTATTATGCTATTTATTTCCTAAAAATAAAAATTATGTTGCAAAAAATGTCGGGGTATGATATAATAATGATAGTTTAAAAGATCGGACGGAAAAATATGAGTTCAAAAAGAAGTTCATTTACAGGAAAGATAGGCTTCGTGCTTGCGGCGGCGGGGTCTGCGGTAGGACTTGGAAACATCTGGCGTTTCCCGTATCTTGCCGCTAAATACGGTGGCGGTATATTCTTACTTGTGTATATCATACTTTCGGTGACTTTTGGATTTTCACTAATGGTCGCGGAAATAGCCATTGGGCGAAAAACGCAGTTGTCTCCCATGGGAGCATATCGTGCACTTGACAAGAGGTTTTCTTTTGTGGGTGTTTTGGGATCTATTATCCCCGCTATAATTTTGCCGTACTATTCGGTCATAGGCGGTTGGGTAATGAAATACGGCTTCGAATTTATGCGTGGTCAGACGAACGCTATGGCAGAAGATAGCTACTTTGGAGGATTTATAGGTCAGACCTTTGAGCCTCTTTTTTGGTTTTCTCTCTTTATCGGCATAACCGCTATAATCGTTCTTTTCGGAGTTGAAAAGGGGATCGAGAAAGTAAGTAAGGTTATGATGCCTGTGCTTGTCATTCTTATTCTTTTTGTCGCAATATTTACTATTTGTACAGTTGACGGTGCACTTGATGGAGTGGTATATTACATTAAACCCGATTTCTCAAAATTTTCGATAATGACTGTCGTTGCGGCAATGGGACAGCTTTTTTATTCAATGTCGCTTGCTATGGGTATAATGATAACCTTTGGCTCGTATATGAAAAAGGATATCAGCATTGAAAAGGCTGCAAAGCAGATAGAGATATTCGATACAGGTATAGCTTTCCTTGCGGGTCTTATGATAATCCCCGCAGTCTATGCTTTCTCGGGCGGTGACCCCGAGGCTCTCGGAAAAGGTCCAAGCCTTATGTTTGGTGCGCTTCCGAAAATATTTGCCAATATGCCTGCGGGAACGATAGTAGGAGTAATATTCTTCGTAATGGTATTTTTGGCGGCACTTACCTCGTCTATCTCTCTTATGGAGACAGTTGTTTCAACTATTCAGGACAAATTCAATTTCGGAAGAAAAATGTCTTGTCTTATCGTGTTTGGCATCTCGGTCATTCTTGGTGCGTCGTCCTCTCTCGGATACAGCGCATGGGGAGAATTCAGTATACTTGGACTTCAGATACTCGATTTCTTTGACTTTATAAGTAACAATATACTCATGCCTTTAGTTGCCCTTGCAACCTGCATTTTTGTTGGATATATCTTAAAGCCTAAGGCTATTATTGACGAGGTAGAGCTTGAGGGCAACCGTTTAAAGCATAAAAAGATGTTTAATGTAATGATAAGATACTTTGCTCCGGTGTGTATATTGATAATCCTTGTATCCTCTATTCTTGATGTTTTCGGAATAGTTAAGATTTAAGTTAATATAATTATAACGGACTAAACAGGTTTTTGACTTGTTTGGTCCGTTTTTTATAAAAATTTTGCATAACCTATTGCAATTCCAGAAATAATATGCTATAATAACAATGTAATACGGTTTTGATTACTACATTATACAGGAGGCATAGCAATGACACGTGGAGAGTCGAAAAGAAGAATCCCTTTAAAGCAAAGACATCTGCCCGATTATACAAGGGGCGAGGAGATATTTAACATGGTGTCGCACATAGTAGGCGGAGTTGTGGGAGTGGCAACTCTTGTGTTTTGCGTGATGATCGCAGCACTAAAGGGAAGCGTTATAGGAATAATATGCGGTGCGGTCTTTGGCGTGTCCATGACCTTGCTTTATACCATGTCGAGCGTCTATCATGGACTTACAACTCATATATCAAAGCTCGTTTTTCAGATAATAGACCACTGCACGATATATTTTCTCATAGCGGGAACTTATACGCCTTTTCTTCTTTGTGCGCTTGCAAAAGAGTATCCTATACAGGCGTGGCTGACATTTTCTGTGGTTTGGGGTACTACTGTGGTTGCGGTGGTACTTAATGCAATAGACCTCAAAAAATATACCGTATTCAGTATGATATCTTACGTCGTGGTAGGTTGGGCGATATTGCCATCGGTAACTTTGATGTTTGATGTACTGGGTTCTTGCGGCTTTGGATTATTGCTTGGCGGCGGAATACTTTATACTGTGGGAGTAATATTTTATTCTTGCGGAAAGAAGGTTCGCTATTTTCATTCGGTATTTCATCTTTTCGTTTTGGCGGGAAGCATACTTCATTCGCTCAGCGTAATGTTTTACGTTATCTGAAGCTCTTGACACGGAGAAAAGAAAAGGGTATAATAAAGGGGAGAGAATATTCTTTTTTAGGAGAGTATATAGAACGGTATGACAGAAAGAAAAAAACTTCCCGAGCTTTTAGCTCCCGCAGGTTCGCTTGATGCCTTGCGAGCCGCAATAGAAGGCGGAGCAGACGCGATATATATAGGCGGCTCGTCTTTTAACGCGAGAATAAACGCGAAAAATTTTACGTCCGAGGAATTGCGCGAGGGCGCAAAGTTTGCCCATGCGTATGGAGCAAAGCTTTATGTTGCCGCAAATACGTTGATATACGATATAGAGAGAACGGCTTTTTTGAAGGCGGCGGAGGAAGCGTATCTTTGCGGAGCGGATGCGCTTATTATTGCCGATATTGGCGCGGCAAGACTCGTGCGCGAGCGGATACCGATAGAGCTTCACGCAAGTACGCAGTTTTCGGGACATAATGCTGATGCGGCGCGTTTTCTTGCCGAAAACGGATTTTCAAGAATGGTCTGCGCCCGTGAGATGAGCGAGGCAGAGCTTCGAAGATTCGTTGCGCAGTCGCCAATTGAAGCTGAGGTGTTCGTACACGGCGCACTTTGCGTTTGTCATTCGGGACAGTGCTTGTTTTCTTCTATTGTCGGCGGAAGAAGCGGTAATCGAGGTGAATGTGCTCAGCCCTGCCGCTTGCCCTACCGTACGGCAAACGGAAAGACCGATTATCCGCTTTCCTTAAAGGATCTGTCACTTGCTCGCCATATCCCAAAGCTTATAGATATGGGAGTTGCGTCGTTTAAGATAGAGGGAAGAATGAAATCTCCCGAATACGTGCGTGATGTAACGCGTATCTGGCGCAGACTTGTTGATGAATGTAAGGGTGCGGACGAGCGCGATATGAAGGAGCTCTCGGAGATATTCTCAAGAGGTGGATTTACCGACGGATATTTCACCGAGAGAATAGACGCCAAAATGCTCGGAGTACGCTCCGAGACGGACAAGGAGCACTCAAGAGCTCTTGAAGTCTTTACGGGCATTTCTAGAAAGATACCTGTAAATATTTTTGCAGGTATTAAAAAAGGCAAGCCAATGTCGCTTACCGAGCTGTCAAGAAATATAACCGTGTACGGAGATGTTCCGATGGACGCGAGAACTGCTCCCATTGATGAAGAGACTGTCAAACGAAGCCTTTCTAAATGGGGAAATACTCCGTATGCTCCAAAGAGTATAGAGGTCGAGATAGACGACAATATTATGACACCTATATCGTCTCTTAATGCTTTGAGAAGAGCGCTTTGCGATGCGCTCTCAACGGATCTTGCGGACAAGAGAAGTGTCTCCGATATTAAAACGAAAGCTTTTGAGACGTATCAAACGGATACGCCGACACAATGCAGAAGCGCAGTTTTTTACAGAGCCGAGAATATTCCCCCAGAGGCTGAAAATTATTTTGATATAATTTATCTTCCGCTCCACGAATACAATGGACAGACGAACGGAGTAATGCTCCCCGCGGTCATTTACGACAGTGAGCGCGAAAAAATTGAAAAGCTTCTTCAAGCGGCAAAGGAAATGGGCGCGGAGCATATTCTCGTCGGGAATTACGGTCATTTGTCCTTGGCTAAAAGCAGCGGCTTATATATACATGGAGATCTCAGGCTTAACGTTACGAACGGCATCAGTGCCATAGTATGTAAGGAAAACGGATTTTGCGATGTGATACTTTCTCCCGAGCTGACCTTGGCGCAGATGCGTGATATAAAGGGCAAAAGCATGGCAGTCGTTTATGGCAGACTTCCGCTTATGGTGACCGAAAAGTGCGTGGGTAAGGAGATATCCGATTGCAAAGCTTGTAAAAATGGCAAGAGTGAGCTTGTTGACCGTAGAGGTACTCGTTTCCCCGTGTTGAACGATGGCGCACACAGAAGTCTTATATTTAACAGTGTACCCACGTATGTGGCGGACAAGATGCGAGATGTTGAGGGTAAGGGTATAATAATGCATCATTATATTTTTACGATCGAAACAAAAGACGAGATCAGACGCGTAATAGAGGCGTATAAAAAAGGTACGCCGCCAAGCGTACCTGTGAGACGAATCAAATAATTCAAGGAGCAGACTGTGTTTTGAGTCTGCTCCTTTTCATAGCTTTAAAATTCCATAGAAGCTCCGTCGTATGCGGCGATCATGCCAAAAGAAGCGAGTCTTGCCGAAAGCTTATCGTGTTCCTCATGAGCAAAACGTGAAAAGTGCGTAGCGCAAACAATTGAGCTTTCGTTTAGCAAATTGCGGTTGCGTACCGTTTCCAACATAAGCTCTGTCATTCGGATGTTGTTATGTTCGAATATGCGAGAGTCACCGATAACGTCACCGAGCGTTACCTCAAACACCATGCAGTCGAACTTTTTTGTTTTCATGACAGCCCAGCTCTCATATGGTATCCACGCCGAGTCACACCCATAAAAGATACGCTTGTTTTTGCCCTCAACGCGTCCTTATTCGTCATCAAGCTTGAGGACAGCCATAAAGGCTTCCGGAGAGACTTGAACAGAGCCTAACTGGCGCATCTTTTTCTTACCTTCTTTTTGCTTTTCAAGAAGCTTCTTCTTACGCGTGATATCACCGCCGTAGCACTTTGCAAGGACGTCCTTACGCATTGCCTTAACAGTTTCTCGCGCGATGATTCGCGAGCCGATAGCGGCTTGTATCGGGATCTCAAAGAGCTGGCGCGGAATATTGTCCTTGAGCTTTTCTGCTATTCTTCGCGCTCTGCCATACGCCTTTTCTTCATGAACGATAAACGAAAGGGCGTCAACGGGTTCTGCGTTGAGCAAGAAGTCGAGCTTAACGAGCTTACTCGGAACGTAATCTCCAAGCTCGTAGTCGAGAGAAGCATAACCGCGAGAGCGGCTCTTGAGCGCATCGAAAAAGTCGTAGATTATCTCGTTGAGCGGCAGATCGTAATGCAATTCAACACGCGAGGTGTCGATATATTTCATATCGAGGAAAGTTCCGCGTCTATCCTGACAAAGATCCATAAGACCGCCGACGTATTCGGTAGGTGTGATTATATTTGCTCTTACGATAGGTTCGTACGCCGTCTCTATCTCGTCTGCGGGAGGAAAGTTTGAGGGGTTGTCTATACGCACTTTTTCACCGTCTCTGCGTACAACCTCATAGATAACCGAAGGAGCGGTCGTAATAAGGTCAAGATTGAATTCTCTCTCAAGGCGTTCTTCAATTATTTCCATATGGAGAAGTCCCAAAAATCCGCAACGGAAGCCAAATCCGAGCGCGATGGACGTTTCGGGTTCAAATATGAGCGCGGCATCGTTGAGCTGAAGCTTTTCAAGCGCATCGCGAAGGTCACCGTAACGTGCTCCGTCTGCGGGGTATATACCTGCGTAGACCATAGGTTGAACGGCTTTAAATCCGGAGAGCGCTTCGTCGGTGGGCTCATCGTTAAGTGTTATGGTGTCACCGACTCTCGTATCGCCAACGCTCTTGATAGAAGCAGTGATATATCCAACCTCGCCTGCGGAGAGAATGGCGGTCTTTTGCAGTCCAAAGGGAGTCATATATCCAACATCAACTACCTCGTAAGTCGTTCCATTGCTCATAAGACGGATAACGTCTCCGCTCTTTACCTTTCCGTCGAAAACGCGGACGTTTACGACAACACCGAGATAGCTATCGTAATAGGAGTCGAAAATAAGAGCCTTCAAAGGCTTATTTACATCTCCTTTAGGAGCGGGAATGTCTCTTACTACAGCCTCAAGGACCTGCTCTATGTTAAGACCTGTTTTTGCCGAGACTGCGGGGCAATCCTCTGCGGGAATACCGATAACGTCCTCTATCTCCGCGCGGACTCTGTCGGGGTCGGCGGAGGGGAGGTCTATCTTGTTTATTACGGGAACTATCTCAAGGTCTGCGTCTACCGCGAGATAAGCGTTAGCAAGGGTCTGCGCTTCGATTCCCTGCGTTGAGTCAACGACGAGGAGCGCACCGTCGCAAGCATTGAGAGAACGCGACACCTCGTAGTTAAAGTCAACGTGACCAGGGGTGTCTATGAGATTGAACTGATAGGTCTCACCGTCTGGCGCATTGTATTCGAGACGAACAGCGCGCGCCTTTATAGTGATACCTCTTTCGCGCTCGAGGTCCATGTTGTCAAGCAGTTGCTCCTCCATCTCACGAGTTGAGACGGTTTGCGTGAATTCAAGGATTCTGTCGGCAAGAGTGGATTTTCCGTGGTCGATATGCGCGATTATCGAAAAATTTCTTATATGATTTTGTTTTTCGGTATTTGACATTTAATTTCTTCCTTTATTTTTTGTTCAGAGGATAGTATACTTATATTATATAATATTTTTTTGAAATTCTCAATAGATTTTTTGATTTTTTTACTTGAAAATAGCGTATATTACAAAAAATAGACGTTGAAAATTTTCACAAAAGCATAAATGAGCAATATTTGTCTGCTATTTATCATAGAGTGTCTTGAAATCATAAGCTTTTTGTCTTATAATACATTATGAGAGAATAACAATATTTGTTTGAATATAATCATATGCGACGAAAAACTTTGCATATTGCTTGAAAGGAAGATTTTGGATCATGAGTAAAAAAAGAGTTGCTATTATAGGCTACGGTGGAATGGGTGGCTGGCACGCAAAACAGTTGCTTGTGAGCGATGTTTGCGAGCTTGCGGGTATCTGGGATATAAAGGAGGAGCGTCGCGCTCTTGCTGCCGAGAGAGGAATATACGTATACGGTTCGTTTGACGAGGTTCTTGCCGATCCTACAGTGGATATTCTCACACTTGCAGTTCCGAACGAACTCCATATGCCGCTTGCAATACAGGCTATGAATGCTGGTAAGAACGTTATTTCGGAAAAGCCCGTGGCAATGAGTAGTGACGAGCTTCAGAAAATGATAGATGCATCAAATGAAACAGGCAAGCTTTTTACAACGCACCAGAATCGCAGATGGGACTGCGATTACCTTATGATAAAAGAGCTTTACGCTTCGGGAAAGCTCGGAAACGTATTCTGCATTGAATCGAGATATCACGGCTCGCGCGGGATCCCCGGAGACTGGAGAACCGAAAAAGAGCATGGCGGCGGAATGATTCTTGACTGGGGCGTGCACCTTATCGACCAGATGGTAGGCATTGCTTACGACAGAAAGGTAGAAAAGGTATATTGCCGTTGCGATCACCTTCTCAATACCGAGGTCGACGATGGCTTTAAGCTCGACCTTTATTTTGAGGGCGGACTTACTGCTCGTATAGAGGTCTCGACCTATAACTTTATCGCGCTTCCTCGTTTCTATATGGCGGGTAGACTCGGAACTGCCATTATCAATGACTGGAAGGACGATTGCAAGATAATTTGCTGCGACAAGTGGGACGAGGAAAACGTTACCCCTGTCGTTACCGCGGCGGGTCTTACGAGAACTATGGCGCCCAGAGACGACAAGACTACTACCGAAAGCTTTATAAAGCGTCCCGAATCCGACGTTCACGATTTTTATCGCAACGTATGTCTCGCGATTGACGGCAAGGCTGAGCAGATAGTAACTCATAAGCAGCTTATGCGAGTTATGAAGATAATGGAAGCGGCGTTCCGCTCCGATGAGCTTGGCAGACCCGTTGAGATAGACGACCATATTTGTTAAGTAACAAAAATTATGAGTCCTTCATATTATGTTATCGTAGAGGATAAATCCTCGACAGACTTAATATGGAGGACTTATTATGAATAACTGTCTTTGCAATCTTTTTGACGATAACGCGCTTTGGATCATTATCATCGCTTTGATATTGATCTTCTGTTGCTGCGGCTAAGACGAACGACAAAACGCGGTGTCCCCTGTGGGACACCGCGTTTTGTCGTTTATCTCTGAATTTAGAAATAAATTTTATTACATAGGACACAATGTTATTGACATTTGAGGCTTAAACCTTTATAATATAAGTGTAGAAAAATAAAGGAGGTATAATTAAATGAAGATAACGAAAGAATCTATTATCGGTGACGTTCTGGATGCATATCCGGATACTGCGCAGTTCTTCTTCGAGATCGGAATGCACTGCCTTGGCTGTCCCTCTGCAAGAGGTGAGTCTATCGAGGCTGCGTGCTACGTTCACGGAACTGATGCCGACGCTCTTATCGCAAAGATAAACGCTCATATCGGTCAGTGACAAAAAATAAAGAAAGATCTTCTGCGGGGAGCGCGTAGCTTATAACTCGCGCTCCCCATATGAAAAATGAAAGAATGAACAAAACTTTGAAATTAAGTAAAAGATTACGCGCTGCTGCCGACTTCGTTCGGCAAGACGCATATATTGCCGACGTTGGTACGGATCATGCGTATCTGCCCATAGCTCTTTGTCTTGAGGGAAGAGTAAAAGGAGCTATCGCTTCGGATATTAACGAAGGACCTATATTGCGTGCGCGAGAACATATAAAAGAATACGGACTTGATAAAAATATAGCTACGCTCCTTGCCGACGGACTTGATAAAATAAGCGCTTATGAGCCGACAGATATCTTGATTCTCGGAATGGGTGGAGAGCTTATCGCAAATATTATTTCTAAAGCTTCTTTTACAAAAAATGAGGCTATTCGTCTTATCTTACAGCCTATGACTCACCCCGAGCTATTGCGCCGATCCCTTTTGGATAACGGTTATAGTATTATTGATGAGGTTATGGTTTTTGAAGAAAAGAAAGTATATCAGATAATTTGTGCTGAATATACGGGCAAAACGCAAGAATACAGCAACATCGAATTGCTTTTAGGCAAAAAGAATATAGAGCGTGGAGGAGAACTTCTTTTTATGTCGGTCGAGAGGTTTATCTCCGTATTTTCTGAACGCTTACGCGGGAAGAAAATGTCGGGTGCGGATACCTCGGAAGAAGAAAAAATTCTAGCTGAATTGGAGAAATTGAAATGAAAGTAAAAGAGCTTTACGATTATCTTGATACGCGTATCCCGCGCTCACTTTCTTGTGAGTGGGATAACGATGGACTTCTGTGCTGTCCCGACGGAGAGCGAGAGGTACAAAAAGTTCTTGTTGCACTTGACGTCACAGATAAAGTGTGTGATGCCGCAATAGAGGGCGGATATGACATTATAGTTTCTCATCATCCCTTTATTTTCAAGGGATTAACGGCAGTAAACGGTCAAGACATAGTAAGTGCAAAGGTGATAAAGCTTATCGCAAATAAAATTGCGGTCATGTCATTTCATACGCGTCTTGATGCCGTTTCGGGCGGTGTAAACGATATGCTTGCTGCTTTGCTTGACCTCAAAAACGTAGAAGTTTTTGGCGAGGGTGACGAAGCTTTAGGCAGAATAGGAGAGCTTGAAGCTCCAATGGAAATATCGGATTTTGCCCAAAAGGTAAAGGATGCGCTTCATGCTCCTGTTGTGCTTTACTCGGATACCGATATCCCCGTACTTCGCGTTGCGGTGCTTGGAGGCTCTGGTTCTGACGATATCGGAGCGGCTAAAGCGGCAGGTGCGGACACCTATGTTAGCGGAGAGCTTAAATATCACGATATGACAGATGCTTCGGAAAATAAAATAAATCTTTTGGCGGCAGGACATTTTTATACCGAGAATCCCGTATGCCACGTACTCAAAGAGGTTATAATCGGAGCAGATGCAGAGATCGAATGTGACATTTTCTTTAGCGGCAACATTTCAGCAGTATAAAGTTTAAATAAAAAAGGAGAAAAATTATGACATACGTAGTTTCCGATCTTCATGGATCGTTCGAAAAATTCAAAAAGCTTTTAAAGGAGATAAGATTCACCGATGATGACGTTATGTACGTCCTTGGTGATATCGTCGATTACGGTGATGAGCCTATCGAGCTTCTTTGCGACCTCAGTATGCGTTTTAACGTAATTCCAATCGTTGGAGATCACGATCTCCGTGCGCTCAAGCTCCTTACCGAGCTTGATAAGATGCTTAAAAACGGCGCGCCGAGTGATCCATCTGTTCTCACCGAGATGACGGCGTGGATTCAGGACGGCGGACAGAAAACGATGGAGGGCTTCAAGACTCTTGACGACGATATGAAAGAGGGCGTTCTCGAGTATCTTTCGGATATGTCGCTTTACGAGGAGGTAGAGGTAAAGGGAAGAAAGTATCTGCTTTTGCATGCGGGAATTGCCGATTTCGATCCCGAGACTCCTCTTGAGGACTATATGCCTGAGGACTTTATCCGCGAGCCGCTTGACATAAACAGAGAATATTTTGACGATGTGACTATAATAGCGGGACATATCCCGACCTATGAGATAGACGATGCTGATAAGGGACAAATATTTTACGGTGAGGGAAGTATCCTTATAGATTGCGGCGCGGCGTTTGACGAGCCGCTTGCTTGCCTGCGTCTTGAGGACGGCAAGGAGTTTTACATCGCATGAAAAAGGACGACCGTATCGTCCTTGAGATAGGCGACATAAACAACTTGGGTTGCGGTGTCGGACGTGCCGAGGACGGAAGAGTTGTCTTTGTTAAGGGAGCGGTCACGGGTGACACGATAGAAGCAAAGATCATAAAAGTCAATAAAAGCTTTGCGGTAGCGCGAATGGAGAAGCTTATAACGGCTTCTCCTTGTCGTGTTGAAAAGGATACCTGCACAGCTCCACTTTCGTGCGGCGGCTGTGTATACAGGCATATAAAATACGAGCACGAGCTTGAGATAAAACGCGATTACGTAAAAAATTCATTCGTTAAGGCAGGGCTTGCGGACGTAAAGGTGCTTCCCGTTATGAATACGGGTAAAATAGTAGGCTATCGGAATAAAGGACAGTTTCCCGTGACCGAGGTAAAAGGCAAGGTCACGGCGGGATTTTACGCTTCAAAGTCACATAATATCGTTGCGTCAAACGAGTGCGCAATACAGAATCCTGCATTTTCTCACATTGTGGCAGAGGTATGCCGTTTTGCTACCGAAAAGGGAATCAGCGTCTATAATGAAGAGACTGGCAAGGGAATCATGCGCCATATTTATCTTCGTATAGCCGAGAAAACTGGGCAGATAATGCTTTGCGTAGTTATCAATGCGGAGAGCTTACCGCATGCAGACGAGTTTGTCTCTTGCATAAGAAAGCGCTTTTCAAATGTCAGCGGCATACTCTTGAACGTAAATAAGAAAAATACGAACGTAGTTCTCGGAGATAGATTTATCACTTTGTGGGGAAATGATTACATAGAGGACGAGCTATGCGGTCTGCGTTTCAGAATAAGTCCGCAGTCCTTTTATCAGGTCAACCGAGACGGCGCGGAGATGCTTTATACCGAGGCGGCAAAGAAAGCCGAGCTTCGCGGCAATGAAGTGTTGATGGACCTTTATTGCGGAACGGGGACGATAGGACTTTCGATGGCAAAGAATACGAAAAAGCTCGTTGGAATAGAGATAGTTGAATCGGCAGTCGAATGCGCGAAAGAGAATGCCGAGCGAAACGGAGTAAAGAACGCCGAATTTTACTGTGCCGACGCGTCGGATAGAGAAACTATCCTCAAATGCGCGGGTGGAGTGCGCCCTGACGTCGTTGTTATAGACCCTCCGAGAAAGGGAACGACCAAGGAGCTTGTCGAGTGCCTTGCATCGCTCCAAGTGCCGAAGGTCGTGTATGTTTCGTGCGACCCCGATACTTTAGCAAGAGATTGCGTGTGGTTCAGAGAAGCAGGATACAACATTAGTGAGGTGCAACCTGTCGATATGTTTGCGAGGACAGGGCATGTGGAAACGGTAGCATTATTAAGTAGGCAAATCAACGTACACAAAATGAAATTAAATTCTGCACCCTTTGAAATGATAAAGAATGGAGAAAAAACTATCGAACTTCGTTTGTTTGATGAAAAGCGTCAGAAAATAAAAGTTGGTGATAAAATTGTTTTCACCGAAAATACAACCGGCGAAACACTTAATACCACAGTTGTGAAACTGTATAGGTTCGATTCTTTCAAAGAATTATATAAATCGTTGCCACTATTAAAATGCGGATACACAACAGAAAACGTTGACAATGCGACCCCATCTGATATGGAACAGTATTATTCTGTTGAAGAACAGAGTAAATACGGCGTTGTAGGTATTGAACTTTGCCGACCTGAACAAATCACAGACGAAAGTGTTGTGTGTCTCACGAGAAAATGAGCAAAATCGGTTGAAAATGGGTAAAATCAAGCCTTTTTGAGTGATTTTGAGCGTAATCTTAAAAAAAGTGTTCAAAATCAAAAATCGCCCTGATTTTTGGCAAGGACAAATGTGCTTTTTTAGCGAAACTCGAAAATGCAATTTACAGCAGTTTAGTATAACATTTCGAAAGGTGCAGTAAATGAAAAAAGATAAAAATAAACTTAAAGAAGCGTTTTTCGAAGGACTGCTCGAAATCGTATTGACCTTAATATTCTTTGGCATAGGTGCTCTTATTTTCAGCGCGTTCGGCGTTGAATTGGACTCGCCAAACATTGATTTTGATTTGATTGTTTTGCTCGGTATTATTGTTCCTATTGTTGTTTTTGGACTTATATGCGCATTAGTTAAATGGTTAAAGAAAATAATCAAAATCAAAAAAAGCTCTGATTTTACGCAGGGACAAAAGTGATTTTCGAGCAAACCCCGAAAATACAATTTGAAGCAGTACAGTATAACATATCGAAAGGATAAAAAACATGACATCTATTATAGGCATACTCGCCGAAGTTGATAATGACTTTAACACGAGGGTACAGCCCCCATATATCAAAGCGATAGAGTTAGCGGGAGGACTTCCCGTGCTTTTGCCTTACGTTAGTGAAGATGAAACAATAGACAGCTTTATCAGCATTTGCGACGGTTTCTTTTTTACGGGCGGCGCAGACGTAGACCCAAATCGCTATGGCGAACACCCCAAAGCTACGTGCGGTGAGATCCAATATAATCGTGATGAGCTTGAGCTTAAGGTCTTGGAAAAAGTACTGAACACCTCAAAGCCTATTCTTGCTATCTGCCGCGGCGCGCAGCTTGTAAATGTCGCGCTTGGCGGTACGCTTTATCAGGACATTTCGAGTGAGATAGATACACAGATCTCGCATAGGCAAAGCGAACCGAAATTTGCGCCCTCTCACGACGTAAACGTTATGGAGGATACTCCGCTTTATACGTTAGTCGGAACGCAAAGGATACACGCCAACAGCTTTCATCATCAAGCTATAAAAACGTTTGGAAAAGGACTTGAGATCATGGCTCTTGCCGATGACGGAGTCGTGGAGGCGGCTTATTTGTCGGGAGAGCGATACCTTCGCGCTTATCAATGGCATCCCGAGCGGTTATGTGAAAATGACAAGCATAATCGACTTATTTTTGACGATTTTATAAAGGCTTGTAAAATGGTTCAAGAAAAATAAAGGGTCAAAATAATCAAAGCAAAAAATATATAGGAGCTAATAATGAAAAAACACATTACCGAATCGAACAAAGATCACGACATTGCGGTCACGGGTCAAGCGACGGGAATGGCTGTCACTATGACTGACGATCTTTCTTTTTTGGACGTTAAAGAGCTACAAAAAAATTAAAGAAGAACGGTGTTGCTTTGCACGAGGGCGACCTTGCGCGATAAAGTTAAAATAAAGGAGAAAACAAATGATACAAGACCTTCATTCACATACATATTATTCATTTTGCGGAAAGGATTCACCCGAAGCGATCGTCGAAGCGGCAATTGCGGGCGGCATAGAGCTTTTCGGTATTTGCGACCATAACCACGGGATAGGATTTGGAAACAAAGCCGCATTTAAAGCACCCGCCGAAATAATTCCAAACGAATACAATGAAGTTATGCTTCACAGATATTACGACCATATGAATCTCGTCAAGGAGAAATACGCCGACCGCATAAGAGTGCTTTGCGGTATAGAGATAACGGCGCATCTTAATATCCCGAAAATAGCTTTGCCCAAGAGCGCGGATATATCGTTTTTTGATTATTGCATGATAGAAAATCCCGATATTGAAAATTCGATAATAAAGCGCGATCTTTTCAGCTTTGCCGAGCGTTGCGGTTGCAAGAATATCGGAGTTGCGCATACGGATATGTTTGCGTTTATCGAAAGTCTTGGTGAAGACCCATACCGATATTTCAAGAAAATGGCGGAGCGGAATATTTTTTGGGAGATGAATGTAAGCTACGACAGCATACATAAGTACCGTGAGCATGAATATATGCTTGAGTTTTTCAGAAACGAAGAACAACAGGCGATAGTTCGTGAATCGGGCGTTCGATTAAGTGTCGGCTTTGACGGACACAGAGTCGAGGACTATCTCCCCGAGCGTGTCGCGGACTATTGCCGTCGCGTTACCGCTATGGGTATCAAGCTTGTGTTTGAAAAATAATTGTTTTATGTAATGCAAAAATATCGCAAAATGGATTTGCTTTTGATAAAATTGATGTATCATTATATAGACAAATAAATTTCGGTAAAAGCAAAGGAGAATCGTTATGAACGAAAAGACATTATTGTATCAAATCACCGAGACAAGTAAATTTATGATGGGATTTGTTCTGGTCACCAAGCAGAATAACGTTATTGTCGTTGATGGCGGTCGCGCAGAGGACATGCCTCTTATTAAGGAGTACATAGGCGGCAGACATATCTCTGCATGGATACTTACTCACGCGCACGGTGACCACATAAGCGGACTTGTACATGAATTTAAGACAAACGGCGGTGCGGATTTTGATATTGAAAAGATATATTATAATATGCCTAACTACGATGAGCTCATGCAAAAGACCGAGGGAGAAGTTCCCGACATCGAGTATTTCAAACGAGAGCTTTCCAATCTCGTAGGTTTTAACAGCATACTTTCCATGATAGGCGACCGAGCTCACGTTGTCGAGCAGGGCGAGACCCTTGAGGTCGATGAGTGTAAGATAGAGGTTCTTTACACCTATCACGACGGTCTTTACTCGAACCTCATGAACGATTCTTCTGTCGTATTTATGCTCACCACTCCCAACAAAAAGGTGCTCTTCCTCGGCGACCTCGGTCCTGAAGGCGGTGACGTGCTTTATGAGGAGTCAAGAGACAAGCTTAAAGCGGACATCGTGCAAATGGCTCACCACGGACATATGAACGTCGGTATGGAGGTTTACGCGGCTATAATGCCCGAGGCTTGTATGTGGTGTTGCGCCGATTGGCTTTATAACGAGCCCGAGATACCGAAGTATCTTTTGAACCGCGAAAAGCTCCGCAAGATGCAGAGAGAGCGTATGTACGGCACGACTGTGACGCGCAAGTGGATGGATATCCTCGGAGTCAAAACGCATTACGTCACCAAGGACGGAACAAACTGCATAGAGCTTTGACGCATAAAAAAGAGTTGGAAAAAAGCCAACTCTTTTTTACATATTTATTGAAATATTTTTTGTTTTGTGGTACAATGGATACAGTATAAAATATTGCAAGAAAAAGTGGTGATAATGATGGATAAAAAAACAATTTTGCTTGATTGCCATGCTCATACATCGGGAATAAGCACTTGTTGTAAAAAGACACCGGAGGAAGTAATTATTGCCGCAAAAAATGTTGGGATAGACGGATTGATCCTGACAAATCACTATACTGCGTTTTATGTCAACAATAAGGCAATATATCCGGATGTCAAGACGATGGCTCAATGCTATATGGACGAATACCGTTATACCAAGGAGATAGGCGAGCAGCACGGTATAAAGGTGTTTTTCGGAATAGAAGTATCGATGGAGCTTTACGAATACGTACACTTGCTTGTTTATGGTGTGGGCGAGGATTTTTTGAAAAAGCATATGGAGATGTATCTGTATACTCAAGAGGAGCTTTACCGTGCCGTTCATAAGGCGGGAGGTGTTCTCGTTCAGGCTCATCCTTTGCGAAAGGGGAAAAATGTATTGCTTGATCCCGCCTTTCTCGACGGTGTTGAGATAAGCAGTCACATCTATTATGACGGTACACACTATGATGAACTTTCCGAATTTGCTAAGAAAAACGGGATCATACTTACCTCGGGCGGAGATTATCATGGGGATACGCCGAGGGCATTTTGCGGAATGTATATTCCGAGCAGTATAGAAAATGAAAAACAGTTTGCGGAATATCTCCGTACGACCGATTCGGTTCATTTGCGTATGCAGGAATCAGCAAAGACCGAAAGCTATGAAAAAATATTCGTAAGAAATAAAGGAGAGAAAAAATGAGTACTATCATCAAAAACGTAGACAAATACCGCGATCTTATTGCGGATGCGGAGCGCTATATATGGGCGCACCCCGAAACAGGATACAGAGAGGTAGATACTACAGCATATCTGAAAAAGACCTTTGAGGAGCTTGGATATGATGTAACTATTTCCGACGGCATCACGGGATTTTATACCGTTCTTGATACGGGCAGAGAAGGGCCTGAGGTTCTCGTGCTTGCCGAGCTTGACTCGGTCATTTGCCATACGCACAAGGATTCGAACAAGGAAACGGGGGCGGTACACGCTTGCGGACATCACGCGCAGTGCGCGGCACTCGTCGGAATTGCCGCCGCTCTTAAAGAAGAGGGCGCGCTCGACGGTCTTTGCGGCCGCATACGCCTTTGCGCAGTACCCGCAGAGGAGCTTCTCGAATTAGAATACCGTTCGGAGCTTAAGCGTCAAGGCAAGATAAAATATTTCGGCGGGAAAGCGGAATATTTACGCAGAGGATACTTTGACGGAGTCGATATAGCTATCATGGTGCATACGGCAGAAAGAGCGCGTATAGACGGCGGTTCTGTGGGCTGCATTGCGAAAAATATAATCTACAAGGGAAAATCTGCTCACGCGGGCGGAGCTCCATGGCTTGGCGTAAACGCTCTTTACGCGGCGACCTGCGGTATCAATGCCGTAAACGCGATACGCGAGACATTCCGTGAGCCTGACCTCATACGAGTTCACCCGATAATGACGAGCGGAGGCTCGATGGTAAACGCTATTCCAGAGGAAGCGAGAATAGAGAGTTATATACGCGGCGCGACATTTGAAGCTATCGCTAAGGCTAACAAAAAGGTAGACAGAGCGCTTATCGGCGGTGCGTTGTCACTTGGCGCAAATATTGAGATAATCGACATTCCCGGTTACTCTCCCTTTAAGAACGATGAAAATATGAAAGACGTAGCTATAGAAGCTGCGGAGATAGCAGGGATAGAGAACCTTTTCATTACGAAGAACATGATCACAGGAAGTACGGATATGGGAGATCTTTCGTCGGTCATGCCCACTGTTCAGCCCTATTCCGCGGGTTCTCGCGGAGCGGGACATTCAAAGGATTTTGTTATAGCTGACGTTGATGCGGCTTGTGTAAAGAGCGCAAAATGGCAGCTCGTCATGCTTGAACTTTTGCTTTCGGACGGAGCAAAGAGGGCAAAGAAGATCATAGACGAATTTACCCCCATATTCGCGACAAATGAAGAATTTTTCGCATATCAGGATTCTTTGTGTACAAGCGGTGACCGTATCGTATACAATGAGGACGGCTCCGCTGAAATAAAGCTGTAAAATATTTTGAGATATAATGAAAAGGATTCTAATAAAAGCCGAAACAAATGATTTCCCAAGTGAATTTCATTCTCTTATAGCAACCGCTGACGTATACGACAGCAGTTGCTCACCCGAGGCGAGAGTTTGGTTTATTGACAAGGGAGAGGGGTACTATTTAAAGACCTCGCAAAAAGGAAGTCTTTGTAAAGAAGCCGAGCTGACCGAGTATTTTTGCAAAAAAGGACTTGGCGCAACTGTTTTGGAATACGTCTCAAACGATAAAGACTGGCTGTTAACGTCTCGTGTTGCGGGCGAGGATTGTACTTGTTCTCAATACCTTGACGACCCCAAAAGACTTTGCGATACTATTGCCGAGCGTTTGCGTATCCTGCATGAGATAGACCCATCGGATTGTCCTGTGGACAGAACGGTCGAGTATTTTGCGGGAGCGGAACGTAATTACAAAGCGGGTATATTTGATGCGTCTTACGCTTACAAGGGCGATAGCTTCAAAACACCGAACGATGCGTGGGCGGTAATAGAGAAAGGAAAGCATTTGCTAAAATCAGATACACTTATCCACGGTGACTATTGCTTGCCGAACATAATGCTTGATAACTGGGATTTCAGCGGATTTGTTGACCTTGGAAACGGTGGCAGAGGCGACCGCCATATCGATATTTTCTGGGGCGCGTGGACACTTGAATTTAATCTTAAGACCGACGAATACAGAGAAAGGTTTTTTGACGCTTACGGCAGAGATCGTATAGACGTTGAAGCGTTGCGCGTCGTCGGCGCGGCGGAGACCTTTGGATAATTTTGGAGACGCAAATGTTGAGATTTATACACTGTGCCGATATTCATCTCGGCTCAAAAATGGAGGCAAAGCTACCTCGCACAAAGGTTGAACAACGCCGTTCGGAAGTGCGTGCTACATTCCATAGAATGATAGATTACGCGCGTGATAATGACGTTACAGCAATACTTTTGTCAGGTGACGTCTTTGACTCAGACCGTCCTTTGCGAAGAGATAAGGAATTCTTTTATAACATTGTAAGAGAGAATCCCGATATTGATTTCCTTTATCTGAGAGGAAATCACGATTCAAAGGAATCCTATAAAGAGGAAGGCCTCTCTAATCTCAAGGCCTTTTCTTCGGAATGGACTACGTATTCCTACGGAGATGTTGACATAACAGGAATTGAGTTAGTGCAAGAGAATAATTTATCTCTTTACTCGACACTTTCTTTGGACAGAGAGCGCAAAAATATAGTTATGCTTCATGGAACGGCTTGTGAACAATCGGGAGACGGACTTGTAAATTTGCGTGAACTGAAAAACAGAAATATTGATTATCTTGCGCTTGGTCATTATCATTCCTACAAAGAAGATGCGTTGGATACAAGGGGACGATATGCATATAGTGGTTGTCTTGAGGGAAGAGGTTTTGATGAGACAGGAGAAAAAGGCTTTGTTCTGATTGAAGTAGGTGAAAAGATCAATGCGGTATTTGTTCCGTTTGCACTGCGTACTATACGCGAGCTTTTTGTTGACGTCGGAGATTGCTCAAACGCATACAGATGCTATAAAAAAATATGTGAGACACAGGAGTGGAACAGCGGAGATCTTCTGCGAGTCAATCTTTTGGGAGAGATCGTTTTTGACAACGATACGCTCGTTTCCTCTGTTACGGAGTATCTTGGTGAAAAATGTTATTTTGTTTCTGTAAAGGACAAAACGATGCGTCACTTTGATATAGAGGATTTTGAGGGTGACCTTTCATTGAGAGGCGAATTTATACGTACTGTAATTGCAGATACAAAGTATAGCGACGAAGAAAAACAAAAAATAATCGTTTACGGGCTTCGGGCACTTGAAGGCAGGGAGGTAGATTGATGAAGCTTATATCCTGTCACATTGAAAATTACGGAAAGCTATCAAACGTTGATCTTGACTTTAATAGCGGTATTACGGAATTCTATCTTGAAAACGGAGAGGGTAAAACCACTTTAGCGTCCTTTATAAAGGCTATGTTTTATGGACTTCCTACGTATACCTCGTCAGAGAAAACGCTTGGCGAAAGAAAACATTATTTGCCTTTTTCTGGAGGTATTTTCGGTGGCAATATTACATTTGAGCATAACAAACGAATGTATATGGTCGAAAGAAGATTCGACAAAAAAAGCAAGACACGTGACGAAGCTATAGTATATTGTAATGGCTGTATTACAAGTGAGCTTGGTATCGATCCTATAGGACGACAGCTATTTGGACTTGACGAAAACTCCTTTATGCGAACGCTTTTTGTTACCTCTGACGATATGGAGCTTGTTGCAACGGATGGAATCAGCGGAAGGCTCAATAATTACACAGAAGGCAATATCGATCTCGGTAATGCGATAAAAATTCTTGAGACAGAAGCAAAAAAATACCGTGCTGCCAGAGGAAATATAAGAGGACTCATTCCAGAGAGCGAGAGACGTGTTGCGGAGCTTCGAAAAGAGATAGAAAATCTTGAAACAATAGACAAAACTCTTGAAGGAAGTTATCGCGCACGCACAGGGGTGCAGTTGGAAATAAACGCAATGCGCGAAAAATTTTCCAAAGCGCAGGCGGCAGACGTTCTGTTGCAGAAGTGGAAAACTTATGATTCCATAAAATCAAATGTAAACGACTTCGAAAATAATCTTGATCAGCTTGCACAGAAATATCCTCGCGGAATTCCGCTGTCGGAAAGTATAACAGAAGCGGAAGAAATGATTACGTCATTTGAAAATGCGCAGGCAAGGCTTTCCGCGATTGAATTCGGTGGGGAAAAGGAAGAGAGACTTGCGTCGCTGAATCGTTTGTTTTCACTTGGAGAGCCGAGTACCGAAGAGCTTGATGGCGTTCGGGGGGAGCTTGATTCGATAGTTGACAAGGAAGCGTACATAGATACGCTTCGCCGTACCGAACCAAGCGGCAGGGAGCGGGAGCTTGTTGAAAAATTTTCGAAAGGAAAGCCGAGCGATGCCGAGCTTGCCCGCATGACAGAGCTTGAACATATTTACCGAGAGCAGAGCAACGCTCTTTTAGGACACACCGTTCATAGCCCCGAAAATGCTGAAAAAGATGCGTATGTAAAAAAGAGCAAAGGCATTGCCACGCTTGCTTTTGGCTTGGGCGCGGTTGCGCTTATAGGCGGTGTATTGCTTCTTATGCTGTCATTGGTAGTCGGAATTCTCGTTATGATAATTGGTGCTCTTGCGCTTGTTTGCGGAGGATTTATGTATCTTAACCGCCGAATGAGTGCTGTGGAACGCTCGAATTTGAATCTCGGCGGCAGCGAAGCGGTGGCTATTCATCTTAAGATGCGAGAAACAGATAACGAGCTACGCGCGATGCTTTCGGTATATGGATACGCTTGTGAAAATGGAGCAATAGCGGATCTTCAAAGGCTGAATAGCGATATCGAAGCCTATACCGTGGTAATCAAAAACGAGAAAAAACGCATAGCGAAGATAGAAGAATGTATCTCTATGCGCAGAGTATCGGAAAATTACGTAAGGGAGTTCCTTAAAGAATACGGCTCTGACGGTACGGATATGAGGCGCGAGCTTAATGAGCTTGAACGTAAAATATCTGACAAACAGGTTTTGACCGATGAAAAGCTCATGTGTGAAAAGCGTAGGGAAAAAGACAGTTGTTTCGCGCAAGAGTTAAAAAACAAGCTGGATGAATTCTTTTTGTCATATAGAGAAGATGTGCCGCAGGATATGCGTGCAGAGCTTGAGCTGCTTAAGAAGGATATCTCTATGCGTTCGGTTTATGAAACAAAACGAAATGAATTTCTCAATAAGGCACAAGAGTATTTTGAGAAAGAAGGACTTAATGAACGCCCCGAGGAGATACACGAAGATACGGAATCTGTTTCGGTAAAGCTTGATGAGCTTCGCAAAAGATTAAATATTCTTGATAGTCAGATAGCCGAGGATGAGAGCAAAACCGCAAAGCTCGGCGAACGTCGAAATGAGCTTTACAGAATGCTTGATGATATTGAGGAATATAAGAAAAAGCACATGATGCTAAAAGTGGCTTCAGAACTTCTTGAGAAGGCGGATACAAATCTTACAGAGCGTTATATATCACCGATACGCGACTCATTTTCTCATTACGCGAAGATGGTAGAGAGTTCATTTGGCGAGCATGTAACGCTTGATAAGGACTTCTTTGTGAGATTTGAAAAGAACGGAGCTATGCGTGATCACAAGCATTTGAGTACGGGTCAGCGAGCTGTGTGGGCTCTTTGCCTAAGACTTGCTTTTATTGAGCAGCTTTTTGATGGTGATCTTCCTTTTATGATCCTTGACGACCCGTTTGTTGCATTAGATGCAACTAATATGAAAGGTGTCGCAGAGCTTGTAAGGACTCTTTCGGAAGAAAGGCAATTTATATATTTCTATTGTCACGAAAGCAGACGAATAAACGAATAAAAATTATCCCCGCGGAATTTTCCGCGGGGATGATTTTTATGAAATCTTTTCCGAATTATTCGTAAAGATCAGCCATCTTAACGAGTCTGTCGTACTTAGCCTTTGCGTTTTCCTCACCCTTAGCGAAGAGAGCTTCTGCTTTCTCGGGGAAGGTCTGAACGAGGCGAGCGTAACGGTTTTCAGACTTGATAAAGTCAACGTAGCTTGCCGTTGCGGGCTTGGAGTCGATGGTCAACTTCTTGCCTTCTGCGGTAGGATTATAACGGAACATCTGCCAATAGCCTGCCTCAACTGCCTTCTTCATTTCGAGCTGGCAGTTCTGCATCGTTCCCTTAATGCCGTGCATTTCACAAGGAGCGTAGCCGATGATGATGGAAGGTCCGTTGTAAGCCTCTGCCTCGGTAAGAGCCTTGAGGAGCTGGTTCATATCAGCACCCATAGCTACCTGTGCAACGTAAACGTAACCGTAGGACATAGCGATCTCTGCAAGGTTCTTCTTGCCGATTGCCTTACCTGCAGCAGCGAACTGAGCAACCTGACCGATGTTGGAAGCCTTGGACGCCTGTCCACCGGTGTTGGAGTAAACCTCGGTATCGAATACCATGATGTTTACGTCCTCGCCCGAAGCGATCACATGGTCAAGACCGCCAAATCCGATATCGTATGCCCAACCGTCTCCACCGAAGATCCAAGTGGACTTCTTGCCGAGGTAGGTCTTTTCAGCGAGAACCTCAGTAGCAGTGGGGCAACCCTCAGCAGCAGCCTTTTCAAGCTCTGCGATAAGTGCCTTGGTAGGCTCAACGTTAGCCTTGGAGCTATCCTTTGTATCAAGGTAAGCCTGTGCGGCAGCCTTGAATTCGTCAGATGCCTTGTTGGAAGCCATCATAGCCTCAACCTTGCGGATGAGCTTTTCACGAATGGTTTTCTGACCGAGGTGGATGCCGAGACCGTGCTCAGCGTTATCCTCGAAGAGCGAGTTAGCCCAAGCAGGACCGCGTCCGCTCTCACGGTTTACCGTGTAAGGAGTTGCGGGAGCAGAGCCACCCCAAATGGAAGAACAACCTGTTGCGTTGGAGATATACATAGACTCACCGAAGAGCTGTGTTATAAGACGAGCGTAAGAGGTCTCTGCACAACCTGCGCAAGATCCCGAGAACTCGAGAAGCGGCTGCTTGAACTGCGAGCCCTTAATGGTCGTGTTGATAAGCTCTTTCTTCTCGGATACGTTAGCAACAGCGTAATCCCAAGGAGCCTGCTGATCTGCCTGAGTAGCGGCAGGAACCATCTCGATAGCAGTTCCCATCTTAGGATTGTTGTTTACAGGACAAGCCTTTACGCAAAGCGTACAACCCATACAGTCTGCGGGAGAGATGGACATGGTGAACTTGTAGTTTGTCTTGATAACGGGCTTTGCAGAGAACTTCGTAGCCGCAGGAGCGTTTGCAGCCTCCTCTTCGGTCATAGCGAAGGGACGGATACAAGCGTGAGGACATACAAATGCACAGTTGTTACACTGGATACAAGCATCGGGATTCCATGAAGGAACGGATACAGCAACGCCTCTCTTCTCGGAAGCGGTAGATCCCTGCGGGAAAGTACCGTCAACATATGCGGTAAACGCAGAAACGGGAAGCTTATCGCCTGCCATTGCGTTTACGGGAGTAACGACGTTATTTACGAAGCTCTGGAGGTCTGCGCGAGGACTCTCGAAAGCAGCCTTGGGAGCATCAGTACCTGCGTTCTTCCAAGAAGCAGGAACATTTACTTCAACATAAGCGTCAGCACCTGCGTCGATAGCCGCATGGTTGAGGTCAACGATAGCCTGACCCTTCTTGATGTAAGACTTGTATGCTGCTTCCTTCATGTACTTGATAGCCTCATCCTTAGGAAGAATGTTAGCAAGAGAGAAGAATGCAGACTGAAGAACGGTGTTCTTAACCTTTGCGTTACCGATCTGCTTTGTAGCGATGGTGGTAGCGTCTATGATTATGAACTTGATATTGTTGTTAGCGATATATCCCTTAACCTTTTCAGGAAGGTTAGCGTCAAGCTCGTCTACGCTCCAAGCGCAGTCAAGGAGGAATGTACCACCGGGCTTAACGTCGCTGATCATGTCATACTTCTTGAGGTATGCAGAGTTGTGACAAGCAACGAAGTCTGCCTTGTTTATGTAGTAAGGAGACTTGATGGGGTTATCACCGAAACGAAGGTGAGAAATGGTGATACCGGAGGTCTTCTTGGAGTCATACTGGAAGTATGCCTGGATATACTTATCGGTGTGGTCACCGATGATCTTGATGGAGTTCTTGTTAGCACCAACTGTACCGTCGCCGCCGAGACCCCAGAACTTGCAAGCGATAGTTCCCTTTGCAGCTGTGTCGGGAGCAGGCTTTTCTTCGAGAGAAGTGCCTGTAACGTCATCAACGATACCAATTGTAAAGCCGTTCTTGGGAGCGTCCTTTGTAAGCTCCTCATATACTGCGAAGATAGAGGAAGGAGGAGTATCCTTAGAACCAAGGCCATATCTGCCGCCAACTACCTTTGCGGAAACGCCGCCCTGAGCAAGAGCTGTAACAACGTCAAGGTAGAGAGGCTCGCCGAGAGAGCCGGGTTCCTTTGTTCTGTCGAGAACTGCGATGTTCTTAACAGTCTTGGGAAGGGCTTTAGCAAGCTTGTCCGCACAGAAAGGACGGTAAAGGCGAACCTTGATAAGACCTACCTTCTTGCCCTTTGCTGTAAGGTAATCAACAACCTCTTCAGCAACGTCACAAACAGAGCCCATAGCAACGAT
>JAZNEM010000142.1:0-3703 GCA_045588595.1 Eubacteriales bacterium
AATTCGCAGGGTCGGCAAAGGTGCGTATCTCTGTGCGCAAAGCGTTTAAATAAGCTTCGTTCGTGGTGGCAAGTCCTGCCTTTGTTCCTTGATAATATGGGCCGCTGACGTTTACAAAGTTTACGCTATCTCCCAGAGGGGATTTTGATTTTGTTCCGCGCAGATCAAGATCAGTCTTGATGCCGTAGACGTTCAACATCTTTTCGCGTCCTGCGTCGGTTAGATCGTCTATGTGACCTCCGCGATACAGAACGCCTTGCTTTATGCGGTATTTTCCGTCTGCCGTGTAGTATCCGCCGAAATCTCTGGTGTTAGATGCACCTTCTATGTATACCGTACGAGGCAGATACGCCGTGACGAAAGAAAACACACGAGAGTTGACGGTATCTTTTTCGTAGTGAGCAAGAACTTGATAATAGTATTGAGTGCCCATGAAAAGATCTTCTATCTTCAGCTCTTCGGAAAGACACACAAAGCTCTGCGCCTCTGACATATCGGAGTTTTTTGATAAAATAACGGTGTAGTAGTTGGCGGGTTTTTCAACAGACCAGCTGATAGTGGCAGGCTCGGGATAATATTGATCCGTCAGATCCCAATACTTTTCCGAAATTCCCGGAGAGTACTCTGTGCAAAATTTGTAAGCGTTGCCTGACAATAAGGGGATAGTTTGCTCATCGGCAGGGACAGCCAAGATGGTAGGGATGTAAGGAGCGTTGTTGACGTTATCCTTGTCATCATTGATGTTGCTTGTGATCTCGCCAAAGCCTGTGGTTTCGTGAGAATGTTCGTTTCCAATGCCTTTGCACGATATAAGGCTCGAACACAAACTTAATACTACCGTGAAAAGAACAATGCGTAAAAATATCTTTTTCATTTTTAGCTCCCTTTTTTAATTTACGGTTTCTACTTATTATGTATTATATCATGGTTTGTTGTTTTTTTCAATGTTTTTTTAAGTTTTTAAAAACAAAAATGCAAAAAATGCAAAAAAAGTCTTGACATACGAACTGAAGAGTGGTATAATAGTTTTACCTCTGCGAGTAGGCTTTTTTTGTTGCGCTGTCAAATGCGCTCCGCTAAAAAGCGGGACGGCGTACGGCTTCGCTGAGGGAGGTACACGGACATGCCGAAGGTTAAACGTCCGAGGTATGTCAAATAATTTGAAATGGGAGGTGCCGAAAATGGCTAATGATGCAAGAGTCAAAATCACTCTGGTATGTACTGAGTGCAAGCAGAGAAACTATGACACGAAGAAAAACAAGAAGAATGATCCTGACAGGCTCGAACTGAACAAGTACTGTAGGTTCTGCCGCAAGCACACTCTTCACAAAGAATCTAAGTGATTCGGGAAGGAGAGAAAGATGGCAGATAAGGAAAAGGTCGTTGCGACCGAGAAGCCCGAGAAGCCCGAGAAAGTAAAAAAAGAAAAGAAAAAGGGCAGAGTAAAAGAGGCTTGGCGCGGATTCAAGAGCGAGACTAAAAAGATAGTATGGCCGACATGGAAGCAGGTTTTAAAGAACACCCTCGTTGTTCTTGTCGTAGTTTTGGTATTTGTAATCCTCATCGGTATATTGGACTATGCTTTTTCTCACGGTATTCAAGCGCTCACAGAACTCTTTCCGAAATAAGTTAAGAGGCTTTTTGGTATGAGTGATATTAATGAAATGAACGTTGGCCCGAGATGGTACGTAGCGCACACCTACTCCGGTTATGAAAACAAGGTTAAGGCAAGCCTTGAAAAGATCGTTGAAAATCGCGGACTTGGACATTTGATCTTCGATATCCGTATTCCTGTAACTACCGTTATCGAAAAGAACGGTGACGTGGAAAAGGAAATCGAGGAAAAGATATTCCCTTGCTACGTTCTTATCAAAATGGCTATGACCGATGAAAGCTGGCACGCTGTAAGAAATATTACAGGCGTTACAGGATTCGTAGGTCCGGGATCGCGTCCCACCCCGCTTACTGATGCGGAGGTAGAGGCGTTCAACATTGAAACGACGACTCGCGTAGAGCTCGCGTTTAAGGTTGGAGATACCGTTGCTATTACGGAGGGACTTTTTGAGGGATATTCAGGAACTGTTGAAGCGATATCCGACGATAAGAAGAAGATCACGGTGCTCGTCAAGAGAGGACGCCGCGATATGCCTGTAGAACTTGATGCAAGCGTAGTTAAGCTTGCGTAAACGTGACAAAGGTCACAAAAGTGGGAGGGAGAAAAATACTTTTAATTCTCCCGTAAATTCACCACAATGGAGGTATTTTAAAAATGGCAAAAAAGGTAATGGGTTATATCAAGTTGCAGTTGCCCGCTGGTAAGGCAACTCCGCAGCCTCCCGTAGGTCCTGCACTTGGACAGTACGGTGTTGCAATTCCTGTATTTACAAAGGAATTCAACGAAAGAACAAAGAATGACATGGGACTTATCATTCCCGTAGTTATTACGGTTTACGCTGACCGTTCGTTTACTTTTATCACTAAGACTCCCCCTGCAGCAGTTCTTATTAAGAAAGCAGCAGGAATCGAGTCTGGTTCTGCGAAGCCTAACAAGACCAAGGTCGCAAAGATCACATCTGAACAGGTTCGCAAGATCGCTGAAACCAAGATGCCCGACCTCAACGCTTCCAGCGTAGAGACCGCAATGAGCATGGTAGCAGGTACCGCTCGCAGCATGGGCGTTGTAGTTGAGGACTAAGGGGGTAGACTGAAATGGGTAAGAAGTATATTGACAGCGCAAAGCTCATAGATAAGAGCAAATCTTATGATCCCGCAGAGGCTCTCGCTCTCGTTTGCGAGACTTCTAAGGCAAAATTTGATGAGACCATCGAGATCCATATCCGTTTGGGTGTTGACTCCCGTCACGCTGACCAGCAGGTTAGAGGTGCGGTAGTTCTTCCTAACGGAACCGGTAAGAAGGTAAAGGTTCTTGTATTCGCAAAGGGCGACAAGGTTCAGGCTGCTCTTGACGCAGGCGCAGATTACGCAGGCGGCGCAGAATACGCAGACAAGATCGTTCAGGAAAACTGGTTCGATTTCGACGTAGTAGTTGCAAGCCCCGACATGATGGGTGTTATCGGTAAGCTCGGTAAGGTTCTCGGTCCTAAGGGACTTATGCCTTCTCCTAAGGCTGGAACTGTTACTCCCGACGTTGCAAAGGCTGTAACCGAGGCTAAGGCTGGTAAGATCGAGTACCGTCTCGACAAGACCAACATCATCCACTGCCCCATAGGAAAGGCTTCCTTCGGAGCAGAGAAGCTCGCAGAGAACTTCAACACTCTCGTTGGCGCGGTTCTCAAGGCAAAGCCTGCTGCTGCAAAGGGTCAGTACATCAAGAGCTGTGTTATCGCAAGCACTATGGGCCCCGGAATCAAGATCAATCAGGCAAAGCTTGGCTAATAACTTATAAAAAATACCGCATTTCTCTCTGCATTCTTAGCGGAGAAATGGCAGACACAAAATTTCGGCAGAGAACTTGTTTTCTCTGCCGATTTGTGTTATAATGGTGTAGGTGATGCAAATGGATAATGAAAAAGAATTGCCGAAAAGAAAAGATATACGGCTCAAGAATTATGATTATAGTTCTCCCGGTGCATATTTTGTAACCATCTGTACGGAAAACAGAAAGAATTACTTTTGGAATGGATCGATTGACCCACAGGTGTTCGATTGGCACTCCGTAGGGGCGAACTGTGTTCGCCCGCAA